>CAZXLV010000119.1:0-8276 GCA_964641405.1 uncultured Limnobacter sp. | reverse complement strand
TCGATGGCCTCGTCACGCTCGGCATGAGCGCCATCCATCCGGTTCAGCCCGCAGCCATGGACATCAACCGCCTGAAGCGCGAATACGGCGACAAGGTCTGCATCGTCGGCAACATCGACCTGGACTACACCCTTCCCACCGGCACCGTGGAGGAGGTGGAAGCGGAGGTGCGCGATCGGATCGAGAAGATCGGCAAGGGCGGCGGTTACATGATCTCCAGCGCGAACAGCATCACGGACTATTGCAAGACCGAGAACGTGATGGCGATGTCCGAGGCAATCCGGAAATACGGCCCATACAAGTGAGTGCATTGTGATCCGGACGCCGTGTCGGGCGCATGACACGTTTGCCGGATCACCCGCACCCTCGTCCCGTCATGCCTCGCATTACCTTTCTGCCTGATCTACGCACGATCGAGGTCCACGACGGGGATCAGTTGCTTTCCTCGGCCTGGAAGGCAGGAATCGGCATCAAGTCGATCTGCGGCGGCCGCGGCAAATGCGGCAGTTGCGTGGTTGAGATCGACCCCGCGTCGGCGGGTGCCGACAGCCTCGGTGAACCTGGTGCGGCCGAACGGGCGCTGCTGCCGGAAGGGATCGATGGCCAGACCTTCCGCCTCGCCTGCGCGTGTGAGGTCACCGGCGACATCACCGTTTCGATTCCTCCCGAAAGCCTGGCGGTCAAGAACGCGCCGAGGAAGCCGTTCACGGTGACGCGCGTGGCCGCGAGGCCGATCACCTCGCAGGTCGTGGCCGAAGTCGAGAGCGGCAGCGCTCTGCCGTCCCGGCCTCTGGCGAACCGCATCAGCGAAGCGATCGAGCGCGCGACCGGCAGGTCGACGGTCAGCCTGCCGCTGGATGTCGTTGCCGATTTTTCGCTCAACCGTGGTTTCGATTCGGCCCGCGTCGTCACTGCGACGCTGTGTCGCGAGCGCACGGTCATCCGCCTGCGGGCGGGCCGTCAGGAGCGCATGTGCGGCGTGGCGGTCGATATCGGCACGACATCGATGGTCGTGTTTCTGTGCGACCTGGCCAGCGGCGAAATCCTCGCCATGCGCACTGCGGCAAATCCGCAGGGAATGTACGGCGAGGACGTCATCTCCCGCATGACGCACATCCAGAAGGACCCGGGCACCCTGCCGACCATGCAGCAACTGGTCGTCGCGGAACTCAACCTTCTGATCGAGGATGCGTGCACGACCAGCGGTGTCGTGCCGGACGACGTGGTCGATGCCGTGATCGTCGGCAACCCGACCATGCAGCACATCCTGCTCGGCATCAACCCGGAGCCCCTGGGGCGCGGCCCCTATCAGCCGGTGTGGTCCGAAGGCGTGGAAGTCGAGGCGGCCACGCTCGGACTCTCCATCTCGCGTCGGGCCCGAACGTTCATCTTCCCGATGGTGAGCGGCTACATCGGCGGAGATACGCTCGCGGCGTTGCTGACGCGCGGTTCCGAATTCTATCGAGGGACGCACCTGCTGGTCGATATCGGTACCAACGGCGAGGTCGTGCTGGCGCATCATGGGCAATTGTCGGCGACGTCCTGCGCCACCGGTCCCGTGTACGAGGGTGCCCACATCCGTTGCGGCATGCGTGCGGCTCCGGGAGCGATCGAGCGTGTCTGGGTCGATTCGGGCGATCGGATCAAGTACGCCGCCATCGAGGCAAGCAGGAAGGGCGAGGGCTCGCGCCCGATCGGCATGTGCGGCTCGGGCGTGATGTCGGCGGTTTCCGCGCTGGTCAGTGCCGGATTGATCTCGGTCGACGGCGCATTGGCGAATTCCGATCGGCATCCGGCACTCAACGGCAGTGCCGACAAGCGCGCCGACGAGATATTGCTCGTGCCGTCATCGCGCTCGCAGACCGGCCGCGACATCGTGCTGACCCAGCAGGACGTGCGTAACGTGCAACTCGGCAAGTCTGCGCTGCGCGCGGGAATCGAGATCCTGCTCGGAGAGAGCGGTGTCAGGGACATCGATTGCATCTATCTCGCCGGCACCTTCGGCAATCACCTGAACCCCGAAGACATCCTGAACATCGGCCTGGTTCCGCCACTGCCGGTCGAGCGCATACGCTCGATCGGCAACGCTGCCGGCGACGGCGCCCGCATGGCACTGTTCAACCGGCACCACCGTCGCCGCGCCGTGACCCTGGCGCGTCGCATCACGGTGCTGGAACTGAGCGGGCGTACCGACTTCCAGGACCTGTTCATCGACCACACCGAACTGGCGCCGGCGCCGCTGGCGTGAACGACCGCACGAAATCGACACGGGAGCGAGGATGGGTACACCGAACACCGTCGTGATCGCCTGTGGCGTCATGAAGCATCTGCTCGGCTCGCGCCTGCCGCCCGACGTACCGGTGACGTGGCTGGACATCATCCTGCACAACACGCCCAAGAAGCTTGCGGAAAGCCTCCAGCAGTGCATCGACGAGATCGAGCGGCCGTCGTTCATCCTGATCGGGTATGGGCTGTGCGGCAACGGCCTGGTAGGCGTGAAATCACGATCCCATACGCTGGTCATTCCCCGCATGCACGACTGCGTCACGATGTTTCTCGGTTCGCACCAGCGCTACGTGCAGCGCTTCTTTGCCAGCCCCAATACGTACTACCTGACCAAGGGCTGGATCGATGCCAGGGACGAACCGCTGACCGACTACCTGGACTACGTGCGGGACTACGATCAGGAAACCGCAGACTACCTGGTGGAGATGAAGTACAAGCACTACCGCAAGCTGTGCGTGGTGGGATTCTCCCAGGAGGAACTGGACGCCTGCCGACCGGAAGCCATGAAGATTGCAGCGTTCTGCCTCGAGCGTTTCGGAATGGAATACGAAGAGACGATCGGCACGACGCAGTTGATCGACGAGATGCTGCGTGTCACCCGTGACGGTGCCGAGCGTGACGACGAATTCGTCGTGGTCGGGCCCGGCGGGGAAATCAGCGCCGACATGTTCATGCGGGCGGGCGAGGGCGTTCCGTCGTCGACGGCACGAAAGAGCGACTCCGCTGCCGTTTCCCCCGGTGTGAATTGAGCGAACCCGGCCGGGCCGGATCGGTCAACCGTGGACCTGGCGGCTGTCCTGTGGCGCCTGATCCCGATCCTGCATTCCGTAGTCTCGGGAGACTGAAGTCACCCGTAGCTTGTAGTCGCTGAACACGCCGCCCCGGCCGGCTTTCTGGGCCAGGCGGTGCGCCTCTTGCGCGCGCCAACGCTGGACCGAGGCCTCGTCGCGCCAGAACGAAAGCGAGAGGATCTTCTTCGGATCCGTCAGGCTCGTAAACCGCTCCACCGAGATGAAACCATCGATCTGTTCGAGTTGTGGACGCAACCCCGCCGCAATCGACAGGTATTCCTCCTTGCGACCGTCCGCCAGCCATACCTCGAAAATGACCGCAATCATGGGCTCCCCCTTGAAGAACGTGCATCGGACACCACCCCCGTCACCTTGCGCAAGGCCTCGCGATCGACGAACGGGTCCCCGGCCAGGAGGGTGAGTTCGGCGCGCTGTCCGCGCCGGATACCCGCCGACTCGGCGCCCCACAGGCGGCGCGGCAGCGTGCTGGCCGCGTACAACGAGCGATCCATGGCAATTCCGCAATCGAGAAAATACAGAATTTCGCGAATCAGCCCGTCCCCGTGATCGACCCCCAGGCTGCCGGCGTCCGAGCCGGCGACCAGGTGGACGCCCAGGTCGCCAGCCATGGCCACGTGTTCGCGATGACCATCCAGAATGCCGCGCAGCGTGGCCACCGTCGGTTCGCTCCAGCCCACCACCTCGGGACGGCGCCATTGGAAATCCACCGGGGAAAAGGTCGGAACCCAGGCCGTTCCACGATCGGCCATCTCGCGCAGAAGCTCCCTGGTCATGAAAAATCCGTGCTCGATCGAGTCGACACCGGCGGCAACGGCGACACGGATGCCCTCGGTACCGCTGCAATGCGCGAAGGTCCGGATTCCCGCTTCGTGCGCCAGTCCGACAATCAGGCTCAATGCCTCGAGGTCGAACTGGGGCTCGCCCTTGACCACACCTGATTCGAAATCGATGATGCCCGTCTGGATGATCTTCAGGTCGTCGGAGTCGGCAGCCAGTTCGCGCACCGCCGCGCGCACTTCCTCGACTGTCGTCACTTCACGCGCCATGAACGACCCGTAGCGCCTGGGACGCCGTAGTGCAATGCCGGCCGAGCGCACGGTACACGTCGAAGACTCGGCTCGAATGCGATGATTCACGCCGTATCGGTCGCCCGCGTCGCGAACCAGCGTGACGCCATGCGACAGGCAACGCTCCAGGTTCTCGCGAGCCGTCGCCAGCATGGCGTCGAGCGTGGCATTGAGGTACTCCGCCCGCCGGGCGAGATCGAGGTCGGCGCCATTCAGGAAGAGATGGCAATGCGCGTCTACCAGGCCCGGCATGACGAACGCGTGCCGTCCCATGGGGTCACCGATTGCATGCTCGCCTGCCAGCACGTCGATGATGCGGCCAGCGTCGATCACGATCGTCGCCGGTTCCTCGCGGTAACGCTCGCCGTCGAAATGACGGTCAGCTATGAGCGATTTCATTCTGCCGGCATGTACAGGTCGATTACGGAAGCCAGGGCATCGCTTCCACGCAATCCGATGATGTGGCGAAACTGTTTGAGCACGAAGTTGTCTTCGGGCAGCAGTTCGTATCCTCGCCACGGGGTGCCCAGCACCGTATCGAAACCCAGGGGCATTGCCACCGTGAGGAACGCGCATTCGAGCTGATGGACCAGATCCTCGCCATGGGCTCCCCGGGCGGGCAGGTGCTGCGCCAGGTTCGACAGCCCGCCCATGATGTGCACCCCTGCGAGTTCGGGATCACCGTGGATCAGGCCTACTCCCTCGAGTGCCATCGGAAGCATGCCTTCCGCGTCGGCCGCCAGCGTGCACACGGATACATCGATGAGAAAGTCATCGTTGGTCATCCCCGGATGTGCCTCTCGCAGGCGTCTCACCATGCTGCGCGCCGATTCGCGCACATCGGATCCGGTCCGGCTCGCCACGACGCGTCCGTCCACGCGCTGCTCGGACGACATCAGGATCACCTTGCAGGGGCGCACGCGCAGGCATTCGCCCAGTTCCCAGCGTGACTCGGAAATCGAATTGATGATCGGCTTGTGGCCGCCCGCCTTGTCGATGTCATAGGCCTCGAGTGCGACGGCTTGCACCTTGAGGTCCGGACAGTCGAGCGACAAGGGGATGTCGACCACAGCCTGGATGCAGCGCACTACCTCGGCGAAGAACTGCGGCTGCTCGAGCGCCTTGGTTCCGGCATTGACGTTCAGGTAGGTTGCGCCCGCTTGCGCCTGTCGCAACGCCAGGGCCTGGATACCGGGCAGATCTTCATTGTCGAACAGCGCCTTGGTCGAGCGAAACCCCGGGTTGATGCGCTCTCCGATGATCTTCAAACCTGCGAGCCCCATTTTCATGCCTCCGTCCTGGTTCTATGTCGCGGTGCGTTCGTCCCGCAGTCGGGCGGCGTGGACGATTGCCCCGATGAGATGCTCCCGTTTGGGAGCCATCAGATGAATGCCCGCAATTCCCTTGATTGCGCGCACTTGCTCGATGATTTCGACGCAGATGTCGACACCCTCCGCCTCGGCGTCCCGGGCCTGCTCGAGGCGCCGGATCAATTCATCAGGAATGTGCACGCCGGGCACGTGCGTTTGCATCCAGCGTGCACTGCGCGCAGAAGCCAGCGGCCCCACACCGGCCAGAATGAAGCATCGAGTGTCCAGTCCTTCGTCCCGTGCCCGCTCCATGTAGCGCGCAAGCGCGGCCACGTCGAAACAGTACTGCGTTTGCACGAACTGTGCGCCGGCAGCGATCTTCTTTGCGAGCCGCATCGGTCGCAGGTCGAATGGCGGTACGAACGGATTTTCGACTGCGCCGAGAAACAGGCGGGGTCGTGCGCCGAGCTTGCGTCCGGAGCGATACAGTCCGTCGTCGCGCAGGCGCCGCGCGGTATCCAGAAGCGACACCGCGTCCAGGTCGAATACCGGCTTTGCCCCCGGATCGTCGCCGCTGCCGATTCCGTCTCCGGTCAGGCACAACAGGTTGTGCAGGCCAAGTGCCGCGGCCGAGAGAATGTCCCCCTGTATGGCGATGCGATTGCGGTCGCGACAGGTCATCTGCATGACGGGTTCCCAGCCGGCGCGCGCCAGGATCAGCGAGACGCCCATGCTGGACATGTGGCAGTGTGCGCTTGGCGCATCGGTCACGTTGAGGGCGTCGACGTGGCCCTCGTAGTGCCGGATCAGGCGCAGCACGTCATCGGGGTCGGCCGAATCGGGCGGCGAGCATTCCGAGGTGGTCACGAAGGTGCCGGCGCGCAGCAGCGCTTCGAGCCGCCCCGAGGATGACGGCAAGGCCGATTGCGGCGCCTGCGTGAGCAGGGCAGGAGGCCACGGTTGCTGCCGCGCCACGCGCAGCCAGCTGGACTTGCCCACGTACTGGTGTTCGAGTGGCGGATTGGCAGCCTGCGGAACGTACGGTGTGCGCATCTGCTGCGCCCCCTTCCAGCCTTCCACCCATACGCAGGGCATGTCGGCGAGGACTTCGCAGTTGCCGTTCGGTCGCACACCGCCGCACGGCCCGTTGCGCATGCCTTTGGGGCAGTTCATCGGGCATGCCATGCCGTTGGAGGAAAGCAGGCAGGCGCCGCACATGGTGCAATCGAACAACAAGCCCTTGGCCGTGCGCTCGATGAGTGCAACGGGCCGCTCCAGTCGGTCGTAACCGATCAACTTCGCCAGCGGACCCAGTCGCACCAGGAGTCGGTCGAGCAAGCGGTAGGCGAATTCCAGCGCCCTCGCGTTCCTCACCGACCAGCGACGCAACGCGTACATCCGGGCTCCCACGACTTGATTCAGCTCATATATTACACGTATCCCTGTGCGATATTATCGGTTGCGCGCTGTGAAGACAGTCTTTATAGTGTGCCGTCGCCGCTCGATGCCCGGGCCGTATCCGGGACGTCGGGCCATTCAAAGAAGCGCAGCGGAGCACATCCGCAGGAACGATTCCAAGGAGGATGACATGAGAGCCAGCAGGAGGAATGTACTCACCACTTTGGGCAAGGCCGGGCTTGCCGCCGCACCCATTTCGCTCCTGGGTTTTCCGGCCCTGGCCCAGAACCGTCCTCTGCGGGTCGGGATTCTTGCGCCCCAGGCCGGGATAGCGGGCACGATCGGGGTCTGTGGCTTGCGCGGCACGATGTTCGCCGTGGACAAGATCAACGCGGCCGGCGGCATCGCGGGCCGCAAGGTCGAGTTGGTCGTTCAGGAGGAGACCAACCCCAAGGAGTCGATCGAGCGGCTGCGCAAGCTGGTCCTGCAGGACCAGGTCGACTGTGTGCAGGGGATCGTCTCTTCGGGAGTCGGCCTGGCAATGGGGCCGGCCGCCGAGGACTTGAAGGCCCTGACCATCTACTGGGACGGCACCACCCAGGACGGTGTGAAGGAGACGATGCCGAAGCCGCAGTATGTGTTTCGCAGCACGGACAACGAGTGCGAAGCGGTGATGAGCTCCTTGCTGGCGATCAAGTACTGGAAGGGCAAGTTCAAGCGGATCGCCGGCATCAATCCGGATTATTCGTATGGCCGCAACAACTGGGCCGCCTTCCTGGCGCTGCTGAAGAAATTCGGCGTCGAAACCGAGGTTGTCGCCGAACAATGGCCGAAGGTGGGAACACTCGACCTGACCTCGCACGTGGCTTCACTCAAGGCCGCCAAGCCCGACCTGGTTTTCTCCTCGCTGCTGTTCGCCGACCTGCCGGTGTTCATGCGCACCGCGCATTCGGCGGGCCTGATGGAAGGAACTCGCTTCGTCTTTCCGGCCGCCGGGTTCCAGTTCACCGCGCTCAAGAAAGCGTTCACGCCCGAAGGCATGATCTTCGGCCACAACACGCTCTACTTCGACCTCGCGAAAGGCTCGGCGCTGCAAAAGGAGTTCGTCGCCGACTATTACGACAAGTACAAGGACTATCCGCACTGGGAAGCAGACCGCGCCTACTTTGCGATGCAGGTCTACAAGGCGGGAGTCGAACGTGCGTACAAGGCGAAGAACGCATGGCCGAAGACCGAGGAGGTTGCCGCCGCCATGGCCGGCGTCAAGGTCGACTCGCTGGGCGGTCCTGGCCAGATGCGTGATGATCACATCGCGGAGCAGACCTTCTACCAGGGCCTGACCACCAACAACAACAAATACGATTTTCCGACGCTCGGCGTGGTGGACACGATGTACTCGGACC
>CAZXLV010000118.1:0-8323 GCA_964641405.1 uncultured Limnobacter sp. | reverse complement strand
GACGATGGCGCGCGCCGCGGCAACGTGGTGCTCGCCAAGCTCGAGGGCAACAACCCCGCCGGATCGGTCAAGGACCGTCCCGCGCTGGCGATGATCGCGCGCGCCGAGGCGCGCGGCGAGATCCGGCCCGGCGATACCCTGCTCGAGGCCACCTCGGGCAACACCGGCATCGCACTGGCGATGGTGGCCGCCGCGCGCGGCTACCGGATGGTGCTGGTGATGCCCGAGAACCAGACCCTGGAGCGTCGCCAGGCCATGAAGGCCTACGGCGCCGAACTGGTGCTGGTCAGCCGGGAGCAGGGCATGGAGGGTGCGCGCGACCTCGCCGCACGCATGCATGAGGAGGGGCGCGGGCACGTGCTCGACCAGTTCTCCAACGATGACAACTGGATCTCGCACTACGAGGGTACGGGCGCCGAGATCTGGGAGGCAACCGGCGGACGCATCACGCACTTCGTGTCGGCGATGGGCACCACCGGCACCATCACCGGCGTGTCGCGCTACCTGAAGGAGCGCAATCCCGCCGTGGTGGTGATCGGCGCCGAGCCGGCCGCGGGATCCTCCATCGCGGGCATCCGCAAGTGGCCCGAAGCCTACATGCCGAAGATCTACCGGCACGCCCGCGTCGATCGGCTCGAATCGGTGACCCAGGCCGAGGCCGAGGCGCTGGCGCGCCGCCTGGCGGCCGAGGAGGGCCTGTTCTGCGGCATCTCGGCTGCCGGCGCCTGCAGCATCGCCCTGCGCCTGGCTGCCAGCGTCGAGAATGCGACCATCGTGTTCGTCGCTTGCGACCGTGGCGACCGTTACCTCTCCACCGGGGTGTTTCCCGCCTGAGTTGCGTGCGCACGTCTGCCTCGTCGCTGCGCAGCATCGCCCTGCTGGTGGGCGCCTGCATCTCGTTCGCGCTGCTCGACAGCATGGCCAAGTACCTGTCGCAGACCCACCATCCGCTGCTCGTCGCCTGGGCGCGCTACGTATTCCACGTGGCGGTGATGGCGGCTATCTACGCGCCGCGCATGGGGCGCGCACTGCTGCGCAGTCGCCGCCCGCACCTGCAGTTCGTGCGTGGGGCCTGCCTCGGCCTGTCTTCGGTGTGCTTCTTCTCCGGCGTGGCCAGGATGCCGCAGGCCGAGGCGACCGCGATCATGGCGATCGCGCCGATCCTGGTCACCGTGGGCGCGGTCCTGTGGCTCGGCGAGCGGGCCCCCCGCGGCACCTGGTGGGCGCTGGCGGCGAGTTTCGCCGGGGTGCTGCTGATCGTGCGTCCGGGCGGCGCGCTGTTCGGCTGGCCGGCCCTGCTGCCGCTGGCGGCGGCGGTGTTCGTGATGGGCTACCAGTTGCTCACGCGGTTGCTGACCGGGGTCGACAACGGCCTGGCGACGCTGTTCATCGGCGCGCTGGTGGCGGCCGGCTTGCTCAGCGTCGCTGCGCCGTCGCAGTGGCAGTTGCCACAAAGCGGCTGGCAGGCGCTGCTGTTCGTTGCCACCGGAGTGGTCGGCGCCTTCGGCCACCTGCTGCTGGTGCGCGCCTACGAGCACGGCTCGGCCGCGGCGCTGGCGCCGATCGGCTACGCCCACCCGGCTGCGGCGGTGCTGTTCGGCCTGCTGTTCTTCGGGCAGTTTCCGGATGCCGTCGCGATCCTGGGCATCGTGCTGATCGTGGCTACCGGGGTGCTGATGGCCGCGCGCGGGCGCCATCCGGCGCGCCCGATCGAGCCATGATGCATCCTTGTCAGCGCCCGGCCAGCAGCGCGCGCGACAACTCGTAGACCGCCATCGCGTAGAAGCTCGAGCGGTTGTAGCGCGTGATCACGTAGAAGTTCGGCGCGCCGAGATAGTAGCTGGCGGGCGCGTCGGCATTGGGCAGGTCGATGAGCGCCAGCGGCAGTTCCGCCGGCACCGCTTCGGTGGCGCTGACCCCGTAGGCGGCCAGTTCGTCGAGCGTGTAGCGCGGTTCGATGCCGGCCTCGATCAGCGGCGCGAGCCTTTGCTCGCTCTCGGCGCGCATGGTGAAGCGCACCGGCTCGCCGCTGCGCCAGCCGTGCTGGGCCAGGAAGCTGGCCACGCTGCCGATGGCGTCGGCCGGATTCGATTGCAGGTCGATATGGCCGTCGCCGTCCAGGTCGACCGCGAAGCGGCGGATGCTGCCGGGCATGAACTGCGGCAGCCCCATCGCGCCGGCGAACGAGCCGCGCAGCGCCGCGGGGTCGACTGCCGATTCGCGGGCGAACAGCAGGTACTGCTCGAGTTCGCTGCGGAAGTACGGCGCGCGCGGCGGATAGTCGAAGGCAAGGGTGCTGAGCACGTCGAGCACGCGGAAGTTGCCGGTGATGCGACCGTAGATCGTCTCCACGCCGATGATCGCCACCACGATCTCGGGCGGCACGCCGTAGAGCGCCGAGGCGAATGCAAGCCAGGCTTCGTTCTCGCTCCAGAAGCGCAGGCCTTCGCGGATGCGCAGCGCATCGAGAAAACGTGCGCGATACGCGTGCCAGGAGCGCTTGAAGGTCGGCGCTGCCGGGGAGATCAGGCGCACCGCGTCGGCGCTGTAGCGCGCCTGCGTGAACAGCGTCGACAGTTCGGCAGTGGCGAAGCCGTGCTGGGCCACCATTTCGTCGATGAAGTTGCGCACTTCGGGCCGTTCGGCATAGCCGGACGCGGCTGCGGCGGACTCGCCGGCACGCGTCTCGCCCGCGCGTGGACCTGCCTGCGCGCTGCCCGACGCCAGCATGGCCAGCATGGCCAGCGTGAGCAGTGCCGGCAGGACCGGCAGGAGCGCTTGCGCAAGCCGCCGCGCGCAGCCGGATCGTGGCACGCGGGCAAGCCGCGACGCCCGTGCCGGCGGCGTCACCAGCGGGCGGGCGATAAGGGGCTGCAGGCGGCGTGCGGCGGGAATTGCGGGGCAGGACACGGGGCAGGACACGGGGCAAGACACCGGGCAAGGCACGGGGAAAAACGCGCAAGGGAGCATCGCGGAAACCTGGCTTCAAGGCCTGAAGGCCCGCACCGAGTTGCGCAAGTGTCGCACGGCTTCACGATCGGGTTCGGCGCTCGCGTAGCGCAGTGCTTCGTAGGCCGCGACGATGCGTCGCGCCTCGGCCCGTTGCGCGGGTTCGAGCGCGCGCGCAATGCGTGCCAGGTAGGCCGAAGCGGTTTCATGCCGCATGCGCGCCAGTCCCGCTGCGGCGAGTCGATCGCAGAATGCCAGCCAGGCGCGCTCGACCGGGTCGCGCGGGCGGCTGGGGTGCAGGGTGAGCAGGGCCACGGCGCCGAGCAGGGCGGCCAGTACGGTCGCCAGCAGCGCGGCGAGGCGTTGCCAGTCCCCGGCGGCAATCCCGAGGCGTGCCAGCAGGTTTTGCTGGCGGCTGCGATCGTAGGACAGCACCCACTGGTTCCAGGCGTTGCCGATCGCATCCAGGTTGAAGCGCAGTCGGCGCAGCAGCGGTTGCACGGTGCCCGCAGCGTCGTCGGCGAAACGATCGGCGGCCAGGCGCAGTCCGCGCTCGATGCGCTGGGGCGCGACTGCGCCGGTCGGGTCGACCCGCACCCAACCCGCACCGGCCAGCCACACTTCGGCCCAGGCGTGCGCATCGGCCTGGCGCACCAGCCAGTAGCCGTCGACCGGATTGCGCTCGCCGCCCTGGTAGCCGGTGACCACGCGCGCCGGCACCCCCAGCGCGCGCATCAGCACCACGAATGCTCCGGCGTAGTGCTCGCAGAACCCGGCGCGCGTCTCGAACAGGAAATCATCGACGCTGTCGCGCCCGAGCAGCGGCGGCTGGTGCGTGTAGCGAAACGGTTGGCTGCGGAACATCGCGAGCACGCGCTCGACCCCTTGCCGTTCGCCGAGCGCTTCGTCGCGCCAGCGCCTGGCCAGCGCCAGCGTGCGCGGATTGAAGCCGGCGGGCAATTCGAGCCAGTTGTGCAGCGACTGCGCGGTTTCGTTCAGGCCGACGCGAAAGCGGGTGTTCGAGACCAGCTGGTGGCGCGTGCGCGTGCCGAGTGGCGTGGACGCGACCAGTTGCAGATCGGATCGCAGCCGCAGCGTTGCGCCGTCGGTGGCTTCGATGTCGATCGGCATCTCCAGCGCGAAGACCCAGTTGTGCATGCCCGGTTCCTGGGTGACGGTATAGCGCACGGGCGTGCCGGCCGCCTCGACCGGGTCGATGCGCGGCGCCGGCGGCGGGCCGGTGCCGGCGTGCATGGCGCGCCAGGTGAGGCCGTCGAAGCTGCCGAAGACCGGGCCGCGCCAATACAGGTCGGCGGTGGGCGGAATGGCGCCCTCGAAGCGGACGCGGAATGCGATCTCGTCGGATTCCGACAGTTGCGCGATATTGCCCGGGGTCATGGCGTCCGACAGCCCGGTGCGCGCACGCAGCGCATCGGAGGGCAGCCCCCACAGCGGGCCGGCCAGGCGCGGAAACAGCACGAAGATGGCCGCTGCGATCGGCAAGGCCTGCAACATCATGACGCCGACACTGCGCAAGCGGCGCCCGATCGATGCTTCGTTGCGCCGGTACTGCATGGTCAGCATGGCCGCCAGCAGGCCGTACAGCGCCAGGCCGACCAGCGCGGCGGTGAGCATCGATTGCGAGTGGAAGAAGGCCGTCAGCAGCAGGAAGAAGCACAGGAAGATGACCACGAACAGGTCACGGCGGGCGCGCATCTCCATCAGCTTCAGGCCCAGGAAGAGCACCAGCAGCACGATCCCCGGATCGCGACCGAACAGCGTCTGGTAGTGCGCGTAGACGGCCGCGGTGCATGCGATCGCTGCCACCCAGCGCACCGAGGCGCGCGGCAGCCAGCGACCCGACAGCACCAGGCCCAGGCGCCACAGGAACAACACCATGAAGCCGGTGCTCGCCCACCACGGCAGATGGGGCAGTTGCGGCAGCACCGACAGCAACACCGGCGCCATCAGGAACAGGGTTTCGCGCCGCTCGCGTTCCCATTGCGCGCCCAGCGTGCCACCGAGGGCGCGCAAGGAGTAACGCAAGCCGTTGATCATGCGCGCACCGCAGGCTGGCGGAGCGCTCAGGCGCCCCAGGTGGCGAGCGCTTCGAGGCAGCGCGCGCGATGCGCAGCGCCGACGTCGGCCTCGACGACGCGCCCGGGCAGCACCAGCGCGTAGCGCACGCCGGCCGCATCGGCGTCGAGCACCCAGCGCGCCAGGCGCGCCAGGCGCGCTTCGTCATCCATCGAGACCGGCAGCAACGACCAATCGAGCGAGAGCTCGCCCAGTTCGCCGCCGTCGAACTGCTTGCTCACCAGATCCCCGCCACCGCTGCGTGCGATGGCCTTCCAGGCGATCAGCCGCGGCGAATCACCCGCCACGTAGGGACGCAGCGCCGCAATGTCCTCGTGGCCGGCACCGTGCAGCGAACCCTCGCCGCTGTTGGCCATGCGTGCCGGCAGCGCCACCCCGGGTGTTTCGGGCTGCGGATAGACCAGCACCCGCATTGCCGGATGCCAGGCCGCCCAGGCGCGCCACAGCCCGAGCGGCCAGGTACTGGCGACGCTCAGTCGCGGCGCCTGCATCCAGCCGCGCTGCCCGGTCGGCAGTGCGATCGACACCAGTTGCTCGGCGCCCGGCGCCACATCGACGTACTCGGGTTGCGCCATGCCGCGCGCCTGCACGCACAAGGCGAAGCGCTCGAGCGGCGTCGCGTTGCGGGCAATCAGCGTGAATTCGGCGAGTTGCCCGGCGAACACCGGGTCGGCACGCCCCGCGCGCAGGGTGAGCGCCGACAGGTTGCGAAAGGTGTGCAGCATGCCGATGGCGGCCACCGAAGCCAGCAGGAAAGTCAGCGCGTGCCCGAGCGGCAACTGGTAGTTGATCGCTGCCAGCAGCATCGTCAGCAGCACTGCAGCAAACAGCACGCCGGCGCGCGTGGGCAGGATGAAGACGTTGCGTCGCGTGAGGTGGCGATCACCGGCACGCGCGCCGCTCAGGCGCGGCATCGTGATCACGGCACCGCGACCGCCTCGACCAGCCTCGCGACCACCTCGGCGCGTGCCCGGTGCGAGACGCTGCCGCCCTTGACGGGACGCAAGCGGTGGCCCGCCACGGCCGGCAGCACCGCCTGCACGTCGTCGGGCAGCACGTGGTTGCGCCCGTCGAGCATGGCCCAGGCGCGCGCGGCGCGCACCAGCGCCAGGCCGGCGCGCGGGCTCAGGCCTTCGGACAGGGCCGCATCGCGCCGGCTGGAGGTGAGCAGGTTCTGCACGTAGTCGAGCACCGGCGGCGCGCAACGGATCTCGTGCACCTGCTGCTGGGCCGCCTGCAGTTCGCCCGCGCTCATCTTCGCCGCCAGGCGATCGAGCATGATGCGCCGGTCCTCGCCCTGCAGCAGCGCCCGCTCGGCCTTCGGATCGGGGTAACCGAGTCCGATGCACATCAGGAAGCGGTCCAGTTGCGACTCCGGCAGGGGAAAGGTTCCGATCTGGTCCTGCGGGTTTTGCGTGGCGATGACGAAGAACGGTTCGGGCAGCGGCATCGTCTGGCCATCGACCGAGACCTGGCGCTCCTCCATGGCCTCGAGCAGGGCCGATTGGGTCCGCGGCGAAGCGCGATTGATCTCGTCGGCGAGCAGCACCTGCGAGAACACGGGGCCGGGGTGGAACACGAACTTCGCGCGTTCGCGATCGAACACCGGCACGCCGATGATGTCGGCCGGCAACAGGTCGTTGGTGAACTGCACGCGCTTGAACTGCAGCCCGAGCGAGATCGAAAGCGCATGTGCGAGCGTGGTCTTGCCCACGCCGGGCAGGTCTTCGATGAGCAGGTGGCCGCGCGCGAGCAGGCAGGCCAGTGCGAGCTTGATCTGGGGATGCTTGCCGACCACGACGGCGCCGACCTGGCCGGCCACCGCCTGGATATGGTCCAGAGCCATGTATCGCGGATTCCTGGCAGCGGCAGCGTGCTGCCGGATCGTGAAGGTTCGGCCGAGTGTAATCGAAGCACCTGATGCGACTGCGCGATGAAATCGCCGGTTTGGATGTTTGGCGACGCGCGCCGATAATTGGCTCATTCAAGCCGATTGGCGGAGGAACCCACGATGTCAGCGCACGCGCCCAGTGTTGCCCCCAGTGTCACTCCGTCCGGTGAGGACCCCCTCGTCAGCGTCGCCCGCGAGGGCGGCATCGTGCGGCTCACCCTGAACCGCCCGGCGCAGTTCAACGCGCTCTCGGAGGGCATGATGCATGCCCTGCAGGCCGAACTCGAGCGGATTGCCGCCGACAGTTCGGCGCGCGTGGTGGTGCTCGGTGCGGCCGGCAAGGCCTTCTGCGCCGGCCACGACCTGCGCGAGATGCGCGCGCAGCCTTCGCTGGACTACTACCGCACGCTGTTCGCGCAATGCGCGCGCATGATGATGACCATCCAGCAGATGCCCCAGCCGGTCATCGCCCGCGTGCACGGCATCGCCACGGCGGCGGGCTGCCAGTTGGTGGCGATGTGCGATCTCGCGGTCGCCAGCAGCGATGCGCGCTTCGCCGTCTCGGGGGTCAACCTGGGCCTGTTCTGCTCCACGCCGGCGGTGGCGCTGTCGCGCAACCTGTCGCGCAAGCAGGCTTTCGAGATGCTGGTCACCGGCGCATTCATCGATGCGCAGACGGCTGCCGCGCGCGGACTGGTCAACCGGGTGGTCGACGCGACGGAACTCGATGCCGAAGTGGGCCGGCTGGCAGCTTCGATCTGCGCCAAGCCGGCCGTTGCCATTGCCGCCGGCAAGGGCCTGTTCTACCGCCAGCTGGAAACCGGCATCGATGCCGCCTATCAACTGGCCGGCCAGACGATGGCCTGCAACATGATGGACGAGTCGGCGCTGGAAGGCGTGCAGGCCTTCATCGACAAGCGCGCGCCGAACTGGAGCTGACTGCAAACCCAATATAATCGTTGATTCCCCATGAATCCAATCCCCATGAGGCCCCGATGAAGATCCTCGTCCCCGTCAAGCGGGTGGTCGACTACAACGTGAAGGTGCGCGTGAAGAGCGACCACACCGGTGTCGACATCGCCAACGTGAAGATGTCGATGAATCCGTTCGACGAGATCGCCGTGGAGGAAGCGATGCGCCTGAAGGAGAAGGGCGTGGCCACCGAGGTCGTCGCGGTGTCGTGCGGCCTGCAGGCGTGCCAGGAGACCCTGCGCACGGCGATGGCGATCGGGGCCGACCGCGCCATCCTGGTGCAGACCGAGGTCGAACTGCAGCCGCTGGCCGTCGCGAAGATCCTCGCGGCGCTGGTCGCCAAGGAGCAGCCGCAACTGGTGCTGCTGGGCAAGCAGGCGATCGACGACGATGCCAACCAGACCGGCCAGATGC
>CAZXLV010000117.1:5725-8374 GCA_964641405.1 uncultured Limnobacter sp. | reverse complement strand
GGCGGTTCCATTCGCGATCGGCCGCCAGGGCGATCGCCGGCACGCGCGCCATCGCCGCGCCGAGGTCGCGCCGATGACGGTTGAACATCTCCTGGTTGACCACGTTGCCCCAGGACTCGACCCTGGCCGGATCGATGCGATGCGGCGGGTCGAAGGGCGGCAGGTAGGCATCGACCATCTCCTGCGACGGCACCGCCACCGGCTCGAGCGAATGCGACACGTAGAAGGCATCGTGGTTGACCATCACCGGCACCAGCACCTGCTCGGCGATCCGGTAGGCCTGGAGCACGGTGTCCAGCGATTCCTGGGCGCTCTCGCTGTAGAACTGGATCCAGCCGGTGTCGCGCTGCGCCAGGCTGTCGGTCTGGTCGGGCCAGAACGCCCACGGCGACGCGACCGTGCGGTTGACGTTGGCCATCACGATCGGCGCACGGGCGCCGCAGGCATAGTGCAGCAGTTCGTGCATCAGCAAGGTGCCCTGCGAGGCCGTGGCGGTGAATACGCGCACCCCGGCCAGTGAAGCTGCAATGCAGGCGGCCATCACCGAGTGCTCCGACTCCGGCGTGATGATCTCGGCATCGAAGCTGCCCTCGGCAGCGAACTCGGTGAGCTTTTCCAGGATCGGCGTCTGCGGCGTGATCGGATAGCCCGGTGCGACTTTCGGGCGCGCCAGCCTGGCGGCCCAGGCCACCGCGTGGTTGCCGGTAAGCAGCAGGGTGGTGCCGGCAGCGTCGCTCATCGCAGTTCCTCCACCATTTCCATCGATCCGGTCGGGCACTCGCGCACGCACACGCCACAGCCCTTGCAGTAATCGCCATCGACCTCGTAGCCATCTCCGACACGCCGGATCGCCAGGTCGGGGCAGTAGTGGAAACAGTTGTCGCAGTGGATGCAGGTGCCGCATGAGAAGCAGCGTTGCGCCTCGGCAAGGGCCTGCTCGAGGTCGAAGCCGGGCTGCACCTCGACCAGGCTGGCAAGGCGCTGGCCAACGTCCAGACGCGGCACCGTCGCGCGTGCCGCCGGCGGGTAGTAGAAGCCGGCGATCGACTCCAGCGACACCACCGCATTGACCGGTGCGCCGAGCCCTTGCAGGCGCGCCCCGGCCAGTCGTGCTTCGCTGCCCGCGTCGGCGCCCGCGCCCACACCGCCCGCTGCAGCGCGCAGCGCGGCGTCGATGGCCAGCGCGGCCCGCTTGCCCATGCCGATCGCCTCGGTCACGAAGCGCGCCAGGCTGGCGACGTCGCCGCCCGCGTAGACGCCCGCGACGCCGGTGGCCTGTTGCCGATCGACGTGCAGCAGGCCGCCCTGCGCCGGCAGTTCCGGCGGCAACTGCGACAGTTCGGGGTCCTGTCCGATCGAGGTCACGATCGCATCGGCTTCGAGCCGGAACCCGCTGCCCGCGATCGGTTCGACGCTGAAACGCCCACGCTCGGCGCCGGCGATGAAATCGACCTGCACGCAATCGAGCACCACGCCCGCATCGGCGCTCCAGGTGGCGGCGCTCAACATCGCCCGATCGACCAGGCGCACACCCTCTTCGAGCGCCTCCTCGACTTCTTCGCGCTGGGCCGGCATGCGCGCCTGCGGCTCGAGGGCGAGCAGGCTCACCTCATGGCCGGCCCGGCGCGCGCTGCGTGCCACGTCGATGGCCGCGCTGCCGCCGCCGATCACCACCAGCCGGTGGCCCAGCGCGGGCACCTCGCCGGCATTGGCCTGGGCGAGCCACTCGGCGCCGTCGACCACCCATGGCTGGGCATGGTCGAGTTGCGCCAGGCGCTTCGGGCGGCGCGCGCCGATGGCCAGGAACACCGCGTCGAACTCGTCGCGCAGGCGCTGGAACTCGCCGGGCGAGTCCAGTGGTTCGCGACAGCGCACCTCGACGCCGAGGTCGACGATGCGCTGGATCTCTCCATCGAGCACCTCGCGCGGCAGGCGGTAGGCCGGAATGCCGTCGCGCATCAGTCCGCCCAACTCGGCGGCTGCCTCGAACAGGGTGACCGCATAGCCGCGCATGCGCAGGTGGTAGGCCGCCGACAGGCCGGCCGGGCCGCCGCCGACGATGGCCACGCATTCGGCGCGGCTCTCCTCGGGAGGCTGGTACGACCAGCCGTTGGCGAGGGCAAGGTCGCCAAGGTGGCGCTCGAGCTTGCAGATCGACAGCGGTTCGTCGACCGTCATCCGGTTGCAGGCGGTTTCGCAGGGATGGTGGCAGACGCGTCCGGCCACTGCCGGGAACGGGTTGTTGCGCGTGAGGATCTCCCAGGCGCCGCGAAAGTCGCGTTCGCGCGCGCGCCCGATCCATTGCGCGATGTCGCCATCGACCGGACAGGCCAGGTGGCACGGCGAGGGGGCGCTGATGTAGCGCGGCAGCCAGGCGCGCCAGGTGCCGGTCTTGAAGACCTCGGTGGTGCCGGTGGTCCAGGTGGTCGGGGGCAGTTCCTTGGCATTCATGCCGCACTCTCCTGCAACAGAGCATCGATGCGGCGATAGCCGTCGGCGCAGGCGGCAACGTTCTCATCGCGCATCTTGGGCGCCTGCTCGCGCAAGGTATGTGCAAGCACCTCGGGCGACGGCGCTTCGATGGCGCGCGCCAGGGCACCCAGCAGCACCGAATTGACGATGCGTCCCAGGCCGTGGCGCCGCGCCAGC
>CAZXLV010000117.1:2573-5625 GCA_964641405.1 uncultured Limnobacter sp. | reverse complement strand
GCCAGCAGGTTGCCCGCCGTCTGCGCGCCCTGGCCGCCACGGCCCTGGATGATGATCTGCAACACCGTCTCTCCTCGCTGCCGGATCCGCCGGCCGCCGCACTGCCGCTTCGGGCACACGAACTGCCTCGACTACACGCGCTTCGATTGACGATGTCCTTGATCTGTGCCAAGCGCAGCGCCCACGCCGAATCGGCGAACGCGCGCCACGGATTCCGCCGATCCCGCGCCGCTGCCGCACATCGGCGCGTCCGCGCGGATGTGGACTGCCGCCATGATGAACAGAAGACAGCTTGCCGAGCGCCCGACCGGAGTCGAACATGAAAACCAGTCGCATTTCCACGGACCGCACACAGCACGACGAGACGATGCGCCGCATCGCACTCGAGCGTGCGGTTTGCGCGGCCAATTACGCGCCGATCCCGGTAGTGGTCGAAAGCGCCGAAGACGTCTGGATCCGCGACGTCGAGGGGCGCCGCTACCTGGACTTCATGAGCGCCTATTCCGCAGCCAGCCACGGCCATCGCCATCCGCGCCTGGTGGCGGCAGCGATCGCCCAGATCAACCGCGTCAGCATCACCTCACGTGCCTTCTACAGTGACACCCTGGGGCCGTTCCTGACCGAACTGTGCCGGCTGAGCGGGCTGGCGCGCGCGCTGCCGATGAACAGCGGCGCCGAAGCCGTGGAGACGGCCATCAAGGCGGCGCGCCGCTGGGCTTACCGGGTGCGCGGCATCGAGCCCGATCGGGCAGTGATCCTGGTGGCCGAGGGGAACTTCCACGGGCGAACCTCGACCATCGTCGGCTTCTCGTCCGAACCCGCCTACCGCGACGGCTTCGGGCCGTTCGCACCGGCGTTTCGCCACTTCCGCTTCGGCGACATCGCCTCCCTCGACGCGGTCCATGACGACACCGTCTGCGCGGTGCTGGTCGAGCCGATCCAGGGCGAGGCCGGCATTGTGGTGCCGCCCGAGGGCTGGCTGCGCGCCCTGCGCCAGTGGTGCGATCGGCATGGCGTGCTGCTGCTGCTCGACGAAGTGCAGTCCGGGCTCGGACGCACCGGGCGCATGTTCGCCTTCGAGCATGAAGGGGTACGCCCCGATGGCCTGATCCTGGGCAAGGCGCTTGGTGGCGGAATCGTGCCGGTATCGGCCTTTCTTGCCGACGAGACGGTGATGGGCGTGTTCGAGCCCGGCAGTCACGGATCGACCTTCGGCGGCAATGCGCTGGCCGCCGCCGTCGGCCTGGAGGCCTTGCGCGTCTTGCAGGACGAACAGTTGTCGCAGCGCAGCGCCGTGCTGGGACGCCACCTGCTCCGGCGCCTGCACGAACTGGCCGCGGGGCGTTCCATCGAGGTGCGCGGACGCGGCCTGTGGGCCGGTGTCGACCTGCGCCACGCCGGCGTCGACGCGCGACGTGTCGTCGAGCGACTGGCGCAGCATGGGGTGCTCTCGAAGGAAACGCACGAAACGGTGATCCGGATTGCGCCACCGCTGACCATCACGCGGGCCGACCTGGACCTGGGCATCGACCGGCTGGCCGAGGTGCTCGACAGCTTCCCGGCGCTCGCGCGGCGCCACCCGCAGCCGCCCGGGGTACTCGCGGCAGGCCGCCGCACACCCGTGCGCGCCGCCATCGGGAATCCCGCCGAAGCGCGTTCGGCCGGCGCCCCGGCAGCGCCACTGCTGCCGGCCGCGCGACTGCTGCTGAGCGCGCCGGATCACTTCGAAGTCAGTTACCGGATCAATCCGTGGATGGATCCCGAGGCCTGGGCACGCGAGCCCGCGCGCCTGGTCAGCGAGGCGCACGAAGGCTGGCGCCGGCTGCGGCGCAGCTTCGAAGCGATTGGCGCCGAAATCGAGACCATGCCGGCGCAAGCGGGCCTGCCGGATCTCGTGTTCACCGCCAACAGCGCCGTGGTGCTGGACGGCAAGGCTTTGCTGGCGCGCTTTCGCCATCCCGAGCGGCGCGGCGAAGAGCCCCACGTGCGCCGAGCCTTCGAGGCACTGCAGCGTCGCGGCATCGTCGAGTCGATTCATGAGATGCCGCCGGGCGTGTTCTTCGAAGGAGCCGGTGACGCCATCTGGGATCCGGGGCGGCGCCTGTTCTGGCTCGGCCATGGCCAGCGTTCCAGCCTGGAGGCACGCGACACCGTGCGGCGGGTATTCGGGGTCGACACCATCTCGCTCGATCTGGCGTCGCCGCGCTTCTACCACCTCGACACCTGCTTCTGCCTGCTCGCGGGCGGCGAGATCGTCTGGTACCCGCCCGCGTTCACGGCCGATTCGCAGCGCGTGCTGCGCGCGCTGGCCGGCGCCGACCTGATCGAAGCCGGCCGCGCGGATGCCGATCGGCTGGGCGTGAACTCGGTGTCGATCGGCCGCGATGTGGTGATGTGCCATTGCTCGCTGGCGCTGCGCCGCGAACTGGAAGCGCGCGGATACCACATCCGGCTGGCACCGCTGGGCGCCTTCAACCGCGCCGGCGGCGCCGCTTATTGCCTCAGTCTGCGGCTGGACAATCGCAGCGACGGCCAACCCACAGGGTCGGCTAAACTGGCCGCATGAAGGCGCTCGATGACATCGACCAGCAAATCCTGCGGGCGCTCCAGCGCGACGGGCGCCTGACCAGCCAGGCGCTGGCGCTGCAGGTCGGGCTGTCGGCACGAGCCTGCCTCGATCGCGTGCGCAGGCTCGAACGCGAGCGATTCATCGAAGGTTACCGGGCAGTGATCGGACGGCGCGCCTACGGCGAGCTGATCGTCGTGCAAACCGAGCTGATCCTGGTCGACCAGAGGAGCGCCACGCTGCAGCAGTTCGAGCGCCGCGCCCTGCGGTGCCCGGAAGTGATTGCCTGCCACCTGGTGAGCGGCGCCTACGATTACCTGGTGCGCTTCGCCTGCCGTGACATGACGCACTACCAAGGGCTTTCCGATGCCTGGATCAACGACCTGTCGATGGGCGTGGCCCGCATCGTGTCGCATGCGGAACTGAAGGCGGTCAAGGAGTTTTCGGGTTATCCGATCTGAGCAGGCCGGGCAGCGGCCGGGCAGC
>CAZXLV010000117.1:0-2473 GCA_964641405.1 uncultured Limnobacter sp. | reverse complement strand
CGCAGGGCGTAGTCGACGGTCAGCGGCGCATGATCGGAAAAACGCGCGTCCTTGAAGATGGTCGCACGTCGGGCGCGCGCGGCGATGCCGGGGGTGGCAATCTGGTAGTCGATGCGCCAGCCGACGTTGTTGGCCCAGGCCTGTCCGCGATTGCTCCACCAGGTGTAGGCCTCGCCGGTGGCTTCGGGATGCAGGCGCCGATAGACATCGACCCAGCCCAGCGAGTCGAACACGGCGCTCAGCCAGGCACGCTCTTCGGGCAGGAAACCGGAGTTGTTGCGGTTGCCGCGCCAGTTCTTCAGGTCGATTTCGCGATGGGCAATGTTCCAGTCGCCGCAGACGATGATCTCGCGCCCGCTCGCGATCAGCTCGCGCAGGTGCGACTGGAACTGGTCCAGGAAGCGGAACTTGGCGGCCTGCCGCTCGTCGGAGCTGGAGCCCGATGGCACGTAGACCGAAATCACCGTGCAGGCACCGAAGTCGGCCTCGACGTAGCGGCCCTCGGCGTCGAACTCCTCGCTGCCGAAGCCGCGGCGCACCGCGTGCGGCCGCCGGCGGCTGTACAGGGCAACGCCGCTGTAGCCCTTCTTCTGCGCGAGGTGGAAGTGTCCGCGCAGGCCGGCTACCGTGCGCAGGGAATCGTCGAGGTCGTCCAGTTGCGCCTTGACTTCCTGCACGCACAGCACGTCGGGGCGGCTGCTGGCCACCCACTCGATCCAGCCCTTGCGGCTGGCCGACCGGATGCCATTCAGGTTCAGCGAGATGACCCGTATCATCGCGGCTTCGGAGTTCGTCCTGGTGAGGCCACGAAGGCCATGGCTGAAGACTTGCGCGCGCAGTTTATCCGCTTCTCGGTCGAGGCCGGCATCCTGCGCTTCGGCGAATTCCGTACCAAGGCAGGCCGCCTGTCGCCCTATTTCTTCAATGCGGGCCTGTTCTGCGACGGCGTCCTGCTAGGTCGACTGGCGCAGTTCTACGCTGCCACCCTGCTGGCAGCCGAAGCGGCGGGACGGCTGCGGTTCGACATGCTGTTCGGTCCGGCCTACAAGGGCATCACGCTGGCTTCGGCCACCGCGGTCGCGCTGGCCGCGGGCGGGCGCAAGGTCGCCTTCGCCTTCAATCGCAAGGAAGCCAAGGACCACGGGGAAGGTGGCCTGCTGATCGGCGCTGCGCTCGCCGGGCGGGTGGTCATCGTCGATGACGTCATCAGTGCCGGCACCTCGGTGGGCGAGTCGATCGGGCTCATCCGGGCGCAGGGCGCCGAGCCCGCCGCGGTGCTGATCGCCCTCGATCGCCAGGAGCGCAGCGGTGACGCGCATCGCATCGGCGAGTTCTCGGCCAGCCAGGAGGTCGAGCGGCGCCACGGCATTCCGGTACTTGCCATCGCCAGCCTGGACGACCTGCTGGGCTTTCTCGATTCGGGCGACGCGCTGGCCAACGGGCTCGCCGCCCATCGCGGGCACGTTGCCGCCTATCGCGCGCGCTATGGAGTCGCCGCCACGAGCTGACTAGCATCGGCGGCATGACGCGCATTGCCTGCACGCGGGCCGGCCCCCTTGCGACGATCGCCACCCTGCTGGTCGGCGCTGCCTGCGCATGGACCCACGGCGCGCTGGCGGCAGGGCCGCCGGCCAGGCAAGGCAGTGCCCCACTGTACAGTTGCCAGGACGAGCGCGGACAGACGCTGGTCAGCGACCGCCCGATTGCCGAATGCGCCAACCGGCCCCTGCGCGTGCTGCGCCAGGACGGCCTGATACGCCGCGAACTGCCTGCCCCGCTGAGCGCCGAGCAACGACGCCGGCAGGAACTGGGCGAACGCCAGCGCCAGGTCGAGGTTCGCGCCCAGCGCGAGGTACAGGCGCGCGATCGCGCCCTGCTGCAGGCCTACCCGGACGCCGCAGCGCTCGAAGTGGTGCGCCAGCGCCAATTGGCCGACATCGACGAGGACATCGGCGCGGCCGCGCAGCGCCTTGCCGCCCTGCGCGAGACGCAGCGCGAGTTGTTGCCACAGGCCGGAGAGGATCCCGCCAAGGCGCCCTTGCCGCTACGCCAGCGCCTGTCGGACCTGTCCAACGGGATCCTCGCCGAAACCGCCTTCGTGGCGCGTCGCGCCGCCGAGCGCGAGCAGATCGCACAGCGCTTCGCCGAGGATTCGGCGCGCCTCACCACCCTGCTCGGTGCAACCGTCGCCACGGCGGGAAGAACTGCCCCGGCCAGCGCACCTGCCACACCAGGGCATTGAAGGCCTTTTCGCTGTCGGGCCTTGGACCGTGCCTGCGCCATATCGGCGGCCCGGATCCGGGTGGCACTGGAGGCCACAGGCCCGCCCCCTCGGTACGGCGCGTAAGAGAGGAGCAGCAGCGCCTCCGTGTACGGATGCAGTGGCGCGTCGTAGATGCCCGATCAGGCAGACTCGACAATGCGCAGGTCGATGTGCAGGCCGGCCGCGGCCGCCATGTTCACCAGCGCATCG
>CAZXLV010000116.1:0-8454 GCA_964641405.1 uncultured Limnobacter sp. | reverse complement strand
CGAACGCATTTCGGCGCGCCTTCCGGGCACGGCCGATTGATTCACAGCTTCTGAGGTCGGCGACAGGCACGGCCTCCGCGATTGGCGCGAAGCAGCCGGCACGCCCTTCAGCCGCGCTGCCGCAGGTCGCTGCGCCGCCCGGCGCCGATGCGGGATTCCTTGCCGGCCAGCAGGTTGGCAATGTTCTGTCGGTGCCGCCAGACCAGCAAGGCACTCATTGCAGCGACTGCCGCAGCCACCGGATCGACCCCGAAGACGAACACGTAGCACAGTGGTGCGAACAGGGCGGCCACCATCGCCGCGAGCGAGGAGTAGCGAAAGAAGAAGGCAATGATCAACCAGCTTGCAGCGGTGGCCAGGCCCAGCAGCAGGCTGAGCCCGAGCAGCACGCCGGCCGCGGTGGCGACGCCCTTGCCGCCGGCGAAACGGTGGTAGAGGGGGAACAGGTGGCCGAGGAAGACCGCCAGCGCCACCAGCGCGATCGTGCCTTCGCCGAAGCCGTAGCGCACGGCGAACGTGCGCGCCAGGAAGACCGCCAACCAGCCCTTGGCGCCGTCACCCAGCAGCGTGAGCAGCGCCGCTGCCTTGTTGCCGCTGCGCAGCACGTTGGTGGCCCCCGGATTCTTCGAACCGTAGCTGCGCGGATCGGCCAGCCCCATCACGCGGCTGACCAGGACCGCGAAGGAAATCGAGCCGAGCAGGTAGGCGAGGACGACGGCAAGCGGTACGGCCAAGTGTTGCATGGTGCGCTGACTGGAGGACTGCCAGCGCGCAGTTTACCGGCCGGGGCGCCGTTCATGTCTCCAGCGCGCAGTCGACCGCCCGCGCGCCGAGCAACTCGACGAGCACCTGCGGTGCCAGCGACACCAGCAGGCCGCGCCGTCCGCCATTGATGTAGATGAGCGGCAGCTCGAGCACCGAGCGCTCGACGAAGACCGGCAGCGCCTTGCGGGTGCCGAAGGGCGAGGTACCGCCGACCAGGAAGCCGGAGTGGCGCTGCGCCGTTGCCGGCGTGCACGGCTCGATGCTCTTGTGCCCGGCCTGGCGCGCCAGTTGCCTGGTCGACACCTTGCGGTCGCCGTGCATGAGGACGATCAGCGGGCGCGCGGCTTCGTCCTGCATCACCAGGGTCTTGACCACCTGGTGCTCGTCCACGCCGAGTTGGCGCGCCGATTCGGCCGTGCCGCCATGCTCGACGTAATCGTAGGGATGCGACCCGAAGGCCACGCCCTGGCGCTTCAGGAATTGCGTGGCCGGGGTCTCGGGGACATGCCTCGCCATGCTGCGACGCCGGTTCGCTTCAGCGTGAATACAGGCCGTGGGTACGACCGTGCAGCCGCGCCAGCGCGAACAGCGCATCGATGTTCGGCGTGGGCACGCCCACCACGGTGCCGAGTTCGACGACGATGCCCAGCAGCGCATCGAGTTCCACCGGCTTGCCCGCTTCGACGTCCTGCAACATCGAGGTCTTGAAGGCGCCAAGCTGGCGCGTGAGCTGGTGACGCTGTTCCGCAGCGATCGGAACCGGCACTCCGATGCGCTCGCCGACTGCCGCGGTCTCGAGCATCGTGTTGGTGACGAAGCTGCGCGCCAGCGGGTCGTCGAGCACGCGATCGGTGGTGGCGCCGGTGATCGCCGAGATTGCGTTCATGGCCATGTTGCCCCACAGCTTGAACCAGACGTCCTGCTGGATGCGCGCCGAAACTTCGGCCTCGATGCCGGCACGGGACAGCAGCGCCGCGACACGCCGTGCGCGTTCACTCTCGCCACCGGCCGGCTCGCCGATGACGAGTCGGTTTCCCCGTGCATGTCGCAGCACGCCGGGCGCGGACACCGAGCAGTCGAGGTACACCACGCAGCCGAGCACCCGGGCAAGCGGAATGGCAGCGCCCAGCTCGCCATGCGGGTCGAGCGACGGCCATTGGCGCGCCGCCAGTTGCGCATCGAGTCCGTGGAAGAACCACCACGGCACGCCGTTGGTGGCCGACAGCACGATCGTATCGGGGCCGAGCAGCGGCGCGATGTCGCGTGCCACGTCCGCCAGGCCCGTGGTCTTGACGCTGAGCACGACCAGGTCTTGCGGGCCCAGCGTGGCGGGAGCTTCGGCCACCTGCAGCGGAACCACCGTCTGGCGCAACTCGCCGCCCTCGCCTGCGCGTTCGATCAGCGTCAGTCCGTCGCGCGCGACCGCGCGCAGCGTGGCCGCGCGTGTCACGGCGCAGACGCGCTCGCCCGCCGTCACCAGGCGCGCCGCCAGGTAGCCGCCGACAGCGCCGAGGCCGTAAATGCAGATGCGCATCGGATCGGTGTCCGTGATCGTCATGAAGCGTCGATTCTATCGGCCCGGCGCACTGGCGCGTCAAAGTCCGCCAGCCTGCTGATCCTCGTGCGCGCCGGTGCGCTCGGCGCCGGCCGCCATGCCCGGATGGGCAGGCACCTCCGGACGGGCGTTGCGCCGGTCGCGATGGATGGCGGCGCGCATCAGCAGGATGGCGGTGACCGGCGCGGTGAGCAGCACGAACACGGTGATCAGCAATTCGTGAACGACCGGGCGCGATTGCAGTGCGCTGAAGTACAACATCGAGGCGATCAGCACGCTGCCCGCTCCGAGCGTGTTGATCAGCGCGGTGGCATGGGTGCGCTGGTAGAAGTTGCCCAGGCGCAGCAATCCCAGTCCGCCAACCAGGAACAGGCAGCCCGCCAGGATCAGCAATGCGGCCACCGGAAGGGCCGCCCAGGCCGGAATTGCCTCGGCCGGATTCATTCGATGACCTCCCCGCGCAGCAGGAACTTGGCCATCGCAATCGAGCCGACCGAGGCGATCAGTGCGAACAGCAGCGCGATCTCGAAGTACACCGGGTTGCCGAAGCGCATGCCGAGCACCAGCACGGCCAGCATCGCGCACATGTAGAGGGAATCGAGCGCCAGCACGCGATCCTGCGCACTCGGTCCGCGAAACAGCCTGATGGCGGCGAACACCATGGCCAGCCCCAGGCAGCCCAGGGAGAACAGGATCGCGCCGGCGAGGATCTGGCTCATTCGAAAATCGCCATCAACGGCTTCTCGTAGCGGGTCTTGATGGTGGCGATCCAGGCCTGTTCATCGTGCAGGTCGAGTACGTGGATCATCAGCAGCCGGCGATCGGCGCTCAGCTCGGCCCATACCGTACCCGGCGTGGAATTGATGATCGCCGAGAGCACGGCCAATCCGTGCGGGTCGCGCAGTTCGAGAGGGATGCTCATGAAGCCGGAATGACCGCGCCGCTGCCGGTTGCCGAGGATGACGCGCGACACCTTGATCGACGAATTCGCGATGTCGACCAGCACCGTCGCGAACAGGCGCGCGATGACCCATGGCCGCCGGACGCGCGGTTGCAGGGGGCGCAGCTTTGCCGTCGCCCATGGCGCCCACACGGCAATCAGGGTGCCGAGCAGGACCTGCGTGGCGGCGATGCTCTGGTTGAGCAGCAACCACATCAGCAGCAGGAACAGCGACAGCAGCGGGGCGGGCAGCCAGCGTTTCATCGCGGCAACGCCCCCGTCGTGGGCGGCACTGGCATTCCGGGCGGCGCTCCCGGCCCGGGCAGCGGCCGCGCCGTGGTCACCGCGGCGGCGAATTCGCCGTGCCGGGTAAGCGCGCCGGCGGTGGCGTCGAGGTAGCGCATCAGCGGTCCGGCCTGCAGCGTGATCGCCAGGCACAGCAGGATCAAGGCGGCAACCGGTGCCGCTTCGATGACGCGCAGTCGCGGCGGCTGCTGCTGCACCGGGACCCAGAAGTTGCGGATCCCGATACGCATCAGCGCGATGGCCGCGGCCAGGCCGGAGACGATCAGCAGCGCCAGCATGAGCCAGGACGCCGTTTCCAGGCCGGCACCCGCTGCGGCCTGCCGCGCACCGGCCGGCAGCATCGCCGCCAGCAGCGCGAACTTGGCAATGAACCCGGACAAGGGCGGCAAGCCCGACACCAGCAGCGCGCAGCTCACGAAGCTCAGGCCGAGGAAAGCCATCGCCGCGGGAATGATCACGCCGGCATCGTCGTGTTCGCTTTCCTCTGCGCCCGCCTCGGCGTGCAGCGCACCCTGTGCCTCGAAGGCCTCCACGGTCACGGCCAGCACGCTGGAGACCGCCGTGCGGCTGCGATCGACCAGCTCGATGAGCAGGAACAGGGCCCCCGCCGCCAGCGTTGCGCTCACCAGGTAGTAGAGCGCGCCGGCCAGCACGGCTGCATCGGCGAAACCGATCGCCGCCAGCAGGGTGCCCGAGGACATGATGATGCTGTAGGCGGCCAGCCGGCGCAGGTCCTGCGAGGCCATCGTGCCGATGGTGGCGAAAGCGAGCGTGGCCATGCCGCCGTAGAGCAGCCAGGCGCGCCCGAAGCCGGTCGAGTCGCCGGCATCGGCCGCGAACAGCAACAGCCACAAGCGCAGGATCACGTAGATGCCGACCTTGGTGAGGATCGCGAACACCGCCGCCGCCGGTGCACTGGCCGCCGCGTAGGTGGCCGGCAGCCAGAAGGCGAGCGGCCAGGCCGCGCTCTTGGCGAGGAAGGCAACCGCGAGGATCGCCGCACCCGCTTCGAGCAGCATGCGATCGCCGGGCGCCACGTGCGGCACGATCAGCGCCAGGTCGGCCATGTTCAGGGTGCCGGTCACCGCATACAGCATCGACACCCCGATCAGGAACAGCGAGGAGGCCACCAGGTTGACGGCGATGTAGTGCATGCCCGCGACCACCCGCGCCGCGCCCGAGCCGTGCAGGGCCAGGCCGTAGGAGGCCGCCAGCATCACTTCGAAGAACACGAACAGGTTGAACAGGTCGGCGGTGAGGAAACTGCCGTTCACGCCCATCAGCAGGAACTGGAACAGCGCATGGAAGTGAACCCCGGCGCGATTCCAGCGCGCGTGGGAGAACACCAGCGAGGCGAGCGCAAGCAGCGCGCACAGCATCAGCATGAGCGCCGAGAGCCGGTCGGCCGCGAGGGCAATGCCGAACGGCACCGGCCAGTTGGCCGCCAGGTACACCCCGATCGAACCACTCCAGCCGGCGGCGCGGCCATCGGCCAGGCGCATCAGCATGAGCGCCGCAAGCAGCAGGCCACCGGTCGAAACCAGGCTGATGGTGAACTTCAGCCCCCGGCGCCGCTCGTCGAACAGCAGCATCGATGCCCCGGCCATCATCGGCAGCACGACCGGCACCAGGATCAGGTGATCGGCCCAGCGCATCATGCGGGCGGCTCCTTGCCGTCGACGTGGTCGCTGCCACTCGAGCCGCGCGAGGCCAGCAACACCACCAGGAACAGGGCGGTCATCGCAAAGCCGATGACGATCGCCGTCAGCACCAGTGCCTGCGGCAGCGGATCGGCGTACTGCGCCGGGTCCACCGGAGCGCTTGCCACCATCGGAACGCGGTCGACGCGCAGGCGCCCCATCGCGAAGATGAACAGGTTCACCCCGTAGGAGATCAGCGACAGCCCGACGATCACCTGGAAGGTGCGCGGACGCAGCAGCAGCCAGACTCCGGACCCGACCAGCACGCCGATGGCCAGCGACACGATCAGTTCCATCGGCGCTCCACCTCGATGACGGCGCCGGTCGCCCCGGCTGCCGGTGGCGCGCGCGCAGGCGCGGCGCCCGCATCCACCGGCGCCGCGGCGCGCAGGCTGCGGATCGACTGGTGCGCCAGCGAGATCAGGATCACCGCCGTGGCGCCGACCACCAGCAGGTACACGCCCAGGTCGAAGAACATGGCGCTCGACAGCGGTACCTCGCCCAGCAAGGGAATTCGCGGATGCACCGAATGGCTGGTCAGGAACGGGTAACCGAAGACCCAGGCCCCCAGGCCGGTGGCCACGGCCACCAGCAGCCCGAGGCCGATCAGCCGGCGCGGGAACAGCTTCAGGCGCTCTTCGACCCAGACGGTGCCGCCGGCGATGTACTGCAGGATGATGGCAACCGCCATCACCAGGCCGGCCACGAAGCCGCCGCCCGGCTCGTCGTGGCCACGCATGAAGAAGAAGATCGACACTACGGTCATGATCGGAAACAGCAGGCGCATGGAGACGGCCGGCACCATCATGTAGCCGCGCTCGGCTTCCACCCCCGCGCGCTCGGGCCGCTTGTCATCGGCGGATTGCCGGTCCTGCTGCGCCGGGATCGCGATGCTGTCGGGCGCCGGGCGGAAGCGACGCAGCAGCGCGAAGACCGTCAGCGCCACCACGCCGAGCACGGTGATCTCGCCCATCGTATCGAAGCCGCGGAAGTCCACCAGCAGCACGTTGACGACGTTGGCCCCGCCGCCTTCGGCAAGCGCGCGATCCAGGAAGAACGACGCCATGCTGTGGGGAAACGGCCGGGTCAGCAGCGCGAAGGCCAGCATTGCCACGCCGCCGCCCGCCGCCAGTGCAATGACGAGGTCGCGGCCGCGCCGCAGGCGATCGGCGAGGCTCGCGCGCAAGCCCAGCGCACGCGGCTCCAGGCGTGATGGCAACCAGCGCAGCCCGAGCAGGATCAGCACGGTGGTGACCGATTCGACCATCAACTGGGTCAGCGCCAGGTCGGGCGCGGACAGCCAGACGAAACTCAGGCTGGTCGCGAGGCCGGCGCCGCCCATCAGGATGAGGGCGGCCAGTCGATGGTACTTGGCCTGCCAGGCCGCCCCGACGGCACAGGCGATGCCGATCGTCCACAAGATCGCGAAGACCGGGTCGATGGGGTTCGCAAGCGCGTCGCCGGACTGCAGGCCGCGCCTGAGCAGCGGCAGCGCGGCGGCGGCCAGCGCAACCAGCACCAGCAGTTCCAGTTGTGCCTGCAATCGGTGCGTGCCGAGCAGGCGCTCCAGGCGCCTGGCGCCGAGGTTGAGCGCGTCGAGGAAGCGCTCGAACAGGCGCTGGCCATCGAATCGATGCACCAGCGGCACCTGCTCGACGCTGTCCAGGCTCAGGCGCCGCTTCAGCAGCAGGTACAGCGCGACACCCCCGGTGAGCGCGATGGCGCTCATCAGCAGCGGCAGGTTCAAGCCATGCCAGACGGCCAGGCTGTAGGCGGGCGTGTCCACGCCCAGCACCGAGACGGCGGCCCGGTGCAGGAACGGTCCGATGGTCAGGCCGGGCACGATGCCGACCACCAGGCAGGCGAGCACCAGCAACTCGACCGGAAAGCGCATCCAGCGTGGCGGTTCGTGCGGCGTGCGCGGCAAGTCGCGCGGCGGCGGTCCGAAGAACACTTCCTGGATGAAGCGCACCGAGTAGGCCACGCTGAAGATGCCTGCCAGCGTGGCCATGATGGCCAGCCGGTAGTCGCGCGTCGAACCGGCCTGCAGCGCCTCGGAGAAGAACATTTCCTTGGACAGGAAACCGTTGAGCAGCGGCACTCCCGCCATGGCCGCGGCCGCCACCATGGCGAGCGTGGCGGTGATCGGCATGGCACGGTACAGGCCGCTCAGCCGGCGCATGTCGCGCGTGCCGGTCTCGTGGTCGATGATGCCGGCGGCCATGAACAGCGAGGCCTTGAAGGTGGCGTGATTCACGGTGTGGAAGATGGCGGCCACCGCGGCCAGCGGGCTGCCCAGGCCCAGCAGCAGCGTGATCAGGCCGAGGTGGCTGAGCGTGGAGTACGCCAGCAGACCCTTGAGGTCGTGCTGGAAGATCGCCACGAAGGCGCCCAGCACCAGCGTGGTCAGGCCGGCGCCACCGATGATCCACGACCATTCCGGGGTGCCGGCGAGCACTGGCCACAGGCGCGTGAGCAGGAACACGCCGGCCTTGACCATGGTGGCCGAGTGCAGGTAAGCCGACACCGGCGTCGGCGCGGCCATGGCACGCGGCAGCCAGAAGTGGAACGGAAACTGCGCACTCTTGGTGATCGCTCCCAGCGCCACCAGCACCAGGATCGGCCGATACCAGGCGTGCCCGCGCAGCCGGTCGCCGGCCGCGAGCACCTGGTCGAGGTCGTAGCTGCCCACCACCTGGCCCAGCATCAGCACGCCGGCGAACAGGCACAGGCCGCCGGCCACCGTGATGGTGAAAGACATGCGCGCGCCGCGACGGGCATCGGGCCGGTGATGCCAATAGCCGATCAGCAGGAACGACACCAGGCTGGTCAGTTCCCAGAACAGCACCATCTGCACCAGGTTGCCCGACAGCACGATGCCCAGCATCGAGCCCATGAAGGCAAGCAGGAACGAGAAGAAGCGCGGCACCGGATCCGAGGGCGACATGTAGTAGCGCGCGTACAGCACCACCAGCAAGCCGATCACCAGCACCAGCATCGCGAACAGCCAGGCGAAGCCGTCGATCCGGATGATGAAATTCAGGCCCAGGTGCGGCAGCCACTGCAGTTCGTAACGCAGCACTTCACCGGCGCCGATCGCCGGGTACTGCATGGCCATCACGATCGTGCCGACCAGCGTCACCAGGCCGGCCAGCCAGGCCTCCGCGTTGCGGGCGTTTGGGGGCAGC
>CAZXLV010000115.1:0-8487 GCA_964641405.1 uncultured Limnobacter sp. | reverse complement strand
TTTGCAACGCAGAGTGCGTGCTTTTTTCGGGCTCACCCTCCGGGCCGGGGCCTGTCGTAGTGTGAACAGGCCCTAGTCCCTCCGCGGATCGGCCCGCAGCGCTTGCGCCAGGCGCGGCAGCACGCGCAGGGCATTGCCGGCGGTGCGCGCGCGCACCGTGTCTACGCCCTCGTCGCGCAGTGCGGCAAAGACCGCTGCAATGCGTGCCAACTGCGATGGCTCGTTGCGCTGGCCCGCGATCCATTCCGGAGCAATGTCGGGCGCGTCGGTCTCGAGGACGTGAGACTCGGGCGCCAGATCACGCGCCAGGCCACGGATGCGCAAGGCGCGCGGGTAGGTCATCGCACCGCCGAAGCCGAGCGCAAAGCCCAGTTCGAGGAACTGGGTCGCCTGTTGCGTGCTGCCGTTGAATGCGTGCGCGATGCCGCCCGGCGGTCGAAGGCGGCGCAAGTGCTTCAGGATCGCGTCCTGCGCGCGTCGCACATGCAGCAGGACGGGCAGCTCGAACTCGCGCGCCAATCCGAGCTGCGCAACGAAAAAACGCTGCTGGCGCTCGCGATCGGATCCCGCCACGAAGAAGTCGAGCCCGATTTCACCGATCGCGACCAGCGCCGGATCGCTGCGCCCGCGCTCGAGCGCCTCGCGCAGGCGTGCCAGATGCTCCTCGGGACTGCGATCGACGTACATCGGGTGGATGCCCAGCGCATAAGCCACCACGCGCGGGTTCGCCGCAGCCAGTGCGCGCACGGCCTCGAAGCCGGACAGTTCGACCGCCGGCACCACGATCGCGCCGACGCCAGCCTGCAGCGCACGCGCAAGCACCTCCTGGCGGTCGGCCGCGAACTCGTGCGCATCGAGGTGGCAGTGCGTGTCGATCAGCATGGCAGCGCCGGTTCACGCGTCGAAGCGACCATCGCGCAGGTGCAGTATGCGATCGGAACCCGCGGCGAGGTCAGTGTCGTGCGTGACGACCACGAATGCCACGCCGAATTCGCGCGACAGCGACGTCATCAGCTCATGCACCTGCTGCGCGGTTGCACGGTCCAGGTTGCCGGTCGGCTCGTCGGCCAGCACACAGCGCGGTTCGGTAACCATGGCACGCGCCATCGCGACGCGCTGGCGCTCGCCGCCCGAGAGTTGGCCCGGCACATGCGCCAGCCGCGTGGCAAGCCCGACACGCTGCAACATCGAGGCGGCACGCCGTCGCGCCTCGGCGGCAGGCAGGCGGCGAATGCGCAGCGGCATGGCCACGTTGTCGAGCGCGCTGAATTCGGGCAACAGGTGGTGGAACTGGTAGACGAAGCCGAGCAGGCGATTGCGCTGCATGCCCAGTTCGGCCTGCGCCAGGCCCGCAACCGGATGCCCCAGCCAGGCGACCGCGCCTCCACTGGGTTCGTCCAGCCCGCCAAGCAGATGCAACAGCGTGCTCTTGCCCGAGCCCGACACACCGGTGATCGCAACCCGCTCGCCGCTGTGAATGTCGATGTCGACGCCGTGCAGCACCGGCACCGCGAGGGCGCCGCTGCCGTAGGTCTTGCGCAACCCACGCGCCGAAATCACCACGGTGCCGGCGGCATCGGCGCGCGCATCGTCGCCGTGACCTGCGGCTTGCAGCACGGCCGGCTTCATTCGTAGCGCAAGGCTTCGGCGGGCCGCACACGCGAGGCGCGCCAGCTCGGATACAGCGTGGACAGCAGCGCCAGCACGCAGGCCGTGACGCCGATCGTGAGCACGTCGTGCCAGCGCAGGTCGCTGGGCAGGTAGTCGATGAAGTAGATGCCCTTGGGCAGCACCTGGAAGCCGAACAGCGACTCCAGCCAGCCGGTGACCGGACCGATGTTGAGCGCCAGCAGCACGCCCAGCAGAACGCCCAGCAGCATGCCGAGCAGGCCCACCGAGGCGCCCTGGACGATGAAGATGCGCATGATGCTCGACGGCGGCGCCCCCAGCGTGCGCAGGATCGCGATGTCGGCTTGCTTGTCGGTCACGGTCATCACCAGCATCGAGACCAGGTTGAAGGCGGCCACCGCCATGATCAGGGTGAGGATGATGAACATCATCCGCTTCTCGATCTGCACCGCCGCGAACCAGTTGCGATTCTCCGAAGACCAGTCACGGATGAGCAGGTCGCCGTCGAGCGAGCGCGCCAGTTCGGCGGCGATCTGCGGGGCCGCCAGCATGTCGCTGGTCTTCAGGCGCACGCCGCTGACACCCTCGACGCGGAACAGCCTGGCGGCGTCTTCGATGTTCATCAGCAGCAGGCTGGAGTCGTACTCGTAGTGCCCCGACTTGAACACCGCAGCCACCGTCAGCTGCCTCAGGCGCGGCACCACACCTGCTGGCGTGGTGGTGCCCTGCGGCGCGATCAGGGTGATCTTCGATCCCACTCCGAGCAGCAGTTGATCGGCGAGTTCGGCGCCGATCGCCACGTCGAACTGGCCCGGCCGCAGGTCGGCGAACTTGCCGTCCAGCATGGTTCGGGTGAAATCGGAGACCTCGGGCTCGAGCGCCGGATCGACGCCGCGCACCAGCACCCCGCGCACGCTCTCACCGTGGGTGAGCATGGCCTGCCCCGAAACGTAGGGCGCGCCGGCCACCACCCGCGGATTGCGCATGGCCTGCGCCAGCACCGATTGCCAATCGAGGATCGGCGTGTGGCCGGCCATGATCTCGACGTCCGCGAGCACCGACAGCATGCGATCACGCACTTCCTTCTGGAACCCGTTCATCACCGAGAGCACGGTGATCAGGGCGGCCACGCCGAGCGCGATCCCGGCCACCGAAAGCGCCGAAATGAACGAGACGAAGCCGTTGCGCCGACCGGCGCGCCGGCTGGCACGCGTATAGCGCAGGCCAATGAAGAGTTCGTAGGGAAGTTGCATCGGAGCGCCGGCAGTTTGCCATAGAATCCCGGCGTGACCATCACGATCCTGTGCGCCGGCGCCCTGGCTCGCCCCGGCGCCGGCAATGCCCAGGAACGCCCCGAAGCCCGTCCGCCGCTGCCCGCCGTGATCCGCGAAGGCGCGATCCGGCGCACCCTGCTTCGTGCGCGCATCGTGGCACGCGAACACCAGCGCATGCTGGTACCCGCGGAGTTGCCCGAAGAGGCCTGGCTGCGTGCACGCTTCGGCGTGACCGGCACGGTGGCCGCCTGCGCACTGCCGCCCGACGCGCACGACGCCTCGAGCTTGCTGGTGCGCCCGGTGCACCTGCACCTCGGGCTCGACCATCTGATGCTGGTGCCGCTCGCGCCCGGCGCGCTGCAGCGCGCCGAAGCCGAAGCACTGATGGCGCGCGCCAACGAGTTGATCGGCGACGAGGGGCTCACTCTGCGCATCCACCAACCCGACGCCTGGCGCCTCGACGCCGACGACTCGCCGACCGCTCGCGCCGATGTTGCCACCCTGGCGGCGCTCACGACGCGCAGCATGCGCATGGCGGCCGGGCGCAACATCGACGCCTACCAGCCTGCGGGTGCGGCCACGCAGCGCTGGCGACAGTTGAGCAACCTGATCCAGATGGGCTGGTTCGAGCACCCGGTCAACGTTGCGCGAGAGGCGCTCGGGCATCTGCCCGTCAATGGCCTGTGGCTGGAGGGCAGCCCCGGCACGACCGGGCGGCAACCCTTCGACGAGGTGCGCACCAGCGATCCGGTGATCGCCGGACTGGCCTTGCGCAGCGGTGTCCAGCCGCGCCTGATCGGCATCGACGTCGAAGCCGCCGCCGATCCGGTCGCGTGGATCGATGACAGCGGCCCGCGCGCCGGTGTCACGATGCTGCTGGCACCGGCCTTCTGGCAGCAGGCGGTCGGCGACGGCGATGCACTTGCCTGGGCACAGGCCTGGCAGCGCTTCGAAGACTGGTTTCGGGGACTGCTGGGCGCCTGCCCAAGCCTCGCCGAAGCCCACCTGCGTTGGGTGCTGACCGGCGAGCGAAGCTGCATCGAGCTTGCCAGTGCAGGCAGCGATCGCTTCAAGCGCTGGCGTCGCGTGCACCTGACGACCCTGCTGGGCGAGGCCGAGCGGGCGCAGTTGCGGTGATCACCGAGCGCAATGTGCCGCCGGATGCGCTGCAGCGCCTGCTGCAGGCCGGCCTGACACCGGTGCTGGCGCGCCTGCTGGCGGCACGCGGCATCGCCGACGCCGCTTCACTGTCGCGCGACCTGGGCCGCCTGCATCCGCCCGGGACGATGAAGGACCTGGCACGGGCTGCCGGCTTGCTGGCCGACGCCATCGAACGAGGCGAACGCCTGTGCATCGTGGCCGACTACGACTGCGATGGCGCAACCGCCTGCGCGGTGGCGATGCGCGGCTTGCGCGCCCTGGGCGCGGCAGACGGCCAGGTGGACTACCTGGTACCGAACCGCATCGAGCATGGCTACGGACTCAGCGAAGCGGTGGTCGCACTGGCGCTTCGCCATCCGCGACTCGGGCGCCCGGACTGGTTGATCACGGTCGACAGCGGGATCGCCAGCCTGGCCGGCGTGGCCGCCGCGCGCGCTGCCGGGATGCGCGTCATCGTGACCGATCACCACCTGCCTGCCCGGGTGCTGCCGCCAGCCGATGCGATCGTCGACCCCAACCAGGATGGATGCGGCTTCGCCAGCAAGCACCTCGCCGGTGTCGGCGTCATGTTCTACCTGCTGCTGGCGCTGCGCGCCGAGTTGCGTGTGCGCAAGCCCGATGCACCGGCCGCCCGTGCGCCCTTGCAGCGCCTGCTCGGCCTGGTCGCGCTGGGCACCGTCGCCGACCTGGTGCCGCTGGACGCCAACAACCGGTTGCTGGTGGCAGCCGGACTGCAGCGCATTCGCGCCGGCGCCGCCTGTGCCGGCGTGCGCGCACTGCTGCGCGTGGCGGGGCGCGACGAGCGGCGTGCCAGCAGCGCGGACCTCGGCTTCGCACTCGGGCCGCGCATCAATGCAGCCGGGCGCCTGAGCGACATCTCGCTGGGCATCGAATGCCTGCTCGCCGACGATGAAGGCCGCGCCGACGAACTGGCGCGCGCGCTGGACGCGATCAACCGGCAGCGCCGCGAGATCGAGCGCGGCATGCACGAGCAGGCACTGGCGGCGCTGGACGCCCTGCCCGAGCCCGATGCGCTGCGCCGTTCGGTGGTGCTGCATCACGAGGACTGGCACGAGGGTGTCATCGGCCTGGTAGCCAGTCGCATGAAGGAGCGCCTGCACCGTCCGGCCTTCGCCCTCGCCGCCTCGCGCGAGCCGTCGCAACTGCGCGGCTCGGGTCGCTCGATTCCGGGCGTGCACCTGCGCGATGTACTCGATTTCGTGGACAAGCGCGCTCCCGGACTGCTGCTGCGCTTCGGCGGCCATGCCATGGCCGCCGGCCTGACGCTGTACGCGTCGCGGTTGGCCGAGTTCGAGGCACTGCTCGAGGAGGCGGTCGACACCTTTGCCGATCCCTCCTGCTTTGCCAGCACACTGATCACCGATGGCGCGCTGGCGCCGGACGAAATCGACCTGGCGCTGGTCGATGCGATCGACAACCAGGTCTGGGGCCAGTCTTTCGCACCGCCCCTGTTCTGCAACGAATTCGAGGTCATTCGCCAGGCGGTGGTGGCCGAGCGACACCTGAAGGTCGAACTGCGCGCGCCTGGCGGACAGCGCCTGGGCGGCATCGCGTTCGGGCGCAGCGAACCCCTGCCCTCGCCCGCGCGCCTGGCCTTTCGCCTGATTCGCGACGAATACCGTGGCCTGGCCAGCGTGCGCCTGGTGATCGAGGCCGTCGAAGCGGTGCGGCCCGTATAATTTCCGGTTTGCCTTTTCGCGAGTTGCAATCATGGAAGCCGAGCGCCTGAACCTGCTTGAATCGCTGATCGACGACCTGCGCGCGCGCGTCGGCGAGCTTCGGGGGTATCTTTGACTACGAGGCCCGCAAGACACGCCTCGAAGTGATCAACCGGGAGCTCGAAGCTCCCGACGTGTGGAACGACGCGAAGCACGCGCAGGAACTCGGCCGCGAAAAGAAGAGCCTGGAAGACGTCGTGGTGCGCATCGCGGGCATCGATGCCGACCTGAAGGACGCCGGCGAGTTGTTCGAAATGGCCTGCGCCGAAGACGATGACGCGGCCCTGGTCGCAGTCGAGGCCGATACGCACCGGATCGAGGCGCGAGTGGCCGACCTCGAATTTCGCCGTATGTTCTCCAATCCCGCCGACCCGAATTCCTGCTTCATCGAAATCCAGGCCGGCGCCGGCGGCACCGAGGCCCAGGACTGGGCGGCCATGCTGCTGCGCCAGTACCTGCGTTATTGCGAGCGCAAGGGTTTCGCCACCGAATTGCTCGAGGAGTCGCCCGGCGACGTCGCCGGCCTCAAGGGTGCAACCATCCGCGTCGACGGCGACTATGCCTACGGCTTCCTGCGTACCGAAACCGGCATCCATCGCCTGGTGCGCAAGTCGCCTTTCGACTCCAGCGGCGGGCGCCACACCTCGTTTGCCTCGGTCTTCGTCTATCCGAAGGTCGACGACTCGATCGAGGTGGACATCAATCCGGCCGATCTGCGCATCGACGTCTATCGCGCCTCGGGCGCCGGCGGCCAGCACGTCAACAAGACCGAGTCGGCGGTGCGCATCACGCACCTGCCGAGCGGCATCGTGGTGCAGTGCCAGAACGATCGCTCGCAACACCGCAACCGGGACGAGGCGATGGGCATGCTCAAGGCCCGGCTCTACGAACTCGAGTTGCGCAAGCGCCAGGCCGAGCACGACAAGGTCGAGGCCGGCAAGAGCGATATCGGCTGGGGTCACCAGATCCGTTCCTACGTGCTCGACCAGTCGCGCATCAAGGACCTGCGCACCGACGTCGAGACCAGCAATACGCGCTCGGTGCTCGACGGCGATCTCGATGCGTTCATCAGCGCCAGCCTCAAGCAGGGAGTCTGATCCGTGAGCGAAGCCCGCGACGACAAGCCGGGCGTGCCCGCGCACGACGACCACGCGCTCATCGCCGAGCGGCGCGCCAAGCTCGCCCGCCTGCGCGAGCAGGGCGTGGCCTTCCCCAACGATTTCGTGCCGGCGCACCGCGCCGCCGCACTGGCGCAGCGCTATGGCCTGGAGACCCGCGAACAGCTCGAAGCCGACAAGGTGGAAGTCACGCTGGCCGGGCGCATCATGCTCAAGCGCGTACAGGGCAAGGCCAGTTTCGCCACCATCCAGGACGCCAGCGGGCGCATCCAGTTGTACCTGAACGACCAGGGCATCGGCGCCGAACTCCACGCCGCCTTCAAGCACTGGGATCTGGGCGACATCGTCGGATGCCGCGGCGTGCTGTTCAAGACCATGCGCGGCGAACTGACGGTGAACTGCAGCACCATCCGCCTGCTCGCCAAGTCACTGCGCCCCCTGCCGGACAAGTTCCACGGCCTGGCCGACCAGGAGACGCGCTACCGGCAACGCTATGTCGACCTCATCGTCAGCGGCGAAGCCCGCGACACCTTCGTGACGCGCAGCAAGACCATCGGCGCCATCCGGCGCTTCATGGACGGCCATGGCTTTCTCGAAGTCGAGACGCCGATGCTGCACCCGATCCCGGGTGGCGCAGCCGCGCGCCCCTTCATGACGCATCACAACGCGCTCGACCAGCAGATGTTCCTGCGCGTGGCGCCCGAGTTGTACCTCAAGCGCCTGATCGTGGGCGGGTTCGAGCGCGTCTACGAGATCAATCGCAGCTTCCGCAACGAAGGCATCAGCCCGCGGCACAACCCCGAGTTCACCATGCTCGAGTACTACGCCGCGTACACCGACTACCACTGGTTGATGGACTTCACCGAACAGGTCATCCGCGACGCCGCGATGGCCGCAACCGGCTCGACCACGGTGAGTTACCAGGGCCGCCCGATCGATCTCGGGCGCCCGTTCGAGCGGCTATCGATCACCGGCGCCATCGCCCGGCATGCCCCGCGCTATTCAGCCGCGCAACTGGCCGATGCCGGGTTCCTGCGCGCCGAATTGAAGAAACTCGGCGCCGATGTCGACGGGCCGCAGTTGGGCAGCACCGCGCTCGGGGGACTGCAACTGGCGCTGTTCGAGGAAGTTGCCGAAGACCAGCTCTGGGAACCCACCTTCATCGTCGACTACCCGGTCGAAGTCTCGCCGCTGGCGCGCGGCTCCGATACACGCCCCGGCATCACCGAGCGCTTCGAGTTGTTCATCATCGGGCGCGAGATTGCCAACGGCTTCTCGGAGCTGAACGATCCCGAAGACCAGGCGGCGCGCTTCCAGCTCCAGGCCGAGGCGAAAGAGGCCGGCGACGAGGAGGCCATGTACTTCGACGCCGATTACATCCGCGCACTCGAGTACGGCATGCCGCCGGCCGGGGGCTGCGGCATCGGCATCGACCGGCTGGTGATGCTGCTGACCGACAGCCCGAGCATCCGCGACGTGGTGCTGTTCCCGGCGCTCAAGCGCGAGGAGTAGCGCATCGCTGCGCGCAGGCCCGGGCGGACCGGGCCTGCGCGGCCGCCGCGCCGG
>CAZXLV010000114.1:0-8591 GCA_964641405.1 uncultured Limnobacter sp. | reverse complement strand
GCCGGTGGGCACGGTGCGCACCGTGGAGGTCGGCGCATCGGCGTTCGTGCAGGTGCATGTCGAACCGGCGGGGCACGCCGAGCGCACCCGCCTGCTGCTGATCCTGCTCGCCGAGCCGCCGCAGCAGGCGCTGTCGCCACCCGATCCGGTGATCGAGAAGGGCCGTCGCGCCCGCCGCAACTGACGCCATGCAGATACCTCCGCACTACCTGCTGCTGCCGGCCAACCGCGCCTTCATCACGTTCACCATTGCCTCGGCCTTCGTGCTGAACGTGCTGCCGTGGGGACGAATGGCCGGTGTACCGGATTTCCTCGCCCTGGTGCTGGTGTTCTGGAACGTGCACCAGCCGCGCAAGGTCGGCATCGGCATCGCGTTCCTGTTCGGCCTGCTGATGGACGTGCACGACGCAGCGCTGCTGGGCGAACATGCACTGGCCTACACCCTGCTGTCGTACGGTGCGATCGGCATGCACCGGCGGGTGCCCTGGTTCCACATGACCGGCCAGATGCTGCACGTGCTGCCGCTGTTCCTGCTGACGCAACTGGCAACGATGCTGGTGCGCCTGGCCGCGGGCGGGGCGTTCCCGGGCTGGCCCTGGTTCATGCAGGCCATCAGCTGCACGCTGCTGTGGCCGGTGGCCGAGTGGTTGCTGCTCGCGCCGCAAAGGCGCGCGGTCGATCGCGACGAAAACCGGCCGATCTGAACATGCAGCGGCCGTCCTCGTGCAGCCTGGCCAGGCCCTGACGGGACCTGGCCACAACCGACATGGTCGAAGTACGCGACACCGGCAAGGACCTGCGCCAGCTGCGCCTGCGCCTGGCCGTTGCCATGGCCCTGGTGATCGCCTGCTTCGGGTTGCTGGTGGCGCGCTTCGTCTACCTGCAGGTCTACCGCTACGACGACTTTCATGCCCAGGCCGAGGATAACCGCATCGCATTGGTGCCGACGGCACCCTCGCGCGGGCTGATCTTCGATCGCAATGGCGTACTGCTGGCCGAGAACGTGTCGGGGTATACGCTCGAGATCCTGCCCAGGCTGGTACCGAAACTCGACCAGACGATCGACGAACTGTCGCGCATCGTCGAGATCACGCCGCGCGACCGGCGCCGCTTCCGACGCCTGCTCGAAGACTCGCGCAGCTCCGACAGCGTGCCCCTGAAGGTGCGCCTGAGCGATGAGGAAGTGGCGCGCCTGGCCGTGCAGCGCTTCCGTTTCCCCGGTGTCGAGATCCGCGCCCGCCTGTTTCGCAACTACCCGCTGGGCGAAACCGCGGCCCACGTGCTGGGGCATATCGGGCGCATCTCGCGCGACGACCTGCGCCAGCTCGAAGACGCCGACCGGGCATCGAACTACGCGGGCTCGACGCACATCGGCAAGACCGGCATCGAGCTGTCCTACGAAGCGGTCCTGCACGGGCAGGCCGGCGCCGCCGAGGTCGAGGTCTCGGCCGGCGGGCGAGTCGTGCGCACGCTGTCGCGCGTGCCGCCGATTCCCGGTTCGAACCTGGTGCTGTCGATCGACGTGCAACTGCAGAAGCTGGCCGAGGCGCTGTACGGCGCGCGCCGTGGTGCGCTGGTCGCCATCGAGCCGAAGAGCGGTGACGTGCTGGCCTTCGTCTCCAGGCCGAGCTTCGACCCGAACCTGTTCGTCGATGGCATCGACACGCAGTCGTGGCAGGCACTCAACGAGGATCCGGACACGCCGCTGCTGAACCGGCCCCTGCGGGGCACTTATCCGCCTGGCTCGACCTACAAGCCCTTCATGGCGCTGGCCGCGCTCGAATCGGGCGTGCGCACGCCGCGCGACACGATCGTCGACCCCGGCTACTTCCAGCTCGGCAACCATCGCTTCCGCGACTCCCGGCCAGGCGGCAACGGAACGGTGGACCTGCACAAGTCGATCGTGGTGTCCAGCGACACCTATTACTACAAGGCCGCCTTCGACATGGGCGTGGATCGCATCCACGACTTCATGAAGCAGTGGGGATTCGGCCAGCTCACCGGCATCGACCTCGAACACGAGGGCACCGGCCTGCTGCCCTCATCGGCGTGGAAGCTCAAGCGCTACAAGCAGAAGTGGCTGCCCGGCGAGACTCCGTCGATCGGCATCGGGCAGGGCTACAACTCCTTCACCATCCTGCAGTTGGCCCACGCCACGGCGACGCTGGCCAACGACGGCATCGTCATGAAGCCGCACCTGGTGCAGGTGATCGAAGACCCGCTCAACCATGCGCGCCGGCGCACCGTGCCCGCGGAGAGCTATCGCATCCCGCTGCACCGCGAGTACCTGGAACTGGTCCGGCACGCAATGGCCGACGTCAACCGCTTCGGCACCAGCCGGGTCGCCTTCGCGAACACCGGCTACGTCGCTGCCGGCAAGACCGGCACGGCGCAAGTGATCGGGATCAAGCAGGGCGAGCGCTACGATGCGCGGCGCGTGGCCGAGCGCCATCGCGACCATTCCCTGTTCATCGCGTTCGCGCCAGTGGATGCGCCCCGGATCGCGGTCGCGCTGGTGGTGGAGAACGGCGGCTTCGGCGCGCAGGCCGCCGCTCCCATCGCGCGCAAGTTGTTCGACTTCTACCTGCTCGGCAAGCTGCCCAAGGACGTGAGCGAAGACTTGCTGCCGAAGTTGCTCGACGAATCCGAACTGCGCGACATACCCGAGGACATCGAGCCCGAGGCGGTCGACGCCTTGCAGCCACCCAGGCCATGATCAACCAGAAACCCTCCCTGCTCGCCAGGACCCGCCCGCACGTGCTGGTGTTCGACGCGACGCTGATGGTCGCGCTGGCGCTGCTGGTTGCGCTGAGCCTGATCACCATGCATTCGGCCGCGCTCGACTTCGACGGGCGCATGGCCGATCACGGCCGCAACCTGCTGATCGCATTCGCCGTCATGTGGCTGGCCGCCAGCCTGCCGTTGCAGTGGATCCAGCGCTCGGCCGTGCCGGCGTACGCGCTGGGACTGGTCCTGCTGGTCGCGGTGGCTCTGTTCGGCGACATTGCCAAGGGCGCACGGCGCTGGCTCGACCTGGGGGTGACGCGCATCCAGCCGTCCGAGTTGATGAAGATCGCCATGCCGCTCATGCTCGCCTGGTACTTCCAACGCCGCGAGGGCGGGCGCGACTGGATCGACTTCGTCATCGCCGGCGTGCTGCTGGCGCTGCCGGTGGCACTGATCGCGCGCCAACCCGATCTCGGCACTGCCCTGCTGGTCTCCTCGGCCGGCCTGTACGTGATCTTTCTTGCCGGCCTGAACTGGAAAGTGATCGCCGGTGGCGCCGTGGCCGTGCTCGCCTCGCTGCCGGTGCTGTGGTCGTTCATGCACGATTACCAGCGCCAGCGCATCCTGATGATGATCGACCCGTCGTCGGACCCACTGGGCCGGGGCTTTCACGTGATCCAGTCGACCATCGCGGTCGGCTCGGGCGGGATCTGGGGCAAGGGCTGGATGGAAGGCACCCAGGCTCACCTGGAGTTCATCCCCGAGCGCACCACCGACTTCATCTTCGCGGTGTTCTCGGAGGAATTCGGCCTGATCGGCAACATCACGCTGCTGGCGATCTACCTGCTGGTGATCGGGCGCGGGCTGGTGATCGCTGCCAACGGCGCGACCATCTTCGCGCGCCTGCTGGCCGGCGCGATCACGCTCATCTTCTTTACCTACGCGTTCGTGAACGTCGGCATGGTCTCCGGAATCCTGCCGGTGGTCGGCGTGCCGCTGCCGCTGATGTCCTACGGCGGCACTGCCATGCTGACGCTGGGCGTCGGCGTCGGCCTGCTGATGAGCATCAGCCGGCAACGCAAGCTGGTGCAGACCTGAAGCCGCGCGACAGGCGGGCGCGGGTGGGCGTGGCTATTCGCCAGCCACGCTCAGCATGATCTTGCCGATGTGGCGCGACGATTCCATCAGTTCGTGGGCCTGCGCGGCCTGGTCGAGCCCGAACACCTCGTGGATGAGCGGGCGCACGGCGCCGCTGGCCAGCAGCGGCCACACCTGTTCGCGCAACTGCGCCGCGATCATCGCCTTGTCGGCAGCGCTGCGCGGGCGCAGCGTCGAACCGGTCCAGGTGAGCCGCTTGACCATCAGCGGCGTGCAGTCGATCTCGGCGCGTGGGCCGTTCAGGAAGGCGATCTGCACCAGCCGGCCTTCGATCGCCAGCGCCTTGAAGTTGCGCATCACGTAGTCGCCGCCGACCATGTCGAGGATCAGGTCGACGCCGCGCCTGGCCGTGAGTGCGGCGATGCGTTCGACGAAGTCCTCGCGTCGATAGTCGATCGCCTCGCTGGCCCCGAGGCGCCGGCAGGCATCGGCCTTCTCGGGACCGCCCACGGTGGCATACACCGTTGCGCCGCGCACGCGCGCGAGCTGGATGGCGGTCAGGCCGATGCCCGAGGAGCCGCCGTGCACCAGGAATGATTCGCCCGCGACCAGCCGGCCGCGCTCGAAGACGTTGGTCCAGACGGTGAAGAAATTCTCCGGCAGCGCCGCCGCCTGCAATAGCGACAGGCCTGGCGGCAGCGGCAGCACCTGCCCGGACGGCGCGCAGGCGTACTCGGCGTAGCCCCCGCCATTGGTCAGCGCGCATACCTGGTCGTCCACGCGCAAACCGGCCACGCCTTCGCCCAGCGCCGCGATGCGCCCCGAGACTTCGAGGCCGAGCACGGGTGAGGCGCCGGGCGGCGGCGGGTAGCGCCCCTGGCGCTGGGCGACGTCGGGGCGATTCACTCCCGCGAAGGCAACGTGGATCAGCACCTCGCCGGGCGCCGGTTGCGGTACTGCGGCGCGCGAGATGTGCATGACCGACGCCGGCCCGCCTGCGCCATGGTCGACGAACCGCATCGTGGAAGGGGCTTTGTTCATGTCGATCAGGCGTTGGGGACTTGCACCAGCGGCCGGCGTCGCGCATAGTCGCCCGACCGGATCGCACTGCGGGTGTTCGAGGTGCCAACCATACACAATTCCATCGCGGCAGACTACGCGTTCCTGGCCGGCGGATTGCCGTTCTCGTCCGGGGTGGTTGCGCTGGCCGGCTTCGAGATCGCGCGCGCACGCTTCGCTCGCGTACTGCCGATGGCCGAGGGTTTCGAAGCCATTGCGGCGCATTTGCGCGAACGCCACCGGCCGCTGAGCGCACTGTGCGCAGCCGAGTTGCGCTCGCCCAGGCCGTTCACCGCGGCTGGCTTCGGCGAGTTCAATGCCGGCTATGTCGCAGTGCTCAGGCGCTGGGGCCTGCTGCGCGACGAGTTGAATCCGGTCGCACGCAGCAACGTGTGCCCGGTGTACGACCCGCCGCCCGAGCCTGGCTTCCACGCATTCAGCTACACGGTGCCGATCGGCAGCGCGCACTCCGGATTCCTGACCACCTCCGATCATGCCGCCGACGCCCCGGGCCCGCGCAGTTTCGTGCTGGCCGGCTATGCCGAATGGGCCGAGGGGACGCCGTTTCCCGACGGCATCGTGGCTCACGGCGACACTTCGCCGGCCGGACTCACGCGCAAGGTCGGCTTCGTGCTCGACGGACTGACCCGCAATACCCGGGTGCTGGGCGGCACCTGGGCCTCGATCACCGCGATCCAGATCTACACCGCACACGATATCGGTCCGCTGGTGCAGGGCGAATTCGCTCCGCGCGGGCTTACCCGCCTGGGCCTCGACTGGCACGTCTGCCGACCACCGATCGAAGGGCTCGAATTCGAAGTCGATGTGCGCTGCGTACGGCGCGAACTCGTCATCGACTGAACACCAGCCCGGCGGCCGGGAGGCTGCCGGGCTCAACTCCCGGAGGCTCCCGGATGGCAGAAATCAGCGGCGGCGAAATCGTCGCGCGCATGCTGGTGCAGGAAGGTGTCGAGAAAGTCTTCGGCATCATCGATGGCACCTATTTCGGCTTCTACTCGGCGCTGCACCGACTCGGCATCGACATCGTCACACCGCGCCACGAGACCAGCGCGGCCCACATGGCGGGCGCCTATGCCCGGCTCACCGGCCGGCTCGGCGTCTGCATGGCCAGCAACGGTCCTGGTGTCGCCAACCTGCTGCCCGGGTTGGTCGTCGAGCAGGCCGAAGGCAACCGCGTGCTCGCCATCACCAGCGCGCGTCGCGCCGGGCTCGCCTACCCGGATCGGGCCGGCGCCTACCAGAGCTTCGACCAGGTCGGCGTGATCGGCCGCCTGGCGCGCTCGAGCGTCGCGGTGCCCGGCTTCGAGCGCCTCGTCGAGATCATGCGCAAGGCCTTGCGCAAGAGCTTCGAAGGCCGACCGGGCGTGGTGCACGTCGATGTTCCCGAGAGCATCATGAACGGCAAGACGAAGGACGCCGCAGCGGCCTTGCTGGCGCCACATCGCTATCGCCGGGTCGATCCGCCGAGCGCCAGCGCGGCGGTGGTCGAGCGTGCCGCACAGATGCTGATCGAGGCCGAAGCGCCGGCAATCCACGCCGGCAGCGGGATCATCCATGCGGCGGCCTTCGACGCGCTGCGACAGGTGGCCGAGGCGCTGCATGCCCCGGTCACCACCAGTTGGGCCGCTCGCGGCGCGCTCCCCGAGACCAGCGAACTCGCCGTGCCGATGGTGCACGTGAAGCTGAACCACAGGGTGCGCAACGACGCCGACACGATGTTGATCCTCGGCTCGCGCGTCGGCGAAACCGACTGGTGGGGCAAGCCGCCCTACTGGCGCAGCCCCTCGGAGCAGAAGACGATCCAGGTCGACATCGAAGACGCGGCGCTGGGCCTGAACAAGCCGGTCGACCTGGCGGTGCTGGCCGACCTGCGCGGCTTCCTGGAATCCCTGGCCGGCGAACTCGGGCAGCGGCGCGACGCGATCCGCCTCGATGCGCGTCGCGCGCGCATGGCCGGGTATGCCAGGGTCATGCGCGAGGATCGCGCCGGCTGGGACAAGGCGCTCGCCGACCAGGACACGCCGATGAACCCCGCCCATGTCGCAGCAGCATGCCGCGAAGTGTTTCCCGACGATACGGTGCTGGTCGCCGACGGAGGCAACACCGCCATCTGGGCCATGTTCTACTGGCAGATGCGCCAGCCGAACACGCTGCTGTCGACCTTCAAGTTCGGCATGCTGGGCGCCGGCGTCGCCCAGGCGCTCGGCGCCGCCATGGCGCGCCCGGGCCATCCGGTGTGCTGCATCATCGGCGACGGCGCGATGGGCTTTCATCCGCAGGAGATCGAAACCGCGGTGCGCCATCGGCTGCCGGTCATCTACCTGGTCCTGTGCGACCGCCAATGGGGCATGGTCAAGATGAACCAGCAGTTCATGCTCAAGCCGCTCAAGACCCTGCTGATGAAGTCGCTCGGACCCGACGAAACCATCAAGGCCGACCTCGGCGAGATCGAGTTCGACCGGCTCGCGCAGTCGATGGGCGCACACGGCGAGCGGGTGTCGGATCCGCGCCTGCTCGAGGCGGCCATCGAGCGGGCCGTGGCCGCCGGAACGTGCGCCGTGATCCATGTCGACGTCGATCCGGTCAAGCACATGTGGGCACCCGGGCTGATGCATTTCAAGAAAATGCACGAAGAGCCCAGGGGCCGCTGAAGGGGAGCCACCGATGAGCGAAATCGACCTGGTCCGACTCAACTTCAGCCCGCAGTCGCTGACCGTGCTCAACATCGTGCTCGCGCTGGTGCTGTTCGGCGTGGCGCTGGACATGAAGCCGTCCGACTTCAAGGGCATCGCCAGCGCGCCACGGGCAACGATCATCGGCATGCTCGGGCAGTTCGTGATGCTGCCCGCCATCGCCTGGCTCCTCGTCCTGCTGCTCGAGCCCGCGCCCAGCATCGGGCTGGGCATGATCCTGGTGGCCGCCTGCCCGGGCGGCAACATCTCGAACTTCCTCACCCACTACGCGCGCGGCAACACGGCGTTGTCGATCACCATGACCTCGCTGTCGACCGTCGGCGCGCTCTTCTTCACGCCTTTCAATCTCGCCTTCTGGGGCAGCCTGAACCCGCAGACGGCGCGCATCCTGAACGAGGTCGCGCTCGATCCCCTCGACGTGCTGACGGCAATCGCGTTCCTGCTGGTCATTCCGGCCGCGCTCGGACTGGGCGTGGCGCACTGGCTGCCGCGCTTCGCGGCGCGGGCACGGCGCCCCGCGAAGATCCTGTCGCTGGCTTTCTTCGGGCTGTTCGTGATTGGCGCACTGGCGGCCAACTGGGGATACTTCCTGGCCTACGTCGGGCGGGTGCTGCTGGTGGTCTTCGCGATGAACGCGCTCGGCCTGCTGGGCGGCTACCTGATCGCGCGCTTCGCCGGTCTGCCGGAGCGCGATCGGCGCGCCGTTGCGATCGAAGTCGGCATCCAGAACAGCGGCTTCGGGCTGATCCTGGTGTTCAATTTCTTCCAGGGAATCGGCGGAATGGCGATCGTCGCCGCCTGGTGGGGCATCTGGCACATCGTCTCCGGCCTCGCACTGGCGAGTTGGTGGCGCCGACGCACGCCGGTGGTGGCGCCCTTCGCGCTGGCCCGGGATCGCCCGGCGTGAACATCCCGAAGGTCCTGGTCACCGGCGCCGGAGGCTATCTGGGTAGCCAGCTGGTGCGCGCGCTGGCCACGCAGGATGCGCTCGCG
>CAZXLV010000113.1:4574-8850 GCA_964641405.1 uncultured Limnobacter sp. | reverse complement strand
ACAAGACCTTCGCGCCGATGGCCGAGAAGGCGGGCCTGAAGATCGTCGCCAACGAACGCTACAGCCGCCAGGACACCAGCGTCACCGGCCAGGTGCTCAAGCTGATCGCCGCCAAGCCCGACGCGGTGCTGGTGGCCGGCGTGGCCGCCGGAGCGGCCTTGCCGCACATGCAATTGGTCGACTCGGGCTACAAGGGCACGATCTTCCACACCCACGGATCGGCCACCGGTGCGTTCATCAAGATCGGCGGTGCGAAAGTCGAGGGCGCCCTGGTGGTCGGGCCGCTGCTGCTGGTGATCGATGAGATCCCCGACAGCGTGCCGACCAAGAAGGTGGCTCTCGAGTACCTCACGAAGTACGAGAAGCAGTTCGGTTCGCGTCCGCCGATCTTCGGCGCCGGTGTCTGGGACTCCGGCTTGTTGCTGCAGCACGCGATTCCGGCGGCGGCCAAGAAGGGCAAGCCGGGAACGCCGGAGTTCCGCGCCGCACTGCGCGATGCGCTCGAAGCCACCCATGACCTGGTCACCTCCCAGGGCGTGGTCAACATGACGCCCCAGGACCACTCGGGCTACGACAAGCGCGGGCGCGTGCTGATGACGGTGAAGAACGGCAAGTTCGTGCTGGTTCGCGATTGACGCTGTCGCTCACCGGCCGGGGGACATCATGACCCTTGCGAGTGTTTCGCTCGATGACAAGTACCGCGCCCGGCACGGGCGGGTGTTCCTCACCGGTGTGCAGGCGCTGGCGCGGCTGCCTATGCTGCAGCGCCAGCGCGACGCCGCCGCCGGACTCGCCACCGCCGGCTACGTGACGGGCTACCGCGGCTCGCCCCTGGCCGGGCTGGACATGGCCTTGCAGGGTGCGAAGACATTCCTCGACGCGCAGCACATCAGCTTCCATCCGGCGGTGAACGAGGAACTCGCCGCCACCGCGATCTGGGGCACGCAACAACTGCATCTGTTCCCGGAACCGAAGTTCGACGGCGTGTTTGCCATGTGGTACGGCAAGGGCCCCGGCGTCGATCGCTCGGTCGACGTGTTCAAGAACGCCAACTATGCCGGCACTTCCCGGCATGGCGGCGTGCTGGTGGTGGCCGGCGACGATCCGGGCGCTCGTTCATCCTCGGTGGCACACCAGAGCGATCACGTGTTTTCGGCGTGCGGCATTCCGGTGCTGGCACCCGCCAGCATCCAGGAGTACCTCGACCTGGGCCTGCACGGCTGGGCGATGTCGCGCTACTCGGGTTGCTGGGTCGCCCTGAAGACGACCACCGACACGGTCGAGAGTTCGGGCTCGGTGACGATCGACGCCGAGCGCATCACCATCCGCCTGCCCGATGACTTCATCCTGCCGCCCGATGGGCTGCACCTGCGCTGGCCCGATCCGCAACTGGTGCAGGAACGGCGCATGATGGAATTCAAGGTGTACGCGGCGCTCGCCTACGCGCGCGCCAACCACCTCGATCACATCGTGTTCGATGCGCCACGCGCACGCCTGGGCATCATCGCCTGCGGCAAGGCCTACCTCGACACGCGCCAGGCGCTCGAGGACCTGGGCATCGATGCCGACGTGGCAGCCGACATCGGACTGCGTCTCTACAAGGTGTCGATGCCCTGGCCGCTGGAAGCCGACGGCGTGCGTCATTTCGCCGAGGGGCTCGAAGAGATCCTGGTCATCGAGGAGAAGCGCCAGCTCATCGAGTACCAGCTCAAGGAGCAGTTGTACAACTGGCGTGAAGACGTGCGCCCCAGGGTGGTGGGCAAGTTTCCCGACATCGACGAATGGATGCCGGGAGGCGAACCGCTGCGCTGGCTGGTACCGCCCACCGGCGAGCTCACGCCCGCCATCGTTGCGCGCGCGATCGCTGCGCGCCTGGAGCGCTTTCACAGTTCGCCCGCGATCCGCGCGCGCCTGGCCATCCTCGATGCCAAGGATGCGGCCATCGCGCGCCCGCGCCCGTCGCTGGTGCGCACACCGTGGTTCTGCTCGGGCTGCCCGCACAACCGCTCGACCAAAGTGCCGGAAGGCTCGGCCGCGCTGGCCGGCGTCGGCTGCCACCTGATGGCGGTCTCGATGGGCCGCAACACCTCGACCATCGCCCAGATGGGCGGCGAAGGCGTCAGCTGGCTGGGCATCGCCGGACACTCGGGCACCCGGCACATCTTCGCCAACATGGGCGACGGCACCTACTATCACTCGGGACTGCTGGCGATTCGCGCCGCGGTGGCCGCCGACGTTTCGATCACCTACAAGATCCTCTACAACGACGCGGTGGCGATGACCGGCGGCCAGCCGCTCGACGGCCCGCTCACGGTGCCGCAGATCACGCGCCAGCTCGCCGCCGAAGGCGTCCGGCACATCGAGGTGCTGGCCGAGGATCCGGCGCAGTATCCGCGCGACGCGGGCTTTGCGCCTGGCGTGCAGCTGCGTTCACGCGACGAACTGGAGGCCGTGCAGCGCAGGCTGCGCGAAGTGCCCGGCGTCACGGCGCTCGTCTACGACCAGACCTGCGCGGCTGAAAAGCGCCGGCGCCGCAAGCGCGGCACCTACCCCGATCCGGCGCGACGCGTGTTCATCAATGAACTGGTGTGCGAGGGCTGCGGCGATTGCAGCGTCAAGTCCAACTGCCTGTCGGTGATACCGGTGGAAACCGAGTTCGGGCGCAAGCGGGCGATCGACCAGTTTTCCTGCAACAAGGACTACTCCTGCGTCGACGGCTTCTGTCCCAGCTTCGTGACGGTCGAAGGCGGCGCGCTGCGCCGGCGCACGCCGGTCGCCACGCAGTCCGGCGCGTTCGCCGCCTTGCCCGCGCCCGTGCTGCCGGAGCTGTCGCGCCCGTGGAACATCGTGGTGGCCGGCGTCGGGGGCACCGGCGTGATCACCATCGGGGCGCTGATCGGCATGGCTGCCCACCTCGAAGACAAGGCGGTCTCGGTGCTCGACATGACCGGGCTGGCACAAAAGGGCGGCGCGGTCATGTCGCATGTGCGCCTGGCCGCGCAGCACGGCAGCCTGCATGCGGCGCGCGTGGCCACCGGCGAGGCGAACCTGGTGCTCGGCTGCGACCTGATCGTCTCGGTGAGCGCCGACGCCGTGTCGAAAATGCAGGCCGGCCTCACGCACGCGGTGGTCAACACCGGACTGGCGATCACCGGCGACTTCGTGCGCAACCCCGACTACCCGTTTCCGATGGCCGCCATGCAGCGTGAAGTGCGTGATGCGCTCGGTGGCGAAGCCGCCGACTTCATCGACGCCGCGCGCCTGGCCACGCTGCTGATGGGCAACTCGATCAGCGCCAACATGCTGATGCTCGGATACGCCTGGCAAAAGGGCTGGGTGCCGGTTTCGGCCGAGGCGATCGATCGCGCCATCGAACTCAATGCGGTCGCCGTCGCCGAAAATCGCGACGCCTTCCTGTGGGGGCGGCGCGCCGCATTCGACCCGCAGGCCGTGGAGCAGATCGCAGCGGCCGCCGAACCGGTGATACCCACGCATCGCCTCTCCGGCAGCCTGGAGGAGACCATCGAGCGGCGTCGCCTGTACCTGGTCGGCTACCAGAACGAGGCCTACGCGCGTCGCTACACCGAACTGGTGGAGCGGGTACGCCGCAGCGAGCGCGAACGCGTGCCCGGCAGCACGCAACTGACTGCAGCGGTGGCCAGCGGCTGGTTCCGCCTGCTCGCGCGCAAGGATCCCTACGAGGTGGCGCGCCTGTTCACCGACACGAGTTTCGAGCGCGCCCTGCGCGCCACCTTCGAAGGCGACTTCAGCCTGACCTTTCATCTCGGATACCCGCAGTGGGGACCGGTCGACCCGCAGACCGGCGAAACGCGCAAGCGCCGCTACGGCCCCTGGATGATGCAGGCATTCCGGCTGCTCACGCGCCTGAAATTCCTGCGCGACACCCCCGTCGATCCTTTCGGCCACAGCGCCGAGCGACGCCTGGAGCGGCGCCTGATGGCCCGCTATCAGGCGACGCTGGAGACCCTGCTCGCAGGGCTCGACAGCAGCAACGTCGCGCTCGCGGCCGAGATCGCACGCCTGCCCGAAAGCATCCGCGGCTACGGTCCGATCCGTGAGCGCAATGCCGAAGCGGCAGCCCGACGCGAGGCCGAGTTGCTGGCGACCATGCACGCGCAGGCCAGCGGAGTCGCGGCGGCAGCGGAGCCGGCGCAGATGGCATGAACGCCGGTGGTCGTGCCGGCGCCGAGGGCGGCACGAACGCCGGCAGTCGAGCCGACGCCGAGGGTGGCACGAACGCCGACAGTCGAGCCGA
>CAZXLV010000113.1:0-4474 GCA_964641405.1 uncultured Limnobacter sp. | reverse complement strand
ATCGATCTGCTGTTCTTTCCGGCCGTCTTCGCGATGGTGGCCGCGCCCTTGCTGCATGCATCGAACCGCCTGTACCTGTTGCTGCTGCCGATCCTGCTCGCCCTGTTCGGGGCCAACCTGGCGTGGCACCTCGGCCTGCTGCTGGGCAACGAGCCGCTGGCCAGCAGCGGCCTGCTGGCCGGGCTGTATGGGCTGATGGTGCTGTTCGTGCTCAAGGGCGGCCTGCTCACCCCGATCTTCACCGGCAACGCGCTGCGCGCCAGCGGCCGCGGCGACCAGGCACCCTTCCTGATGGCGCTCGACACCGCGGCGGTAGCGGCCATCGTTGTGCTGGCCGGGTTCGATCTCGGTGGCGCGCCGGCGAACTGGACCGCAAGCGCCGCGCTCGCCTGCGTGCTGCTCAATGGATGGCGGGTGATGCGCTGGAGGGGCTGGCGGGTGAGCGACGTGCCGCTGGTCTTCGCGATGCACCTGGGATTTGCCTGGCTGATCCTCGCCTTCGCCCTGAAGGCGGCTGCTGCACTCGGTGGCCTCGTGCCCGAACTGGCCTGGGTGCATGCATTCACCATCGGCAGCCTCGGCTTGATGATGCTTGCACTGATGACGCGCGTGGTGCTGCGCCATACCGGTCGGGTGCCGCAGGCGCCGCCCGCGATACGCATCGCATTCACCATGATGTTCGCGGCTGCCTTGCTGCGCCTGGCCGCCCATCTGCCCGGCCTGGGCAGCATCACCGTGACGCTCGCTGCGCTGCTGTGGCTGGCGTCGTTCGCGGTCTACCTGCGGCTGTACGCGCACATGCTCGTGCAGCCCAGCCTGGCACGCGAAGTCAACTCGCGTAACGTACCTGGATGACCTGCGCGAGAATCGCCACCGCGATCTCCACCGGTGCACGCCCGCCCAGATCGAGCCCGATCGGCGCGTGGATGCGAGCGAGCGCATCGCCCAGGCCCGCCGCGGTGAGCCGCTCGACGCGCCTGGCATGCGTGCGCGTGCTGCCCAGCGCGCCGATGTAGAAGGCGCGGCTCGTCAGCGCCGCGATCAGCGCCGGATCGTCCAGCTTCGGATCGTGCGACAGGGTCACTACGGCGGTGCCGGCGTCGATGCCGAGTTGCGCGAGCGCTTCGTCGGGCCACATCGAGCTCATCTTCACCCCCGGCAGGCGCTCGCTGGTGGCGAATGCGCGACGCGGGTCGATCACCGTCACCTCGTAGCCCGCCATCGCGGCCATCGGCGCCAGCGCCTGCGCGATGTGCACCGCGCCGACCAGGATCATGCGCGGCGGCGCGGAGTGGCAGCGCACGAACAGGGCCTCGTCGGAGGTGTCCAGCGCTCCGCTGCGATTGCCGTGCAGGCGCTGGCGCGTCTCGGCAAGCTGTTCGGGGGTGAGGGACAGCTCGCCCGAGGTCTCGTCATCGTGAACCAGCGCCTGCACGCCATCGGCAAGGCGCGTGACCACGGCCACCGCTCGCCGGGCAGCACGATCGGCGAGCACGCGCTCGAACAAGCCGGCCTTCATTCGATGCGCTCCACGTACACCTGCACCTTGCCTCCGCACGCCAGTCCGACATCCCAGGCCTGCTGGTCGCTGACACCGAACTCGAGCAGCTTCGGCTTGCCCTGCGCAATGACCGCAAGCGCCTCGGCGATCACCGCACCCTCGACGCAGCCGCCCGAAACCGAGCCGACGAAAGCGCCGCCCTCCTCGACTGCCAGATGACTGCCCTGGGCACGCGGCGAGGAACCCCAGGTGCGCACCACGGTCGCCAGCGCCACGCCCTTGCCGGCGGCACGCCAGTCATGCAGGTGCTGGAACAGTTCGTCATCGCTGGCCTGGGGTGCGGGCGTGGCGGTGCTGCGCAATCGGCGGCCGACTCCCGCCACTCTCCCATGTTCATCCAGCGCATCGATCAATTCCGGCACACCCCTGCCTTCAGTGGCCACCGTGGTGAGCACCGGCACCGTCCAGCCGGCGCGATGACGCAGGCCCGGCGCGATCTTCAGGTCGCGCGCGGTGCGCGCCGCCGAAGGCAGGTCGCCCTTGTTGACCAGCAGGATGTCGGCAATCTCGAGAATGCCCGCCTTGATCGCCTGCACTTCATCACCCAGGCCCGGCGGGCAAACGACCACGTTGGTGTCGGCAAGGCCGGCGATCTCCACTTCGGACTGCCCGGTGCCCACCGTTTCGACGATCACCACATCGAAACCGGCGGCATCGAACATGTCGACGATGCGTCCTGCGGTGCGCGACAGTCCGCCCAGGTGCCCGCGCGAAGACACGGACCGGATGAACACGCCATCGTCGGCGCCGACCTCGCTCATGCGCACGCGATCGCCCAGCAAGGCCCCGCCCGTGATCGGGCTGGAGGGGTCGACCGCCAGCACTGCCACGCTGCGCGAACGCGCGCGCAACTCGCGCAACAGCGCGCTGATCAGGGTCGACTTGCCGGCTCCTGGCGCACCCGTGATGCCCAGCACGTGCGCGCGTCCGCGGTGCGGCGCCAGTTCCTCGTGCAGGCGCTGCGCACCCGGACGATCATTCTCGAGCAGGGTCACGGCACGCGCCAGGGCGGCCCGCGAGCCCTCGAGAATGGCCTTCAGTTCGATCGTGTCGCCGTTCATCGCCCTTCCATGGGGATTGTCAGACGACGCATTGTTACATCAAAAAAAAGACCCGCGGAAGCCGCGGGCCGAATCCACTTTTCAGCGGAGGAGGAGACACCGTTCCGGGCGGCGGCCGCGCCGCCGCCCGCTGATCAATGGCGCCAGTCGCTGCGGGCGCGCGCCGCCTGGAAGTCGGCCAGCACGCGCGGGTCGTCTTCCATCAGTCGTTCGAACATGCGATCTTCGCGATACTGCCGGACGCTCGCCGCCATCCGGGTTACCAGCGAGCCGAACACCGAGTGCCGCGCGGGCTTGCTGTTGCGAACCGTCCGTGCGAGGCCGCCGTGGGTCGTGGCAAGTGTGCTCATGTCCAACTCCTTGCAATGTCCTGTTCCGATGGCTCAATTATCGGGACCCCAAGATATTTTGCAAATTGATGTTAGCGATGAGTACAATTCAGGTATTGTATGTCTTATCCGGGAAATCCCGATGAACTTCCGCACCCTCGACCTGAACCTGCTCAGGGTCTTCGACGAAGTGATGGCCGAGCGCAACATCACCCGCGCCGCCGGCAATCTGGCCATGACCCAGCCCGCCGTCAGCAACGCCCTGAAGCGCCTGCGCGAGGCCCTGGACGATGAACTGGTGGTACGGGCGGGTTATGGGGTGGAACCGACTCCGGTGGCCCTGTCCCTGTGGCCGGCAGTGCGCGAGGCGCTGGCGCAGTTGCGGGCGGCCTTCACGCCGTCGTCGTTCGTGCCGGCCGAGGCCAACGTCACCTTCACCCTGGCCATGGCGGATGCAACCGCATCCCTGCTGGTCCCGCCGCTGGTGGCCATCGTCGAGCGCGAGGCGCCGGGCGTGCTGCTGCGCGTACTGCCCTTGACCACGCGTGACCCGCGCCACCTGCTGAGCACGCAGGACATCGACCTGGCAGTGGGCCACCTGCCGAGCGCCATTTCGGCTCTCTCGATCGAGGAAATGCACCCCGATGCGAGCCCGGAGTTCGGGCACGTGCGCCTCTACAGCAGTCACTACGCCTGCGTGATGCGGCGCGATCACCCGCTCGCCGGCAAGGAACTGACGCTGGACGCCTACTGCGCGGCCCACCACCTGCTGGTGAGCGTGTCGGGACGACCCTATGGCAACGTCGACGAAACCCTGGCATCGATGGGGCGTCGCCGGCGCGTGGTGCTCACCGTGAACCAGTTCTTCACCGCCGGCGTGGTGGTCGCGAACTCGGACCTGCTGACCGTGCTGCCGCGCCATTTTCTCGCCTCGACCGGCACCACCGACAAGGTGGCCGTGCGCGACATGCCGATGGAACTGCCGCGCGTCGACGTCGAGGCCCTGTGGCTGCGCCGCCGCGGCAGCCGACCGGGTCACCAGTGGCTGCGCGCGTCGATCGAGCGCGCCGCAGCCACGCCCTTGCGCGAGCGCACGCCCGGCGCCACGCCGCCGCCGCTGCCTGCGGCGCATGCGGCACGCGAGGCTTGATGAGCATCGGCCCCGAGACCACGCGCAAGCCCGGGCATCTGCAATCCGCAGATCTGCGCGGCGCGACGCGCCTGGCGATTCGCGCCATCAGCGACATCAGCCTGGTGGCCGAGGCACTGCACGCGGCGATCCTGCGCAGCGCGCTCCCGTTTGCCGCCACGCGGGGCGGCCAGACGCGCGGCATCACCGGCCTGAGCTACCGCGCCGTGCGTCAGCTCACGCGCCGAATCGGCTCCGCGCTCGATGTCGGATTCGCCCGGTTGGCGCGGGCGCCAGGCGAAGCGGGCACTTCCACCGTGGCACGCAGTGCGGCCCTGGCGGTACTCAACGGGGTGCTGGGCGACCATCTTGCAGCGACCCGCAATCCGCTGGC
>CAZXLV010000112.1:0-8958 GCA_964641405.1 uncultured Limnobacter sp. | reverse complement strand
CGCGGGGCTGGCCAGTCGCAGCGATGACCGAAGAGATCCTCGTCAACCACACCGCGCACGAGACGCGCGTGGCCGTCGTCCAGCAAGGCGCCACCCAGGAACTCCACATCGAACGCGCGGCCACCCGCGGGCTGGTCGGCAACGTCTGTCTCGGCAAGGTTTCGCGCGTGCTGCCTGGCATGCAGTCGGCGTTCATCGACATCGGACTGGAACGCGCCGCATTCCTGCACGTGGCCGACCTCTGGCAATCGCGAAGCAATACTGCCGGCGCCAGCGGCCATCCCGCGCCGATCGAGAAGCTGCTGTTCGAAGGCCAGCCGTTGCTGGTGCAGGTGATCAAGGATCCGCTGGGCACCAAGGGCGCGCGCCTGTCCACGCAGATCAGCATCGCCGGCCGGCTGCTGGTGTATCTGCCGCAAGACCCGCACATCGGCGTATCGCAGCGCATCGGCGACGAATCGGAGCGCCAGCTGCTGCGCGGGCGCCTGCAGAAGCTGCTGCCGCCCGAGGAGAAAGGCGGTTTCATCATCCGCACCTCCGCCGAGGAGGCCGGCGAGACCGAGTTCAGCGCCGACATCGAATACCTGCGCCGTCGCTGGCGCCAGATCCTCGACGGCAGCCGCCGCCAGCCCGCGCCGGTGCTGCTGTATCAGGAGCTGAGCCTGGCGCAGCGCGTGCTGCGCGACATCGCCGGCGAGAACACCACCGCGGTCCTGGTGGACTCGGCCGAAGCCTTCAACGAGCTGTCGGAGTTCGCGCGCGTCTACATGCCGTCGATGGCGGCGCGGCTGCGCTATTACGCCGGCGAGCGGCCCTTGTTCGAGCTGCACGGCGTCGAGGACGAGATCGCCAAGGCGCTGTCGCGGCGCGTCGATCTGAAGTCGGGCGGCTACCTGATCATCGACCAGACCGAGGCGATGACCACCATCGACGTCAATACCGGCGGCTATGTCGGCGGGCGCAATTTCGACGACACGATCTTCCGCACCAACCTGGAGGCCGCCCATGCCATTGCGCGCCAGCTGCGGGTGCGCAACCTGGGCGGCATCATCATCGTCGACTTCATCGACATGTCGAGCGGCGAACATCGCGAGCAGGTGTTCCAGGAATTGCGCAAGGCGCTGGCGCGCGACCGCACCCGCTCGAGCGTGAGCGGCTTCACCTCGCTCGGCCTGATCGAGATGACCCGCAAGCGCACCCGCGAATCGCTGGCGCACCTGTTGCTGGAGCCCTGCCCCACCTGCGAAGGCAAGGGACAGGTAAAGACCGCGCGCACCGTCTGCTATGAAATCCTGCGCGAGATCCAGCGCGAGGCGCGCCAGTTCAATCCGAGGGAATTCCGCATCGTCGCCTCCCAGGACGTGGTCGACCTGTTCCTCGAGGAGGAGGCGCAGCCGCTGGCCGCGCTGGGCGACCTGATCGGCAAGCGCATCGCGCTGCAGGTCGAGACGCTCTACCAGCAGGAGCAGTACGACATCGTGCTGATGTAGCGGCTCGCGCGACAGGGTGGCGCTTGATGCGATAACATATTGGTGTCAAAGCACCAAGGTGGGCAACATGAACCGTCTGACCATCACCCTTTCCGCGCAGCGCTACCGTGCACTGAAGGAGGCGTCCGTACAGCGCGACAAGACCATCGGGCAGTTGATCGACGAGAGTCTGGAGTTCTACGGCATCAAGTCGCGCGAGGACGCGCGCGATCTGGTGCGTCGCGCGCGAGCGCACAGCAAGCTGCGCGAAGACCAGGCACTGGACGTGGCGCAAGAACAGGTTCGAGCGGTGCGCCGCAAGCCGTGACTCGGTCGGCAGCCGTTATTGTCGATACCAACGTGGTCGTGGCCGGTCTGCTGACGGCGAGCGAAGCGTCGCCCGTTGCCCGGATACTGGACGGCATGCTGGCCGCTGCGTTTCCCTTTGTCGTCTCCGAGGCTTTGCTGGCTGAATATCGCACGGTGCTCGTGCGACCGAACCTGCGCAAACTCCATGGGCTGGCGGTTACGGAGGTGGAGGCCATCCTCACCGACATTGCCCAGCACGCGATCGTGCTGGCGCCCCTGCCGATGCCGCTTGCCCCGCCTGCGCCCGACCCAGGCGACCAGTTGTTGTGGGGGCTGCTCGCAGCGAGGGCAGACCTGCTGCTTGTCACTGGCGACAAGCTGCTGCTTCGGAATACGGGCATGCATGGACGCGTGATGACGCCGCAAGCGTTCATGTCGGGCAAATGACGTGAGCCGCAGCGCCGGATCGCCGAGAAGACCATCGCCACCATCATGGGCCTGCTGCCGGCGCATGGCGGTCGCGTCAGCTTCGACGGCGCAGTGCTGACCGGACAGCCCCCCTATCGCATCGCACAGCGCGGCCTCGGCCTGGTGCCGGAAGGCCGACAGGTATTCCCGACGCTGACGGTGGAGGAAAACCTGGTCGCCACCGCCGCCGCGCGCTTCGGCGCGCCGGCCTGGACGCTCACACGCGTGTACCGTCTCTTTCCGCGCCTCGCCGAGCGGCGCGGCAACATGGGCAGCCAGCTTTCGGGCGGCGAACAGCAGATGCTGGCGATCGGCCGCGCACTGATGACCAATCCGCGCCTGCTCATCCTGGACGAAGCCACCGAAGGGCTGGCACCGCTGGTGCGCGCCGAGATCTGGGCCTGCCTGGCTGGCCTGAAGGACGAGGGCCAGGCGATCCTGCTGGTGGACAAGCATCTGGAGGCGATGCTGCGGCTCGCCGATCGCCACGTCATCGTCGAGAAGGGCAGCGCGGTATGGAGCGGACGCTCGGCGGAACTGGCCGCCGACGGCGCGCTCAGGCAGCGCTACCTCCAGGTGTGAGCCGCGCCGCCGGCGCGCTCACACCAGCTTCGAGGCGTCCACCGGCTTGCCGTCGTTCAGCGCCAGCCAGCCCTTGACGACCCGGTAGATGATCCACACGCCGACCGCCAGCAGCATGGGAAAGCCGATCAGCACGAACATCAGCAGCCACGACACGATGGCGCCCGCCAGCCCGTACCAGAAGGTCTTGATCTGCCACTCGAAGTGGCTGGCCACCCAGGTGCCGGCCACCTCGTCGCGCTTGAGGTAGTTGATGATGATCGCGGCGATCGCGCTCACGCCGACCAGGCAGGACAGGGCATACAGCGCGTAGCAGATGGTGGCCAGGCGCCTGGCCTCGATGGTTCTCGACTCGTCGTCGACGACAGGTTCCATGTGCGGATTCCTCAGGTTTTCGGCTTCGGCAAGCGCCCCATCAGGTAGAACTCGGGGTTCGGCAGCATGTTCGACAGGTTGGCCATGCGATTGGACAAGGCGAAGAAGGATGCGATCGCACCGATGTCCCAGGCGTCTTCGTCACTGAACCCGTGGGCGCGCAGCGCCTCGAAATCGGCGTCGCCCAGTTCCTGCGAGCGCAGGGCCACGGTCATCGCGAAGTCGAGCATCGCGCGCTGGCGCGGCGTGATCTGCGCCTTGCGCCAGTTGGTGGCGAGCTGGTCGGCGATGAGCGGGTTCTTCTCATGGATGCGCAGGATCGCACCGTGCGCCACCACGCAGTACAGGCAGTTGTTGGCACCGCTGGTGGCCACCACGATCATTTCCTTCTCGCCCTTGGACAGGCCGCTGTCGCGCAGCATGAGGGCGTCGTGATAGGCGAAGAAGGCGCGGAACTCGTCGGGCCGGCGCGCAAGTTTCAGGAACACGCTCGGCACGAAGCCGGCCTTCTCCTGCACCGCGAGCAACCTGGCCCGGATGTCTTCGGGCAGGTCGGCAATTTGCGGCGACGGGAATCGCTCGGTGGCAGCGGCGCCGGATGTGGCTTGCGCAGTCATTGCGGTCCTCGGGGCAAACCGGAAGGATACCGCGTCGCCTGCCCGGCGAGGCGATAGCGCAGCCAGGTGCCGCGCGCGTTGAGCACGGCGATGGCGAGGCCCGCCCGGCCATCGAGAAAGCCCAGGCGCAGCAGATAGCCGCGCATGAAGGTCCACGTTCCGTGCAGCCAGGCGGGCAGCAAGCCGCCGCGGCCGCGCGCACGCAGTTTCCCGGCACCGAGCGTGGCGTAGCGACGCATCTTCTCCAGCGCATCGTCCCGGGAGTCGACGCTGTCGTGCATCAGCACGCCATCGAGCGTCGAAACCGGCGGCGCACATTCGACGCGCTCATGTACCAGGTCGTCGCTGAAGCGCGCCGCTTCGCGGCGAAACAGGCGCAGCACGCGGTCGTTGCGCCAGTCTCCGAAGCGGATCACGCGCCCGCAATAACTCGAACGGCGACGGATCCAGTAACCCTGGTAGGGAACTTCGCCGGGCGGGCGCGCCACGACTGCTTCGATCGCCGCGCGCAAGGCAGGACCGATCTCCTCGTCGGCGTCCAGCGAAAGCACCCATTGCCCGCGACAGGCGTCGAGAGCGCGATTCTTCTGGGGCCCGAAACCGGGCCAGTCAACGGTCTCGATCACCTGCGCACCCAGGGCGCGCGCGATCGAAACGGTAGCATCGGTGCTGCCCGAATCGACCAGCACGACTTCATCGGCAAAGGAAGCCGAGCGCAGGCAGCGCTCGATTCGATGAGCCTCGTTCATGGCGATCACCGCTACCGACAGTCGTGGTGGCGACACCGTGGGCCCTTGCGCGCTCATCGAACCGCAGCACCGGTAGCGGCCACGCTGCCGGCGCCCGCAGCGAGCCGGTGTCGTGCGTAGCCCAGGCTCATGCCGGCGAGCGACCAGAACAGCAGCGCATTCTCGCGCACGACGATATCGTCGGTTGCCGTCTTGGCCGCGGCACCGAGCAACAGCGCCAAGCCGAATGCGCCCACGGTCCAGATTTCAGCGGGTGCTTCCCGGTACAGCTTCCAGAACGCCCGCCACAGGCCCAGCGCGAGCACCAGCAGGGCTGCAACACCGGGCACTCCGGCCTCCAGGGCGTAGTTCAGGATCACGCTGTGGGCATGCCAGGCCGAAACGTTCTGAAGGTGGGCACGAAAGTCGTCGCGCAGGATTCCGCGACCATAGCCGTAGCCGAGCAGGGGGCGTTGCTCGATGCGCTCGATGGCGTAGGTCCAGATCGGCCAGCGCAGATCGCGCTTGACCGTCTGCTCCAGGGCATCGGCGTCGATCGCCGCGACGCCGCTCTTGGTATGGCTTGCGCCGATGAACGCCGCGGCAAGCACCAGGCAGGCCAGGGCGACAAGCGCCGCCCCGACGAGCTTGCTTCTGCCCGGTCGCCTCGACCTGGCGCCGTAAAGCGAGGCCAGGGCGAGCAGTTCGACCAGCAGCGCCAGCCACATCGTGCGATTGAGCGTGAAGTAGCCGCTGACCATTGCCAGCACGGCCACCACGATGACCAGGACACGCCATCGCGACCGCGCCACGCCCTGGGCCAGGGACAAGCCCAGGAACGGCACCGCGAGCACCACGTAGGTACTGTACTCGTTGCGGCCCCCGATCAGTCCGTCATCGGGCCAGATCGGCGACTGAAGAAGGTGGGCAATGGCCGCCAGCGAAGCCATGGCGCAACTCGCCACGATGGCCACCTGCCAGACTCGCCAGGTTCGCGCGTCGCGCGTCAGGTAGAAGAAGCTCAGGAAGGCCACCAGCGCATAGCCGACCTCGTTCCGCAGTTCCTTCTCCGAATAGGCCGGATCGATGCTCCATGCGAGCGAGGCGATGCATACCACTGCCCAGAAGACGAGCGGCCACTTGCACGGCAACTTCGGGCGTTGCTGGTGCCAGGCCGCATACACTGCTGCCAGTGCGGCCAGTGACAGGCAGGTGAGACGCAGTGCGACGGTATGGGTGAAAGGCAGGATGAACAGGAACACACCTGCCGGCGCCAGTTGCCAATCGACGCGCATTCCGGTCCTGGTCATGTCCCGTCCAGTAGTTCGTCGACCGCGGCAATGACCAGGTCGAGGCCGATGGCATGCATGCAGGCGGGCGCCGCGCACGCGCCGGGCCCGCGGCGACAGATGCGCACCCAGTCGACCTCACGCCGGAACAACACGCGTTGGTCGCGACAGTGGAAATTCTCGACGGTCACGGCGCGATACGGACTGTCGCGCCAGAACTCGCCGGCACCGAAGACTTGCGGCGTGCCGGGGCCGAACAAGGCGACGGTAGGTGTGCCAGCCAGGCGGGCCAGGTGTGCAACCCCGGTGTCGGGGCACACCAGCAGCGCAGCTTCGCGCAGCAGGTGCCAGAGTTGCGGCAGGTCGAGTCGCCCGGCCAAGGAAGCGTAGTCAGCCGCCGGATCGACGCTGTCCACGATGGCTTCCTCGCCTCGACCGGCGCTCCAGACCACGGTGAATCCGCGTTGCGAAAGCACTTGCGCCAGGGCCAGCCATTTCCCGGGCTGCCACAGCTTGAGCGGTGTGCTGGCGCCGACGTGCAACACGCAATAGGGTTGCCCGGGCACTTCGAACGGCTCGAATGCGGGCGCCGGCCAATCCTGCGTACGGTACGGCGGCGGCGCCTCGCCGTCGACGAGTTGCGCCACGATCTCGGCCCAGGCGGTGGGCACGGCCGGATACGGTACCAGCCGATCCACCGGCCAGTTCTTCCAGGCGGGGCGATCGCCCGCGTGGGCGACGATCCAGCGGCTAGCCAGGGCGAGTGCGAGCCAGCTATGGCGGTTGTCTCCCGGCACGATCGCCAGGTCGAATCCCTTGCGTGCCAGCATCGGACGCAGCGTGTGACGCCGGCGCGGCTCGAAGGGCCACACCGTGACACCGTAGGGCTGCCCACTGTAGAGCGGTGCGATCGCCACCGGCACCGTCATCACGATCTCGGCGCCAGGGTAGAGCCGGCGCAGCTTGGCCAGCAGCGCGGTGAGCAGCAAGGTGTCGCCGAGCAGGAGATGGTGGGCGATCAGGATACGCCGCGGCTGACGCGGCGGCAGCCGGCCGCCGGCGATGCGGCGCAGCGCTGCGCCCGCCATATGAGGCGTCAGCGCCATCCGGCCGAACAACCGGCTATGCCGCCTTGTCGTCACGTCCCGCGCTATCCAGGAAGATCCGCTCCATTCGCTCCAGCATCGCGTCGCGTGTGTAGCCGGCGAGGCAATGCGTGCGCGCGGCCTCGCCCAGCGCGGTGCGTAGCGCCGGATCAGCGGCAAGCCGCTCGATCGCCGCCGCCAGCGCCATTGCGTCCCGTGGCGGCACGACGAGCGCCGTGCGTGCGTCGATCGCAAGCTCGGGAATCGCCCCCACGGACGTGCTCACGCAGGGCAAGGCGCACAGCATCGCCTGCACCAGCGCCTGCGGGACACCCTCGTTGGCATACGATGGCAGCGCGAACACGTCGAGAGCCTGCAGCCACGGCAGCACATCGGCTTGCTGGCCTGCGAATCGCAGGCGCCCGGGCGGCGCGCCGGCAGCCTGCTCGCGCAAGGCCGGCGCCATCGGTCCGTCGCCGACGATCAGCAACTGCAGCTTCGGAAGCGCCAGCCGGCTGACCGCCTCGATCAGGAAACGATGCCCCTTCCAGCTGCGCAGTGTCGCCACGATGCCGATCAGCAGGGCATCGGACGGCAGCCCGAGCGCGCGCCGCGCCGCGTCGCGATCGCCGGGCTTGAAGCGCCCGGCGTCGATGCCGGTCGGCACCGAGCTGACATGTCGAGCCGGGCAGCCCAGCACATCGATCAGGTCCTGGCGCAGTCGTTCACCGGTGGTCACCACATGGCGCACCGAGCGCCCGTACAGCCATCGATTGACCGCGCTCGGCGACACCGGCGCCGAGACATGACGGGTGCGAACCACCGGTGGAGCATCGCGGCGCCCGGCGCAGGCCAGCGCCACCAGCCAGGCATCGGTGGAACTGTGGGTGTTGACGACGTCGAAGCGCCGCTGCGCCAACAAACGGCGCATCGCCCACAGGCCCGGCAGGCGCTTGGCACCGATCGGCAGGCGCAGTACCTCGAGGCCCTGCGCGCCGGCCTCGCGCGCAATCGGCGCACCGGGCACGCAAGCGAGCGACACACGATGCCCGCGCTCGAGCAGGCCGCTCGATTCGCCGAGGATGCGCATTTCCTGCCCGCCCCAGCCGCACGAAGACTCGGTGTGCAGGATGGCCAGGCTGCGCCGGGTGCTCACGCGGCGTCGGCTCCTGCGAACTGGATGCGGTACAGCGTGGCATACGAGGTGCCGCGCTGGATGAGTTCCGCATGCCTGCCCTGCTCGACGATGCGTCCGTGCTCGACCACCACGATGCGGTCGGCACGCTCGATGGTGGAGAGTCGATGCGCGATCACCAGCGTGGTGCGTCCCTGCATCGTTCGATCGAGCGCCAGTTGCACGTCGCGCTCGGTCTGCGAATCGAGCGCAGAGGTGGCCTCGTCGAGCAGCAGTACCGGCGCATCCTTGAGCAATGCGCGCGCGATGGCCAGGCGTTGGCGCTGTCCGCCCGACAGGCGCGTGCCGCGCTCGCCAATCGGCGCATCCAGTCCGCCCGGCAGTGCACGCACGAAATCCTCCAATGCGGCAGCCTGCAAGGCCTGCCAGATGCGCGCGTCGTCGACCGCGACGTTCGCGCCGATGGCAACATTGGCCCGGATCGAGTCATTGAACAGCACGATGTCCTGGCTGACCAGCGCCAACTGTGCGCGCAGGCAGTCCAGCGTGAGCGTCTCGATGGGGACTTCGTCGAGCAGGATGCGACCCTGCGTGGGTGCGAAAAAACGCGGGATCAGGTTGATCAGCGTCGTCTTGCCGCCGCCCGAGGTACCGACGAAGGCGACCACTTCACCGGGCCGGATAGCCAGGTCGATGCCCGACAGCGCGTCGCGCTCGGAGCCCGGATACCGGTAGCCCACATGCTCGAAGCGCAGGGCGCCCCGTGCGCGCCCGATCGTGCGCGTTCCTTCGTCCCGTTCGCGGGCCTGGTCGAGCAGCTCGAACACCGCATCGGCAGCGGCCAGGCCGCGCTGCAGCGGCCCGTTGATATCGGCAAGATGCTTCAGCGGCGCCAGCAGCA
>CAZXLV010000111.1:0-8979 GCA_964641405.1 uncultured Limnobacter sp. | reverse complement strand
GCGCGCTTCATCACCGGCTCCCAGTTCGGATCGGTCATGTCGGTGACCAGCACGTCGCCGGGCTTGACGCGATCCATGTCGGCGGCGTCGGCCACCACGCGCACCGGACCGGCTCCAACCTTCTGGCCGATGGCGCGCCCCGAGGCCAGCACATCGGAACTGCCCTTGAGCCGATAGCGCCGCTGGTGCGCCTCGCCCTGCTGCGACTTGACGGTTTCCGGGCGTGCCTGCAGGATGTAGATCTTGCCGTCGCGACCGTCCTTGCCCCACTCGATGTCCATCGGACGGCCGTAATGCTGCTCGATGATCACCGCATAGCGAGCCAGTTCAATCACGTCCTCGTCGGTGATCGAATAGCGGTTGCGCGCCTCGCCCGGCGTGTCGGTGGTACGCACCGTGCGCGCGGCGCCCGCATCACCGTCGCCATTCCCGGAAAAACCCATGCGGATCAGCTTGGAGCCCATCTCGCGCCGGATGATCGGGAACTTGCCGGCCGCCAGCATCGGCTTGTGAACGAAGAACTCGTCGGGATTGACCGCCCCCTGCACGATCGTCTCGCCCAGCCCGTAGGAACTGGTGATGAATACCACGTCGGGGAAGCCCGATTCGGTGTCGATGGTGAACATGACGCCGGAGCTCGCCAGGTCGCTGCGCACCATGCGCTGCACGCCGGCCGAGAGCGCCACGTCGGCGTGCGCGAAACCCTTGTGCACGCGGTACGAGATCGCCCGGTCGTTGTACAGCGAGGCAAACACATCGCGGATGCGCTCGAGCACGGCATCGATGCCGCTGACGTTCAGATAGCTCTCCTGTTGCCCCGCGAACGACGCATCCGGCAGGTCTTCGGCGGTTGCCGAGGAACGCACGGCCACCGAGATGGCAGCGCCCGACTCCTCGACCAGCCGCTGGTAGTGCTCGCGAATGGCCTGTTCCAGCGGCGCGGGCATCGATGCGCCGCGGATCCAGGCGCGGATTTCGGCGCCGCACTCTGCCAGCGCCTTGACGTCTTCGGTATTCAGCTGGTGAAGGCGCTCATCGATCCTGCGGGTGAGGTCGCCGTGACGCAGGAACTCCCGGAATGCGAAGGCGGTGGTGGCAAAGCCACCCGGGACCCTCACCCCGCCGGCCGACAACTGGCTGATCATCTCCCCCAGCGAGGCGTTCTTGCCGCCGACCGAATCGACATCGGTCATGCGCAAGTCCTCGAAGGGGACGACATGCCGTCCTTCGTACTGTTTCATGGAAAGATCCTGACATGGTTGGGAATTCTGGTGCAGCGAAAGGCCGGATTGCGCCGATTCTACTTCGCCCCGACCGCCTCTGGCCGGCACTTTCCGGAATGCCTCTCATGCCCGACTCCAGCTCCCCCGACTTCGAACGAACGGTCTTTTATCTCTCCGACGGAACCGGTGTCACCTCCGAGACCTTCGGCCAGGCCCTGCTGACCCAGTTCGGCCACCTCCAGCTGCGCCAGGTGCGCCTGCCGTTCGTCGATTCGAGCGAGAAGGCCCACCAGACCGTGGAGCGCATCAATCGCCAGGCACTGCTCGATCGGCATCGTCCGGTGGTCTTCAGCACCCTGGTGGATGCCGGTGTCAACGACATCGTGAGGCAGGCCAACTGCCGCTTCCTGGACCTGTTTGCGACCTTCGTGGAACCGCTCGAAATCGAATTCGGCGTCAAATCCACCCACACCGTCGGACGTTCGCACGCGGCCACCAACTCCGCGGCCTACCAGCGCCGCATTGCCGCCATCAACTATTCGCTGGCGCATGACGACGGCCAGTCGCATGCCGAACTGGCGCATGCCGAGGTGATCCTGATCGGCGTCTCGCGCAGCGGCAAGACCCCGACCAGCCTGTACCTGGCCATGCAGCACGGAATTCGCGCCGCCAACTATCCGCTGATTCCGGAGGACTTCGAGCGCCAACGCCTGCCCGAGGTGCTGTACCGCTTCAAGCCCAGGCTGTTCGGGCTGTCGATCGCGCCCGAGCGCCTGGCCGAGATCCGTCACGAGCGCCGTCCCGGCACCCGCTATGCATCGCTGCAGAACTGCCGCCACGAAGTGGCCGCCGCCGAGGCCATGATGCGCCGCGAAGGGGTGCGCTGGCTGTCTTCGACGACCAAGTCGATCGAGGAAATTGCCGCCACCATCCTGCAGCAACTGGATCTTTAGGAGGCGTTCGGGCCTGGGGCCGGCGTCGCGCGCTGTCGCCACTGCTCGTACAGGCAGACGGCAGCGGCGACCCCCACGTTGAGGGATTCCACGCCCGGCGCCTGCGGAATGCCGATGCGCGTCACCAGCGGCCAGTCACGCAACCCGGCCTCCAGCCCCTGCCCCTCGTTGCCGAGCAGCCACAGGCCAGGGGCGCGCAGGTCGGCCTGGTAGAGCGAAGTCGGCGCACCGACCTCGGCGGCGCGCACGGCGAGCACGGTGCGCTCGCGCAGCTGCGCCACGGCGACCCCTTCGTGGATGTCGAGGTGAAAGTGCGCACCCATGCCGGCGCGCAGCACCTTGGGCGACCAGCAAAACGCCGTGCCTGGCGAACTGATCACGCGCCGCACGCCCACCGCCGCGCAGGTGCGCAGGATGCTGCCGACGTTGCCCGGATCCTGGATGCGATCCAGGTAGACGGCGTCGTCGTCCAGGCGCCGGGGTAGCGCCGGGCGCGGCGTGGGCACGATGGCGAGCGGTCCGTTGCCGTGCTCGACCTGGCTGACCCGGGCGAACAGCCGGTCCTCCAGCACCGTCGGAGCATCCCCGAGGCGCTCGACGAGGGCGCGCACCTCGGCCGTTTGCAAGCCACGGCGCGGCACGAACACCTGCACGTCCTTGCAGCTGTCGCCGAAGCGCTCGAGCCAGGCCTGCACCAGGTGCGCACCCTCGATCAGCGATTGCCCCAGGCGCCGTCGTTCGCGCGCCGAGCCGGCCAGTTCGACGAGCTGGCGATAGCGCGGATTGGCCGTCGAGGCGATGTCGCGCTTCATCGGCCAGCCGAGCGCCCGGACAGCGCATCGCGCACGGGCGCAAAGCTGTAGCGGTGGGCGGAACAAGGCCCGTGGCGGCGCAGTGCGGCGAGGTGCGCGGCGGTCGGATAGCCCTTGTGACGGTCGAAGCCGTACTGTGGAAACTGCCGATGCAGCATGCGCATGGCTTCGTCACGGGCACACTTGGCCAGGATCGAAGCGGCCGAGATCGCCGGGTCCAGCGCATCGCCGCCGACCACCGTCTGCACCGCGCACGCCAGCCTGGGAGCCCGGTTGCCATCGACCCGCGCCAGCACCGGCACCAGTCCCAGCGCGGCCACGGCGCGCTGCATGGCCAGCAGCGCTGCCTGCAGGATGTTCAGGCGATCGATCTCGGCTGTGTCGGCGCTGGCGATGGCCCAGGCGCTTGCGCGCGCACGAATGAGCAGCGAGAGCGACTCGCGGCGCGCCTCGGTCAGCAGCTTGGAGTCGCGCAGGCCCTCGATGGGCGCCTCGGCATCGAGCACCACGGCAGCTGCGTAGACCGGCCCGGCCAGCGGTCCGCGACCGGCTTCATCGACGCCGCAGACCGGCCCCGCCGGCAGCGCCAGCATCAGCGCAAGCTGATCGGCACACGGAGCGCGGCGACGGCGTTCAGCCATCGGCCACCTCGAGCACCGCCCGGGCGGCGCGTGCCGCGCAGCCGCGTCGCAGCGACTCGTGCATCGCGGCGAACTGCGCCATGATGGCGGCCCGCTGTGCGTCATCATCCAGCTGGGCCAGCAGGGCCGCCCCCATTGCCTCGGGACGCACCGCCGCCTGCAGGAACTCGGGTACCACGAAGCGCCCGGCGAGAATGTTCGGCAAGCCCACGTAAGGCAGATACGCCATGCGGCGCATGATGCGGTAGCTCAGCCAGCTCATGCGGTAGGCGATCACCATCGGCTTGCGCAGCAGCGCGGCTTCGAGGGTGGCAGTACCGCTGGCCACCAGCACGGCATCGGCGGCGGTGAGCGCTTCGCGAGCGCGACCCGACACCAGCGTGATCGGCAGCGGCGCCGTTCGCTGCGCGGTGCTGGCGATCGTCTTCAGGCGTTCGAACAGGCGCGTCGAGGCCGCCGGCAGCACGAAATGCAGGTCGCTGCGACGCGCGGCCAGCCATTGGGCGGTTTGCAGGAAGGGCAGCGCAAGGTGCTCGACCTCGGAGGCCCGGCTGCCCGGCAGCAGGGCCACGATGGCGCTGCCGGCCGGCAGCCCGAGCGCGCGCCGCGCCGCCGGCGCATCGGTGGTCGGTGCGATCGCGTCGGCCATCGGGTGGCCGACGTAGCTGGCCGGAATGCCGGCCTCGCGATAGATCGCCTCCTCGAACGGGAACACCAGCAGCATGTGATCGACGCTGCGCCGGATCTTCTCGATGCGTTCGCGTCGCCAGGCCCAGATCGACGGCCCGATGAAGTGCACGACGCGGACGCCGGCTGCGCGCAGGCGTGCTTCGAGTTCGAGATTGAAGTCGGGCGCATCCACCCCGACGAACACGTCCGGGTGCCAGGCGCCCATGCGTGCCTGCAGCGCCTGGCGCATGCGGCGCAGGCGCGGGTATTCGCGCAGCACTTCGAGATAACCGTTGACCGACAGCGCCTCGATGTCCCACCAGCTGTCGAACCCCTGGCCGCGCATCGCCGGGCCACCAATGCCGCCCGCCTCGAGCCATCCGACCCGCGCAGCGATGCCCTCGAGCACCGACGCGGCCAGCAGGTCGCCGGACGCCTCGCCGGCCACCATGCCCAGCGTCATCGCCTCGCGGCCGGGCGCCGAGTCGGCCATCAGCGCACGATGCCGCGCGTGACGCTGCCCAGGAACTCCACCAGCAGGGCCAGGTCGGCACACGCCGGCGCATCCAGCCCGCTTGCCGGCTCGAGCAGTTCAGCCAGCGCCTGCTGCGCTTCGCGCAGCGTCGCACCGCTCTTGTACAGGGTCTTGTAGGCCCGCCGCAGGGTGTCGATGCGCCCGGCGTCGAAGCCGCGCCGACGCAGCCCCTCGGCATTGATGCCGTGCGCCTCCGCCGTATTGCCCGAGGCCATCACATAGGGCGGGATGTCGTGCAGCACGATGGTGCCGGTGCCGGTCATGGCGTGCGCGCCGATCTTGCAGAACTGGTGCACCTGGGTTGCGCCACCCAGGATCACCCAGTCGCCGATCTCGACGTGGCCTGCCAGGTTGGTGCTGTTGGCGATGACCACCTGCTCGCCCACGATGCAGTCGTGGGCGACGTGCACGTAGGCCATGATCCAGTTGTCGCTGCCCAGCCTGGTGACGGCGCGGTGTTGCACCGTGCCGCGGTTGATCGTCACGCACTCGCGGATGGTATTGCGATCGCCGATTTCGAGCGCCGTCGGCTCGCCGCCGTACTTCTTGTCCTGGGGTGCCGCCCCGATCGAGGCAAACTGGAAGATCCGGTTGTCGCGCCCGATGGTGCTGGCGCCCTCGATGACCACGTGCGGGCCGATGCGGGTGCCGGCGCCGATGCGCACGCCCGCGCCGATGATGGCGTACGGGCCGACCTCGACCGTGCTGTCGAGTTCGGCACGCGGATCGACGATGGCTGCCGGATGAATGCGCTGCACGCCCCGCCTCAGGCCGGATCGCGCGCCGGCGCGCCCTCGGGCGCGTCGATCTCGCGCAGCGTGCACATCAGCTCGGCCTCGGCGGCGACCTGGCCGTCGACGGTCGCCCTGGCTGCGTACTTCCAGATCGAACGGGCGATGCGCACGATGCGCACCTCCAGGCGCAGCTGGTCGCCCGGCACCACCGGACGCTTGAAGCGCGCGTTGTCGATGCCGACGAAGTAGTACACCGAGCCGCCGTCCGAGACGCGACCCATGGTCTGGAAGGAGAGGATACCTGCGGCCTGCGCCAGCGCCTCGACCTGCAGCACGCCGGGCATGACCGGCAGGTAGGGGAAGTGACCGACGAAATAGGGCTCGTTGATGCTGACGTTCTTGATCGCGACGATGTGCTGGCCCTTTTCGAGCTCCAGCACACGATCGACCAGCAGGAACGGGTAGCGGTGCGGCAGGTGCTCGAGAATCTCGCGGATGTCCAGCACGGTCATTCCGGACTCCTGTTTTCGTCCATGTCTTGCTCCATGCTCGCTTGTCCGATGGCCTGTTCGATCCTGCGCAGGCGCGCTCGCCACTGCGGCAGGTGCCGCAGCAAGGCGGCCGAGCGCTCCCATGCGGCATTGTCCATCAGGGGGAACACCCCCGAGTAGAAGCCGGGCTGTCGAATCGAGCGGGTGACCAGGCTCATCGCCGAAATCGTCACCTCGTCGCAGATTTCCAGGTGCCCCAGGATGCCGGCGCCGCCGCCGATGCGGCAGCGTCGCCCGATGATTGCGCTGCCCGCGATGCCGACGCAGCCGGCGATGGCGGTGTGCTCGCCCAGCCGCACGTTGTGCGCAACCTGGATCAGGTTGTCCAGCTTGCAGCCGTCGCCGATCACCGTGTCTTCCAGCGCTCCCCGATCGATGGTGCAGTTGGCGCCGATCTCGACCGCATTGCCGATCACCACCCGCCCCAGTTGCGGGATCTTCTCCCATCCCTGCGGGCCTTGCGCAAAGCCGAAGCCGTCGGCGCCCACCACCGTGCCGGCAAAGATCGTGCAGCCTTCGCCCAGCGAGCAGTCTGGCTCGATGGTCACCCGCGCGTGCAAGCGGCTGGCGGCGCCGACGCTGGCGCCCGCCCCGATCGAGACTCCGGCCTCCAGCACCACCCCGTCGCCGATCCGCGCACCGTCGCCGATCGACACGAAGGGGCCGACGCTGATGTCGCGCCCGAGGTGAACCGCGCTACCGATGGCGCTGCTTGCGTGCACGCCCGGTGCGGGCGCGCGCGCGAGCAGCCTGGCGAACTCGCGTGCAACCGTCGCGAAGGCGCGGTAGGCCTGCGCGGTTTCGAGCAACGCACAGGCGGGATGCACCTCGTGAGCCAGTTCGGCGGACACCAGCACGGCGGCCGCGCGTGTGTCGCGTGCCTGCGCGGCGTGCCGCGCCGAGGCGAGAAAGCTGAGTTCGTCGGGACCTGCGGCCGCGAGGCTGGCCAGCGCGCGAATGGGCTGGTGCGGGTCGCCGCGGCGAATGCGCGCCTGCACGCGCCCCGCGATCTCGCCGAGGCTCAGCCCGTGCTCGAGCCTGCGCATCGGGCGAGATTGCCGGGCATGGCTACTTGCCGTTGCCGAGCGCGCGCAGCACCTTGTCGGTGATGTCGATGCGCGGGCTGGCGTACACGGCCTCCTGCAGGATCACGTCGTACTTCTCCTGCTCGGCGATCTGCTTGATGACGCGATTGGCCTTGTCGATGACCTGTGAGAGTTCTTCGTTGCGGCGCTGGTTCAGGTCTTCACGGAACTCGCGCTGCTTGCGCTGGTAGTCCTTTTCGGACTCGGCGTACTCGCGCTGGCGGCGCTGGCGATCCGCCTCGGAGGTGACCGCCGCATCGCGGTCGAGGCGTTCGCTGAGCGACTTCAGGCGTGCCGCCATGTCCTGCAGTTCCTTGTCGCGGCGGCTGAACTCCTGCTCGAGTTTCTGCTGCGCCGCCTTCGCCGGCGCGGCGTCGCGCAGGATGCGCTCGGTGCTCACGAAGCCGATCTTGGTGGCCTCCTGCGCGCCGGCCGCGGTGAATGCCAGCGCCAGGCCGCACGCCGCGAAAGTCCTGAGGAACTTCATCCAGCCCTTCCCGCTCGTCGTATCCATCCGGGTCATTCTCGCATAGTTGCAACCGGCTGCGCCGCTCCGCGCGGACTCCCGATCGCTGAATCGGCTTCAGAATCCGGTGCCCACCTGGAACTGCAGGCGCTGCAGGTTGTCGCCTTCCTTCTTGCGCAGGGGGACTGCGACGCTCAGCTTCAGCGGGCCGATCGGTGACAGCCAGTTCAAGCCGACGCCGGTGGAGTAGCGCAGGTCGCTGAAGCTGATCGAGGAGCCGGCTTCGGCCACCGTGCCGGCATCGAAGAACACGAACGAGCGCACGGTGCGATCACTGCCGGTGCCCGGCACGGGGAAGATGAATTCGGCACTGCCGACCACCTTGGTCTGTCCGCCCAGCGGCACCTCGCGCGTACCGCCGACGATGTTGTCGACCCCCTTGGGTCCGATCGAACTCGGGTAGTAGCCACGCACCGAGCCGATGCCGCCGGCATAGAAGTTCTTGAACAGCGGATAGGGCTCGCCGCCGAATCCGCGACCCACTCCGAAGTCGCCGTTCAGGGCGAGCGTGAAGTCACGGCTGAGCGGGTAGTACCACTGGTGGTTGTAGGTGGCACGCCAGTAGCGCAACTCGGCCACCGGCATGGTTACCTCGAGGGCGGCATTCTGCAGTCGTCCGCGCGTCGGGGCCAGGGCGCTGTCGCGACTGTCGCGACTCCAGCCCAGCGTGCCCAGCAGCGCCGTGGACGAGTTGCCGAAGTCGTTCACGAAGTCGACGTAGCGTTGCGGTGGCGCGTCGCCCAGCTTGACGTCGTTGCGCTCGAAAGTGAGGCCGAAGCTGACCCGGTCGAACTCGGTATAGGGCACGCCGAAGCGCATGCCGACCCCCGAGGCACGCGTGCGATAGTCACCCATGTTCAGGTAGGAGGCGTCGAAGGTGCGCGTGTACAGGTCGAAGGTGCGGCTGATCCCGTCGGGCGTGAAATAGGGATCGGTCTGCGATATGACGACCGTGCGCGACAGGCGGCTGGTGTTCAGTTGCAGGGCCAGCGACTTGCCGGTGCCGAGGAAGTTCTGCTGCACGATCGAGCCCGAGAGAATCAGCTTCTCGGTGCTGGAGAATCCCACGCCCAGCGTGATGTTGCCGGTGGGGCGCTCGACCAGCGCCACGTTCAGGTCGACCTGGTCGGGCGCATCGGCCACCGGCTGGGTGTCGATCTTCACCTCGGTGAAGTATCCCAGCCGGTCGATGCGTTCGCGCGACAGGCGGATCTTCTCGGCGTCGTACCAGGCGTCTTCGTACTGGCGCA
>CAZXLV010000110.1:4318-9018 GCA_964641405.1 uncultured Limnobacter sp. | reverse complement strand
CCAGGTCGAAACGCCAAGTTGGCCAGTCGCTGGCCTGCCAAATGTATTTGTAATCGCCGCTATTCATGCGGAGATTATGGCCTGTAATCTCCGTATGCACAAGTCAATCGCCGCACGTTGTGCGGTGAATGTGGGCGCCATTCGCCGCATGGCGGATCCCCTCGCCTCAGGAATGGGTGTGTTATTGGACGAGGTTGAGGCCACATTCCGGCCACCAATCAGTAAGAAAAACCTGCCTGATCGTCCGGTGCCGACTGGCCCACGCGCCCATGCGCCGGGGCGTGAATACCCCGGTGCTGTTGCATCGCACCGAACTGTTCAAGCAGTGGCAGGAGTGCCAGCATAGTCACTTGTCTTCTGCGTTCGCAATAGTTGCGACAAGCACATCCACCTGTGCGACAATTTGCCCATCTGATCGCTCCGGGAGGTTCTCATGTCCGAACGCATCAACGCCCGCTTGTCGCAACCCTTGGCTGAATTCGTGGATCGGATGGTCGGCGAGGCGGGTCTTTACGAAACACCCAGCGAATACGTGCGCGACCTGATCCGCCGCGACATGGAACGGCGCGACGGTCAATTCGTGCAGGAAGCCATCCTCGCAGGTTACCGGGACCTGGCGGCGGGCCGCGTCTTTGCGTCCAGCGGCGACTTCAAGGCCGACATGGCGGTGCTCGACCGCAAGGAAGCCGATGGCTGGCAATGACGCACCTTCGCCTGCCACGTTCCTGCTGACCCGGAATGCGGCGCTGGATTTGCGCCGCATCGACGCGCGATCACGCCGCGATTGGGGCGACGATGTTGCCGACCGCTACCTCTCCGACCTGTATGCGGTCATGGGCGTTGCTGCTGCCAACCCGGAGAAGGGCCGCTTGCGGCAGTACCGGTCGACTCCGTTTCTGATGGTTCCGGCGCGGCAGCACTTCGTGATCTACGACCTCGTGCCGCGAGGCATTGCGGTGCTGACGGTTCAACATCAGGTGCGCGACATCGAAACCCTGATTGCAGAACTGACCCCAGCCTTCCACGCCGAAGTCGAGCGGCTGAAGCGCAAAGCCTGATCGCAGAAAAGCAGGGGCGCACGACTACCTGACCGTAGCCGATGTGCTGGGGATGCACACGTTGCAGATGCAACGCTACGGCGGCGCCAGAGCGCTCAGTAGTTTTCGCTCGCGATTCCGACATCCATCCAGTAGCGCTGCGAACCCGACGGGTGCAGGTAGACCGTGATCCTGTCCCCGACCTGGAATTTCTTGCCTGGATTGGCACGCAGAATGTCGCTCTTGAAGACGGTTCCGGTCCCGCGCCGGCTGTCCACGTATCGTGCCTTGATGCGCCACGCGCTTCGATGCCCGCGTCTGTCGATCTTGATGATCTCGGCCTCCACCGGTTTGCCATGCTCGCGGAACCAGTCGCCATTCACTGCCTTGCGGTTCGCAAACATCGCGTACAGCACAGTGTGCAGCGTGAGAATCGCCGCCACAAAACCCGCTGCAAGGGCAAGTGTGGAAAGTGTCTCCGACTCACCGGAGCGGCCGCCGAGCCATGCGGTCAGACCCCACAGCAGCGCGCTCATCAGGGCAAACAGCACTCCCCCGACGGTTTTCTTGTTCAGGACACTTTCCTTCCGTTCATCTCTCATGGACGGTTGCCGGGCCCGCTTCAGGATAACGCACCGGCTGAACAAACCGCGCCGAGCTGTTACGCATCCCCCGTTCGCCCTTTGTGCGGCAGAATAGCCGCAGTATTTTTCAGGATGACCTGCCGCTGGCGGGGTGACCGGGGGAGCCCTGCATGACGGCCTTGCGACACCTGCTCGACACCTTTCGCGCCACCGCGGTCACCGAGCGCGAGAAAGGCAGTTACTTCGAGCGGCTGGTCAAGGCTTATCTCGAGAACGAGCCGTATTACCGCGACCTTTACGCCGCCCGTGTGTGGTTGTGGGAAGCGTGGCGCACGGAGGCCGCGAAGCGCGGGCTTGGCGACGTGGGCGCCGATGCCGGCATCGACCTCGTGGCCGAAACCGCAACCGGCGAGTTGCACGCGATACAGGCCAAGTTCTACGACGAGGATGCCAAGCTCACGCTGAGCGATCTGTCCACGTTCCTCACCGCCGCGGGCCGCAAGACCTACGCCCATGGCCTGATCTTCCTCACCGCGACCCGCAGCACCGGCCATCTGCGCGAGGCGCTGCAGGGGCAGAAGACGCCGATCAGCCTCGTCACGCTGCACGATCTGGAGGCGAGCCGGATCGACTGGTCGCAGTACGAGCCCGACGCGAGACCGGTCCTCAAGCCGCAGAAAACGCTGCGCCCGCACCAGCAGGCGGCGCTGGCGGCCGTCGAAGCGGGCCTCGCCGAGGATGCGCGCGGCAAGCTCATCATGGCCTGCGGCACCGGCAAGACCCTCGCCGCGCTCAAGATTGCCGAGGAACTGGCCGGCAAGGGTGGCCGTGTGCTGTTCCTCGTGCCGAGCCTCGCGCTGCTGTCGCAGGCGCTCACCGAATGGACCCAGGAAGCGGCGACGCCGCTGCACAGCTACGCCGTGTGTTCGGACAGCGACGTCGGCAAGAAGCACGGCGAAGATGACTTCCAGATGCTCGCCCATGAGCTGCAATACCCGGCCACGACCGAAGCAGGGCAGCTCGCTGCCGAGGTCGGCAAGCGCCACGATGCCGGGCACATGGATGTGGTCTTTTCCACCTACCACTCCATCGATGTCATCAGCGATGCGCAGAAACGCCACGGCCTCGCCGCCTTCGACCTGATCCTCTGCGACGAGGCGCACCGCACCACCGGCGCCACCTTCGCCGGCGAGGACGAGAGCCATTTCGTGAAGGTGCACGACGCCGGTTTCATCCAGGCCGCCAGGCGGCTCTACATGACCGCCACGCCGCGCATCTATTCCGAGCACGCCAAGGCGAGCGCCGAGCGCGACGATGTGGTGCTCGCCTCGATGGACGACCCGGCGGTCTACGGCAGGACGCTCTACACGCTCACCTTCTCCGAGGCGGTGCGGCGCGACCTGCTGTCCGATTACAAGGTCATCGTGCTCGCGGTGGAGGAAACCGTCATCAACCGTCGCCTGCAGCGCCTGCTCGCGAGCGGCGACAACGATCTCAAGATGGACGATGCCGCGCGCATCGTCGGCTGCTGGAAGGCGTTGTCGAAGCAGGGGCTCACCCGCGATCTCGCCGACGATGGCCGCCCGATGCGCCGCGCCGTGGCCTTCTGTCATGTCATCGAGGCGAAGCAAGGCGCCAAAGTACACAAGGTCGGCTCGAAGAACATCGCGCGCATGTTCCAGGCAGTGGTGGAGGAATACCAGCGCACCGCCGAAGCGGACGGCAGCGAAGAGGAGATCGCCGCGACACTCCGGTGCGAGGCCGAACACGTTGATGGCGGCATGAACGCCGGCGAGAAGGAAGCGCGGCTCGACTGGCTGAAGGCGCCTACCCCGGACAACACCTGCCGCATCCTCTCAAACGTGCGCTGCCTCTCGGAAGGCGTGGACGTGCCGGCGCTCGACGCCGTGCTGTTCCTCACCCCGCGCAATTCACAGGTGGATGTGGTGCAGGCCGTCGGCCGGGTGATGCGCAAGGCGCCCGGCAAACAGCGCGGCTACATCATCCTTCCGGTGGTGATTCCCGCCGGCAAGGAGCCGCACGAGGCGCTGAACGACAACGTCACCTACAAGGTGGTGTGGCAGGTCCTGCAGGCGCTGCGCAGCCATGACGACAAGTTCGACGCGATGGTCAACAAGCTGGAGTTCAACGGCAAGGACACCGCCCGGATGGAAGTCGTCGCGGTCACCGACAAGGTGCAGAAGAAAGCGGCGCAGCTGCGCGCCACGGACAAGGCGAAGCACGCTGCCAGCGCGCGCGGCGGCCAGTCGATCGGTCAGGCCATCGCCCACAAGCCGCCCGAGCAGCATGCGCTCGAGTTCGAGATCGGCGAGATCGAAAAGGCCATCTACGCGAAACTCGTGCAGAAGGTCGGCAACCGCCACCACTGGGAGGAATGGGCGGCGGACGTCGCGAGGATCGCGAACACGCACATCGACCGCATCACCGCCATCCTCGAAGACCCGGCCCACACGACCGAGCGCAAGGCTTTCACCGCCTTCGCGAAGGAACTGCGCGATGACCTGAACGACGCCATCACCGATGCCGAGATCATCGAGATGCTGGCGCAGCATCTCATCACGGGGCCAGTGTTCGAGGCGCTGTTCGAGCAGTACAGCTTTGCCCGCCACAACCCGATGTCGCGGGCCATGCAGAAGGTGCTCGACACCCTGCATGAGCACCACCTCGACAAGGAAGCCGACACGCTGCAACAGTTCTATGCCAGCGTGAAGCTGCGCGCCGAAGGGATCGAGAGCGCGGCGGGCCGGCAGAAAATCATCAAGGAGCTCTACGACAAGTTCTTCAATGATGCGTTTCCGGAACTCTCCAGGCGCCTCGGGATCGTCTACACGCCGGTGGAAGTCGTGGACTTCATCATCGCGAGCGTACAGGACGTGCTGCGCGACGAGTTCGGCACCTCGCTCGGCAACCACAACGTCCACATCCTCGACCCCTTCACCGGCACCGGCACGTTCATCACGCGCCTGCTGCAATCGGGCTTCATTTCCAGGGCGGACCTGCCCTACAAGTACCAGCACGAAATCCACGCCAACGAGCTGGTGCTGCTCGCCTACTACAT
>CAZXLV010000110.1:0-4218 GCA_964641405.1 uncultured Limnobacter sp. | reverse complement strand
TACACGCCCTTCCCCGGCATCTGCCTCACCGACACCTTCCAGATGTACGAGAAGGACGATCTCGTCGATGCGCTGCTGGTCGACAACAGCACCCGGCGCAGGCGGCAGAAGCAGCTCGATATTCGCGTGATCCTGGGCAATCCGCCGTATTCCATCGGGCAGGGCAGCGAGAACGACAACAACCGGAACGTCGCCTATCCCAGGCTTGACGAACACATCCGCCAGACGTATGCGGCGCGTTCCGGCGCGACGCTCGCCAAGGGCCTGTACGACAGCTACATCCGTGCGATCCGGTGGGCCTCCGACCGCATCGGCAATCAGGGCGTGATCGGCTTCGTCACGAATGCCGGCTGGCTGGATGCCAACACCGCCGATGGATTGCGGCGGTGTCTCGCGGAGGAGTTCTCCAGCATCTATGTGTTCCACCTGCGCGGCAACCAGCGCACGAGCGGCGAAACCTCGCGCAGGGAGGGTGGCAAGATTTTCGGCGGCGGCAGCCGCGCGCCGATTGCCATCACGCTGCTGGTCAAGAACCCCGGGGCCACGCAGCAGGGCCGGATCCGCTTTTACGACATCGGCGATTACCTCTCCCGCGAAGAGAAGCTTGCCACCGTCGCGGCGTTCGGCTCGATCAACGGCCCCGGCATGGACCAGCGATGGCGAGACATCACCCCCGATGCCCACGGCGACTGGCTGCGCCAGCGTGACGACCGCTTCAGGCAGTTCATCGCGCTCGGCGACAAGAAAGGCGGCAGCCCGGCGGTATTCGACAACTTCTCTCTCGGGGTCGTCACCAACCGCGATGCGTGGTGCTACAACGCCAGCAAGGCCGCCGTGACCGGGCACATGACCCGGATGATCGCCTTCTACAACCATGAGGTCGACCGTTTCGACGCGGCGCAGGCCGGCCAAGACAGCAAGGCCCGCGCGGCCGCCGTGGATGCTTTCATTGACACCGATCCGACGCAGATCAGTTGGACACACAACATCAAACAGGAACTGGTCAAGGGTCGCCGCTTTGCGTTCGAGCCTGATTGTCTCGTGCAGAGCCTCTATCGCCCGTTCACGAAACAGTGGTTGTACTTCAACCGCCGTTTCAACGAGAGGGTCTACCAGATGCCGCGCATCTTTCCCGATGCGACGGCAACGAATCTGGTCATTTGTGTCTCGGCCCCCGGCGAGAAGGTGCCGTTCAGCACGTACATCACCTCCATGGTGCCCAGCCTGCACATGGTGGACATCGAGGGCTCGCAGTGCTTCCCGCTCTACCTCTATGACGATCCCGAACCTGCTGGGGCGAGCACCCCGCAATCCGGCCTGTTCGACGCACCCGCCACGAAAGCCTCTGTGCACAGGCGCCGCGACGCCATCACCGATACGGGCCTTGCACATTTCGCCGCCGCGTATCCCGGTGAGCCGATCACCAAGGAAGACCTTTTTTACTACATCTACGGCCTGCTGCATTCGCCCGACTACCGCGCGCGCTATGCCGACAACCTCGCCAAGGAGCTGCCGCGGATTCCGCGCGTGAGCACGGTCGCCGGCTTCCGCGCCTTCTCGAAAGCGGGGCGCGCCCTCGCCGAACTGCACCTGAACTACGAAACGGTGGCGCCCTACGCTGGTGTCACGGTGAACGGCCCGCACGGCAAGACGCTGACCGTGACGCCCAAGGGCATCGCGACCGGCAGGCTCGCGGACGAAGCCGCGGTGTTCCGCGTCGAAAAGATGAAGGTTCCCAAGGTGAAGGGCGAGAAGGATCTGACCCGGCTGGTCTGCAACGCGCACCTCAGCGTCACCGATATCCCGCCCGAGGCCTACGACTACATCGTCAACGGCAAACCCGCACTCGACTGGGTGATCGAGCGCCAGGGCGTCCGGACCGACAAGGACAGCGGCATCGTCAACGACGCCAATGCCTGGGCCACCGAGACGATGCACAACCCGCGCTACCCGCTGGAATTGTTCCTGCGCGTCATTACCGTGAGCCTGGAAACGCTGAAGATCGTCCGCGCGCTGCCGGCGCTGGAGGTGATCCCGCCGTAGAGTGCCTTCCTGAAAATCCTGACGCCCGTAAGGATTTCAGGAGATCAGCATCATTTCGAGAGGCAATCCGCACGATCGTGAGGATTACCCATGCAAATACCCATCAGCAGCAGGCACAAGGGGCTGGAAGCAAGTCTGTGACGGCCCGCCCATTGCCGCACACGTCGCCGCACTACCATGCAACTGTCCGCCATCATTCCCGCCAGCAACGGAGATCACGACAATGCCCGGATACAAGAAGCGCCTCGCCCTCGCGGCCACGATCGCCGTGCCATTGTGCGCCGCCCTGCCGCTGGGGGCTGTAGAACCCGCCGGGGCCAGCGATGCGAGTCGAATTCAGGTGACTCCGGCCAGCGAGAATGCCGGCCAGACCACGAAGTACACGGACAAGTACATGCCCAACAGCGCGGACAAGAAAGCGCCTGCGGACAAGACGGCGCCTGCAACATCCAGTAGTGCCGCCCCTCCGCCTGCCAAGGCAGTGAAGCCTTCGCGCACGACGAGTGACCCCCACTTCAAATTGCCGTCTACCTGAAAATGCCGCGGCACCATGACGGGATCTGCCGGCAAGCTGCGCGCCCTTGACGGCTATGTTGCCGACTCGTGCTATCCGAGTCAGTTCCATCAGAGCTTCCAGCCGTCCTGGGCCGACTGGAATCTCGAACGCCGCGGCCTTGCAGCGCCACGTACAGGCAGGAAGCCCTTCAAGCTGGTCGATCTCGGCTGTGGCGATGCACACGGGCTGCTGCTGACTGCTGCCTCCCATCCCGAGGGGCAGTTCGTCGGCATCGATGCCGCGCCGGAGCACATTGCACGCGGGCATGAGCTTGCCGTTGCCGCAGGCCTGACCAATGTGGAACTGCGCTGCGCCGATTTCAGGAGAGCGCGACACTTTGCCGATGAGTCCGCCGATTACGTCACGGCGCAAGGCGTGCTGGCATGGGTCAGCCCGCAGAACCGCTCGCGGCTCCTCGACCTCGCAGCGCGCTGGCTGCGGCCGGGTGGTGCATTCACCCTGGGGTACAACGCCTGCCCCGGCTGGGGCAGGCTCGCACCTTTCCAGAAACTGGTGCACGCGCTCGCGCAATCCGCCAGCGGGACCTCATCGCAGCGCTTCACGGCAGCGCTGAACCGCATCCGCGGTGACGGCATGCTGCCATCGGAGTTCTGGGAGTGGTTCGATGCACAAACTGATCGCCACCCGCCCGAGTACTTTGCGCACGAATACCTGAATGATCACTGGAATCCCTGCTGGTCGAGCGATGTCGTCAGCGGGATGGTCCAGCGAGGTTTTGCCTACGTCGGCCAAGCCATCGCGGTGCGCCTGCGCGAAGACCTGTACCTGAAGCCCGAATGGCGCCAGACACTCGCCACGATCGGCGACGCGCCCACCCGTGAGCTGGCCACTGATCTGCTGGCGGATACCTGGTACCGGCACGATATCTACGTCAAGAGCCCGACCGCGCCGGGACCCGCACTCCATGCGCTGACGCACCGCTGGTGGACACTCGCGGCCTTGCCGGAGGACATCAAGTATCGGATGACGACACCCGCGGGTGACATCAGCTTCGACAACGACGCCGCCCGCAGCATCGTGCACCGGCTCGAACCAGGGCCGGGACAACTGTCGACCATCAATGCCTTCACAGCGGCGGATCTGCTCAACAGCATCGATGCGATGTACATGGCGGGTCTTGCCATTCCTGCCGATCCGCCCGGCGACCCGGCAACGGCGACTCGCTTCAATGCCGTACTCACCGCCCGAGGCCGCCCGGTCAACGCCGTCGCCTCTGCCCATGGCGCCATCACGGCATATCGACGAGGGTCCTGAAGCCACCCCAGAACATGCGCTTGCCGTCGAAGGGCATCTTCTTCGTCATCATCGCGGCGAGGCGCGGGTCCTTCATCACTTTCGCATTCACCCGATCGCGCGCGCGGCGTGACTTGTAGATGATCCAGGAGAACACCACGACCTCGCCCGGCTTCAGCTTCACGCTCTGCGGAAACGAGGTGTACTTGCCCGGTTTCACATCGTCCGCCACGCATTCCTTGTATTCGAGCGCCCCGTGTTCGAGCCACACCCTGCCCGCCTTGCGCGCGATGGAGCGATACGCCGCCAGTTTGCGGCGGGTCACGGGAACCACGAATCCGTCGACATATCTGGCCATGGGTCAC
>CAZXLV010000109.1:0-9157 GCA_964641405.1 uncultured Limnobacter sp. | reverse complement strand
CTCCCGAAATCAGCGCGCGCCGACCACGCGCGCCGGCGCACCTGCAACGAATCGATGCGGGCCTGCCCGAGGCGCGCCAGGTAGCCGTTCCGATCGTCCACCGAACTCACCCAGTCCTTCAGCCAGGCGTCGAATTGCGGGCGTGTTCGCGTTGCGTCGTGGTATTCGCCGTAATACGCGTTGTCGCGGTTGTAGGCGCCCTGCACGGGTGAGGGATGGGCCCCGAAGGGCACCTCGGCGACGGCGCAAACCAGAAAGCCGGGGACGACAGTCCGGTTCGGATCACTGCTGATCACCTTCGGTGCCACGATCTTCTCGGTGACCACGATGACACGTTGCGCGGCATTCACGGCGTCCGGCAAGACGCCGAGATTGCCCCAGATGTGAGCGTTGCCCGCAGCGTCGGCGCGCTGTGCCTGCACGATCGTCACATCGGGAGAGATCGCGCGGATTGCCCGCATCGGTTCGTCGGTGAACGGGGCGCGGAACTCGACGATATCGGGATTGCGCGTCGCGATGTCCGAACCGCCCACGGTCCAGGTGGGCAGAAACGGCACGCCGAGCGCGGCGGCATGCAACCCCAGCGCCAGCGTGAAATTGCTGTGATCGATCACTTGCAGGGCTTGTGGAATGCCTGCTTCGACCGCGCGGCGGAAGTTGTATGCCGAGCCCATCATCACGTTCCCGACCCAGGCAGCAACCACGCGCTTGACGCAGCCGGCACCGATCATCTGGTCGAACAGGATGTCGGAGATCGGTCCGATGAGGGTGAGATCGCGCTTGCCCTGCCGGATGATCTCGTGGCCCGCGGCAAACGGGATCATGCTCTCGAGTTGCAGGCCGAGTGCCACGCTCGCGCCGTCGGGAACGAAGCGCGCGATCGCCTCGCTCAGCGTGCAGAGTTTGTCGTTCATCGGGTCCAGAATCCCTGGCGATCGTAGGCGCGCATCGCACGCAATTCGGAGCGCGTCGGTGGCGCTGTCTCGTGCACCTCGGGCGAAACCTGCAGCGGCCAGCCGGTATTGGCGAGCACTTCGCTCACCTGCGATCCCGCGTGATACGAGTGCAGGCAGGCCTCGCCGGTCGGCGAAAAGCGCAGCACCGCCCTGGTGGTGATGACGGCCGCAGGGCCGCCCTGCGCGAGCCGGCCGCTGCGCCACGGACCGAAGCCGGGACTGGTGATGTACCGGACCCGCTCGGGCAGGCGGAACTTCTGGTGATCGAGCAGCGCGACGAATCGCTTCGAAAGCGTGGCGATGTCGCAGGCGCCACCGCTGCCGGGCAAGCGGATGGTCTTGCCCACAGCGTCGCGCACCTCGGTGGAGTTCAGGTTGCCGTGCCGGTCGACCTCGGCCGCACCGAGAAAGCCCAGGCTCACGCGTCCGCGTTGCAGCAGGGCCATGCACTCGAGCATGCTCAGGCAGGACAGCGCACCGGTGATGTTCGGGCCGTCCGACATGGTGAACAGCAATTCGCGCGCCGGCATGCTGCGCAGGATGCCGTTTTCGAAGACACCCACAGCGTTCGGTGCGTGGGTGCGCTTGGCGACTACAAAGGCGATCATCGGCAAGCGCATGCCGACGAACACCACGTCGTCGTCGCGGATCTCGCGAGCGGCCGCTGCAACCATCAGTTCCGCGGAGGTGTAATTCATTGTGTGCGATGACTCCCTGAAAGCAGTCTCCGGCGCCCGTCGCGGTTGTCTCCCGCACAACCCTGGCTGCGTCGACTTCTCCCGTCAGGACAACGACGCCTTCGCAACGGTGTCGCGCAACACCTCGTTGTTGCCCCAGTGAATGGTGAAGGCGCGCACGTCGCGTAGATGGCGTTCGATGGCGAACTCGCGCGAATAACCGGCCGCACCGTGCAGCGCCATGCAGCGGTCGACGATATGCACGGCGCTTTCCGTGGCCGACACCTTGGCCATGAACAGCGCCAGCGGCGGGCCCGATACGCCTTCGACATCACGAATCGCCTGGGCAAGGCGCGCGCGCGCGCCGGCCAGTTCGGAACGCAATTCGCCCATCGCGCTCTGCACACCCGGCAGGCTGGCGAGTGCAACCCCGGCAACGACACGCTCCCTCAGGTACGCGCTGGTTTCTTCGAGTGCTGCTGCGGCGACGCCCGCCGCGGCCGCGGCGGCGCCCGCCAGGCCCCAGGAACCCATGGCGCCCATCACGGCCAGGCCCCCGGTTTCCGCCCCGAGCAGGCGTTCCCCGCCCAGCCGGCATTGTGCGAGCGCCAAGCCACCGACGGGCACCCCGCGCACCCCGAGCAACTCCTCGCGTCGTCCGAACGCCAGGCCGGTATCGGCCTTCTCGACCAGAAAGCACCCCAGCGCGGGCGGTGGCTCCCCGGTGCGGGCCATCACCACGTACAGGTCGGCTGCACCGGCCAGGCTGATGAACTCCTTGCCGCCTTCGAGCAGCCAGCCGCCACCGTCGTGACTCGCCCGCGTGCGCATGCCCATCGGGTTCGATCCGCCGCCGGCTTCGGTGCCTGCCATTGCGCTGCCGACCAGTTGTCCGGATGCGAGTTGCGGCAGATAGCGATCCTTCTGTGCATCGCTACCCGCACCGACCAGGGTGCGTGCACTCGCCGAATGCGACAGCAGCACCCACGCCGTCGAGGCGCAGCCCGCGGCAATCACCTCCAGGCAGGCCGCAAAGCCTGCCAGGTCGACGCCGATCCCACCCCACTTCGGAGGTACCACCAGCCCCGCGATCCCCTGTTCGCCGAGGGTGCGGAACAGGCCCTGCGGGAGCTGCCCGTTTCGATCCACCTCGGCCGCATGCGGCGCGATTTCGCCGGCGGTGAACTTGCGCACTGCTTCGATCATTTCCTTCATCGATGCACCTCCGTTCCCGATCTTGGCGCCTGGCGCAAGACTTCGACGCAACAACCCTTCTGCGATGTCATGCCGGTCGTGATGGTATGGCGCCGGCCCTGATGGACATGCCGAGCCCGGCCAGCAGTGCCAGCGAGACCAGCAGGCCTGTCAGGCTGCGCAGGAAGTCGGCCGCCGGCTCGAGCCCGCCACTGGCGAAATAGCCGAGCCCCAGATAGGCCGACGACCAGGCCAGGCGCCCGATGATTCCTGCGGCCAGGAACGCACCCAGCCGATAGCGGCTCGCGCCGGCAAGCAGATTCACCGCCGAACTCAGCACCGAAACGAGCGATCGGCTCAGCAGCACCCCAAGCGCACCCCAGCGATCGAAGAGTCGCTCGACGCGGGCACGGCGCTGTGCGGTGAGCCCGAACCAGCGTCCCCGTCGTTCGAGAAAGCTTGCGCCGAGGATGCGCCCCAGACCGTATCCGGTCAGGTCGCCCGTCACCGATGCGACGGTGGCGATCAGCGCGAGGAGTTCCCAGCGCATCTGGCCCTGCGCCGCGAGCGAACCGGCCACGATCATCGACAGGCCGGAGGGCAGCGGCACGCCGAGCGCTCCCAACAGGAGCGACAAGGCGAGAGCGGGATACCCGTATGCGAGCACTGCGGAAACGAAGCTGTCGCCTGCTGCCCCAAGCCAACCCCGTTGCTCGGCAGCGGACGAATCGAGCGGGACGGAAGCGACAGCCGCAATCGCGCGCTGCACGCGCTGGACGTAGTCGGGCGGCGAGACACCCATGCGCCCGGCGAGTGCCCTGAGCGTGGTGCCAGGGTCCGTCTCCGGCGGCACACCCAGATGCGCGCGTAGCGCAGCCTCGGGCGCACCGTACGCGCCGGCCACGTAGCCCAGGGTCATCCACGGTCGTACGCTGCTGGCTTGCGGGACGCCCGCCTCGTAAGCCGAACTCAGCAGCTTGAAGCTGCCCCAGGTTCGCAAGCCGAGCATGGTGGCCGCGGCGGCGACCAGCACCACGAGCAGGACGAGCAATCGTGTCATCCTGCGAGAGTGGGTACCGTTCGAACGTGACGGGAGTCGCATGGTCGCGTTGTGGGAAACGGCGTCATCCCGGAGAAGCAGGCACCCGATGAACCCGCTGCTCCGAATCCATCATCAATCAATACATGTGCTGGCCGCCATTCATCGAAATCCTGCTTCCCGTCATGAAAGCCGCAGCGTTGCTGGCAATGAATGCTACCAGCGCGGCAATCTCTGCCGGTTGTCCGAGGCGACCCACCGGAATCGCATCGAGAACGCGTTGCAGCGTTTCAGCAGGAACAGCGGCAACCATCTCGGTGTCGAGATAGCCCGGTGCGACTGTGTTGACCGTTACGCCTTTGCGAGCCACTTCCTGCGCGAGCGCCATGGTGAAACCGTGCACCCCCGCCTTGCTCGCTGAATAGTTGACCTGGCCGAATTGCCCCTTGCTGCCATTGATCGAGGAGATATTGATGACGCGGCCCCAGCCACGTTGCAGCATCGGGTCGATGAAAGGCTTGGTGACGTTGAACATCGAATCCAGGTTCGTACGCAACACCAGGTCCCAGTTGGCCTTGTCGAGCTTGCGCAAGCTCGCATCGCGCGTAATGCCGGCGTTGTTGACGAGGATGTCCACCTGCCGGCCGTCGGCATGGATGTGGCGCGCCAATTCCTGCGCCGACTCGTAGCTGGAGACATCCACGCCATAGGCTGCAAAGGCATAGCCCTGCGCTGCCTGTGTTTCGAGCCAGCCGGCGACCTTTCGGTTGCCCGGGGTATGGGTGACCATCACCGCGTGACCGGCGTCATGCAGCGCACGGGCGATCGCCTCGCCCAGGCCACGATTGCCGCCCGTCACCAGGGCAGTGCGCTCTGGATCGCTCATCTGTTCACGCCCCCCTTTGTGGCTCTGCCGGGGGAGGCAGACGTTGCCGGTTCGGCAGGAGGATTCGTGATATCCGGCAGCGTTTGGGCGCGTTGTTCACCGCCGAAGAGCACGCTGACGGTCTTTTGCCACTCCTGGAGGGCCTGCTGCAGACCCGCCGCAAATTCCGCCTGGTTCCTGATGACGGTCTCGCTGATGGCATGGCTACCGCTCATGCCCACCTGGAACAGGCGGCCATATGTCTCAGGCGAAAGGCTTGCAAGCGACTGCCAACCCGACGACTGCGACACATCCTCGAGTTCGATCGCGGTCTGTGCCGTGGCATCGGCATTTCGCTGCTGTGCGGCCTCGAGCCAGCGCTGCCTGCACTCTTGCAGAAGTTGCGTGATGCGCAATTGCAATGCGATGTTGGCCTTGTAGACATTGAACGGTAAGGCATCGATGCTCATCGAAGACTCCTTGCTTGTGTCGAGTTTTGATCCAGTGCGGCTTCGCGTCATCCAGATGGTGAAACCGGAACCGCGGCTCTCATGTACCCTCTCATGGCCCCTCTGTCATGAGGTTCATCGTTCGCGCACGTAAGTCCCCGGGGCGTCGGCCAACGGCGCATGGGCGATCGCCTGCGTGCTGCCCATCGCCGGCGGGGCCACCCGCCCCGAAGAACGCCGCGAAAGCCATTCGTGCCAACTCGGCCACCATGAGCCTTCCTGCACCGGCGTCTCGGCGCGCCAGCGCTGCGGGTCCACGTAGCGTTCGCCCACCTTGCGGGTTGCGATCTGAAAGCTGCGTCCTGGGTGACCCGGTTCGCTCACCACCCCGGCGTTGTGTCCACCGCTGGTGAGCACGAAGCTCACCTCGGCGCCACCGCTCAATTGATGGATCTTGTACACCGACGACCAGGGTGCTACGTGGTCGCGCACGGTACCGACGGCGAAGATCGGCACGCGGAGGTCACTCAGCACGACTGGTCGGCCCTCGATGCGGTAACGCCCTTCAGCCAGGTCATTATCGAGATACAGGCGCCTGAGATACTCGCTATGCATGCGAGACGGCATGCGCGTGGTGTCCACATTCCAGGCCATCAGGTCGATGAGCGGCTGACGTTCCCCAAGCAGGTATTCGCGCATCCGTCGCGACCAGATCAAGTCGCGGGAGTTGAGCAACTGGAAGGTGCCGGCCATCTGCCAGCCGTCCAGATAGCCCTTGTCCGACATGATCGAGTCGAGCCATGCAAGCTGGCTTTCGTCGATGAACAGCGACAGTTCACCCGGCTCGCGAAAATCGGTTTCCGCCGCAAGCAGTGTGATGCTGTGCAGTCGCTCATCATCGTCGCGCGCCATGGCGGCGGCGGCGATCGCCAGCAAGGTTCCGCCCAGGCAGTATCCGACCGCGTTCATCTTTCGTTGCGGGACAATCGCGGCGACCGCATCGAGCGCAGCCATGACACCCAGGCGCCGGTAGTCTTCCATCCCGAGATCGCGCTCGGCGGAACCCGGGTTTTTCCAGGAAACGATGAAGACCGTGTGGCCCTGGCCGACGAGATACTTGACCATCGAGTTGTGTGGCGACAAGTCGAGGATGTAGTACTTCATGATCCACGAGGGCACGATCAGTACCGGTTCGGCGTGCACCCTCGCTGTGGCAGGCTCGTACTGGATCAACTCGATCAGACGATTGCGATAGACGACCTTGCCGGGCGTGATCGCGACATCCCTGCCGACTTCGAATGCCTCGACCCCGGCAGGCGGTTCGTCGAGGATCATGCGCTGCAGATCCTCGAGGAAATTCAATGCGCCTTGCCAGAGATTTGCCCCGCCGCTGCCTGCGATCGCCCGCAAGACTTCGGGATTGGTCAACAGGAAGTTGGCCGGTGACCAGATGTCCAGCAACTGGCGCCCGGCAAAGGTAACGAGTTCCTCATGATGACGTGAGACGCCGCGCACGCCGGTCGTTGCCTTGTGCCACCACTGCTGTTGAAGCAGGAATCCCTGGTCGATCACGTTGAAGGGCCACTGCTGCCAGGCTGGATCGGCAAAACGCCGGTCCTGCTCCAGGGGTTCAATGCAGTTCGAACAATGGGACGTGGCCGCGGCGTGCAGTGCGTAGCGCACGAAGCGCTGCTGCTTGTCCAGCGCCTTTTCAAGCAGGCTGCGTCGCTTGCCCGGCGATATTGCAAGGTGGCTCGCCCAGTCGTGCCAGGCAAGCAGGCCGGCGACCGGCGACAGCCCACGAGTCATTCGCGCCAGCGTCGTGTGCGCCAGCGAGTCGAGGCTGTCGGGGAGGCTGCGGGCAGTTGGCGCAGGCGTATCCGGCGTGATCGAACGGCTCATTTCTCTCTCATCTGGAGCCGCGCCTGACCAGGTGGCAAATCGGGAGCGGCCTCCCGGAAAATCCAATTATGTATGTAGTACATTACTTACCTCCGAGAAGAAAGGCAAGAGCCGGTTCCTGGCCGGTTCCTGGCGCCACCTTGCCTGCGGAGGAGATTGCGAGCGGACTGGCTGGCGAGGAAGCCACGGGATCGTCACCGCGGCACGAATCCTCGTCTTGCCGCGCTCTCTGCACCGGGTGCTGCCTCAAGCCTGGTTCTCGCTCGGGATCCCTGCCGCGAAGTTACGTTGGTGGAGACGATGTCGGAACGGATCGACACGCGCTCATGGGGCGCCAGGCCGGGCGGTCACTTGCTTTGGAAAATCCTCTTGCAGAAGCGCCAAATGGTGTTAAGCTAGTAATGCATTACTTAATTCGGAACCTCAGGCCCATGAGTGCATGCGTGAGGCACCGGCCCGCTGAGGAACGGTGGACAACCACGATACGAGCGTCTTCTCTCCCTGTCGTCGCGGAATCAGCACAACGCCATGAACACGAAAATCAGCCGTCTTTCGAGCGCCGCAAGGCGCGTCATCGCGATCACCGCCCTTGCCATTGTCGTCGTGGCTGCCGGATGGTTCTGGATGCAGCGCAGCGTCAACGAGGACGGCTTGCTGCGCCTGTACGGCAACGTCGACATCCGTGAGGTGCAATTGGCCTTCCGCCAGCCCGGTCGCGTGGCGCAGATGACTTTCGACGAGGGCGACACAGTCGGCATCGGTGCGCGCATGGCCACGCTCGACCCGCAGCCTTTCGAGGAAGCACTCACGGCAGCCGAGGCGACCGTACAACTCGCACAGGCCGAATTGAACAAGCTGCGTCGTGGCCTGCGCCCGCAGGAAATCACCCAGGCCCAGGCGGCGCTCAACCAGGCGTCGGCCGTCGCAACCGATGCCGAGCGCAACTACCGCCGCCAAAGCGGCCTGCTCGCATCGGGTGCCAGCAGCCAGCGCACGGTCGATGCGGCCCGGGCCGCACGCGACCAGGCAGCCGCTGGTGTCAACGCGGCCAGGGCAGCGCTCTCGCAAGCCAGGGAAGGCTTTCGCAAGGAAGACATCGCCGCAGGCGAAGCGCGGCTGGCCTCGGCGCAAGCAGCGCGAACACAGGCCGCTACGGCCCTGGCCGATGCCGAGTTGCTGGCGCCGAGCGCCGGCACGGTGATTGCACGCGTGCGCGAGCCGGGCAGCATGGTCGCCAGCCAGAGCACGGTCTACAGCCTGAGCCTCGATGCGCCGGTGTACGTGCGCGCCTACATCGGCGAGACCGATCTCGGTCGTATCGCGCCCGGAACACCGGTACGCGTGAAGAGCGACTCGTCCGACAGGGCCTACCGGGGCCAGATCGGCTTCATCTCGCCACGCGCCGAGTTCACGCCCAAGACGGTGGAGACCACCGATCTTCGTACCGATCTGGTGTATCGCCTGCGGGTGGTGATCGACGATCCCGACTCCTCACTGCGCCAGGGTATGCCGGTGACGATCGAAGTCGACACCCAGGCGGCTGCGGGCGTGCGCGCCAGGAGATCATGACGTGTCCGCCGGGGTCGCCACACCCACCGCGCCACCCGAGGCGAGCGGCGAGGCTGCTGTCGTCATCGACCGCGTCGTAAAGCATTTTGGCCGCGTGCAGGCCTTGCGCGGCCTGAGCGCCCGCATCGAGTACGGCCGCCTGACCGGCCTGGTCGGCCCGGACGGCGCCGGCAAGACAACCCTGATGCGCATCCTGACCGGCTTGCTGGTGCCCGACGCCGGCCGCGTCACCCTGGCCGGTTTCGACGTGGTGAACGACAACGATGCGATCCATGTCGCCAGCGGTTACATGCCGCAGCGCTTCGGTCTGTATGAAGACTTGTCGGTGATGGAGAACATGCGCCTGTACGCCCGGCTGCGCGGCATGAATGTCGCGCAACACACCGACCTGTTCGACGAATTGCTCGAGTTCACCCGCCTTGCTCCCTTCACCAGTCGCCTGGCCGGCAAGCTCTCCGGAGGCATGAAGCAAAAGCTGGGGCTCGCCTGCGCGCTGATGGCGCGCC
>CAZXLV010000108.1:0-9196 GCA_964641405.1 uncultured Limnobacter sp. | reverse complement strand
CAGGGTAGAACAGATGCCGGCGGACATCGGAGCTGAAATCACGATCGACCAGGTGCTGGCGGTCGGCGCGGGCGACCAGTTGTCGGTCGGTGCGCCGCTGGTATCGGGGGCGACGGTTTCGGCAACGGTGCTTTCCCACGGCCGCCACGACAAGGTGCGCATCTTCAAGATGCGTCGCCGCAAGCATTATCGCAAGCAGCAGGGCCATCGCCAGAACTATACCGAGTTGTTCGTGAGCCGGATCGCCTCGGCGATCGGCGAGGCAACGGCGCAGGCGCCGGCAATCGTGGCCGCCACTCACGACGATATCGGGAGCAAGGGCGAGTAGCACGGCAATCCACGCGCGCGCGGGCGCGCACATCCGGGCAGGAGTCAGGACCATGGCACAGAAGAAGGGCGGCGGCGCAACGCGCAACGGCCGCGATTCACAACCGAAGATGCTCGGCGTCAAGGCGTACGGCGGCGAAACCGTCAACGCTGGCTCGATCATCGTGCGCCAGCGCGGCACGCAGTTCCATCCCGGCGTCAATGTCGGGCTGGGCAAGGACCATACCCTGTTTGCGCTGGTCGATGGCCAGGTGAAGTTCGCCGTCAAGGGCCCGCGCAACCGTCGTACCGTCAGCGTCGAACCGCTGCAGTAAGGCGCTCGCGCGGCGATGCAGCAAGCCCCGCCGCGCGGGGCTTTTTTGTCGGCACCAGGCTCGCCGGTGCCGAAACCGGAACCCAGCGATGAAATTCATCGATGAAGCGCGCATCGAGGTCAGCGCCGGCAACGGTGGCAATGGCGCGGTGTCGTTCCGGCGCGAGAAGTTCATCCCCAGGGGCGGTCCCGATGGCGGCGACGGCGGCCGCGGCGGCAGTATCTGGGTGGTGGCTGATCGCAACCTCAACACGCTGGTCGACTATCGCTACCAGCGCAAGTTCATGGCGAAGAACGGCGAGCGTGGCCGCGGCTCCGACCAGTACGGTGCCGCCGCCGAGGACATCCGCCTGCGCGTGCCGGTGGGCACGCAGATCCATGACGAGGACAGCGGCGTGCAGATCGCCGACCTCACGCAGCACGAGCAGGCGGCGCTGCTGGCCGCCGGCGGCACGGGTGGCCTGGGCAACCTGCACTTCAAGTCGAGCACCAACCGCACGCCGCGCCAGTCCACACCGGGCAAGGAGGGTGAGCATCGGCGCCTGCGGCTCGAACTGAAGGTGCTGGCCGACGTGGGCCTGCTCGGCATGCCCAATGCCGGCAAGTCGACCTTCATTGCGGCGGTGAGCAATGCGCGACCCAGGATCGCCGACTATCCGTTCACCACGCTGCATCCGAACCTCGGCGTGGTGCGGGTGGGGCAGGGCAAGAGCTTCGTGGTGGCCGATATCCCCGGTCTCATCGAGGGCGCGGCCGAAGGTGCCGGACTCGGCCACCAGTTCCTGCGTCATCTTCAGCGCACGCGCCTGCTGCTGCACCTGGTCGACCTGAGTCCCTTCGATCCGGGGGCCGATCCGGTGAGCGACGCGCGTGCGATCGTGCGCGAGTTGCGCAAGTACGATCCCGAGCTTGCCGACAAGCCGCGCTGGCTGGTGCTCAACAAGATCGACATGGTGGCGCCGGCGCAGCGCGATGCGCGGGTGGACGAGTTCGTGAAGCGCTATCGCGGGCGCGGGCGCAACGCCTTGCCGCTGGACCGGGTGTTCCGCATTTCGGCGTTGACGCACGAGGGCTGCGAAGCGCTGTGCCTGGCGGTCAACGAATATCTGGAGTCGATCCGGGAGGCCGAGCCGGCCACGCCCGATGTGCGCTTCGAGCCCGGTTCCGGAACGGTCGGCCATGGCTGAGGCGCGCCGCGGCAAGCGCGCCGCGAAAGTGGGCGGATCCGGAGCGCCGCTTGTCGTTGCCGGCGATCCGGCGCGGGCCGAGCTGATGCGGGAGGCCCGGCGCATCGTGGTCAAGGTGGGATCGAGCCTGGTGACCAACGAGGGCCGCGGCCTCGATGCACAGGCGATTTCGCTCTGGGGTGGCCAGCTCGCGCAGCTGCGCGCGCTGGGCCTGGAAGTCGTGATGGTGTCCTCGGGCGCGGTGGCCGAGGGGATGAAGCGGCTCGGCTGGGCCAGGCGCCCTCGCGCGATGGACGAGTTGCAGGCCGCTGCCGCGGTCGGGCAGATGGGTCTTGCGCAGGCCTACGAGAGCGCGTTTCGCACCCACGGCCTGCAGACCGCGCAGGTCCTGCTCACCCACGAAGACCTGGCCCATCGCAGGCGCTACCTGAATGCACGTTCGACCCTGCTGGCACTGCTGGCGCTGGGCGTGGTGCCGATCATCAACGAGAACGACACGGTGGTCACCGACGAGATCAAGTTCGGTGACAACGACACCCTGGCTGCGCTGGTGGCGAACCTGATCGACGCCGACATGCTGATCATCCTCACCGACCAGGCGGGGCTGTTCACTGCCGATCCGCGCCGCGATCCGCGTGCCCGGCTGCTCGAGCGGGTGGTGGCGGGCGATCCTTCGCTGGAGGCGATCGCGGGCGGAACCGGCTTGTCGATCGCGCGCGGCGGCATGATCACCAAGGTGCTTGCCGCCAAGCGCGCAGCCAGCGGCGGTGTGCACACGGTGGTCGCCGCGGGGCGCGAGCGCGACGTGCTGGTGCGCCTGATGCAGGGCGATCCGATCGGCACCCTGTTCGTGGCGCAGACTCCGCGCCTGGCCGCCCGCAAGACCTGGCTCGCCGATCACCTGCAACTGCGCGGTGCGGTCACGCTCGATGCGGGTGCGGCGCGGGCGCTGGTGGCGGGCGGGCGCAGCCTGCTGCCGATCGGGGTGACTGCGGTCAGCGGCGACTTCGAGCGTGGCGAGGCGGTGGCGATCCGTGATCCCGCCGGCAGCGAGATCGCCTGCGGCCTGATCAACTACTCCAGTTCCGAGACGCGCCTGATCATGCGCCGGCCGTCTTCGGACATCGAGGGCATCCTCGGCTTCATCGAGGATCCCGAGTTGATCCACCGGGACAACCTGGTCCTGCGCTGAGCGCCTCCTACGGCTTCGACGCGTCTCCCGCGTCCGGCCATGGCGTGTCCTCGGGCAGCTCCTCGATGTCCTGTACCGGCACGAGCCGCCGGTTTTCGCAGAAGAACCGTACGCCGTTGCGGTTTTGCGCATACAAGCGCTTTGCGGCCGCCACGGCGGCCGACGAATCCAGCAGAGTCGCAAGCGAGAACACGTCGTTGGCCGGGCCCTCGGTACGTTCGGTGTGCATCGTCTCCATCACCTGTCTCCTGGTATGCCTGGGATGACCGGTCCAGCCTAGGCGTGCGCGGGCTGGTTGCCGGCGGCGACCGAACAGACGTCGGCTGCAGGGGGACGAACGTGGCCTGCGGGCCCGGTTCCTGTGGCTGGCGAACCACGCAGCGCGCAGCATCGCTCGCCCCGCGATGCGCTCGCTCATGCAACGGGGGTGTCGACCCCCGGTCCGCGCAAAAGGGCGACAATCGCTGTGTTCCCAACCCGCACACGAAGGTCGACGGTGGCCGATCATCCCTTTCACGGTGTCTTTCCCTACCTCGTCTCGCCCATCGACGCCGATGGCGCGGTGATGGACGAGGTGCTCGCGCGCCTGTGCGACGACCTGATCGCCGCCGGCGTGCACGGCCTGGCGCCGCTCGGCTCGACCGGCGAGTTCGCCTACCTGTCCTGGGCGCAGCAGCGTCGCGTGGTCGAGGTGGTCTTGCAGGCCTGCGCCGGACGGGTGCCGGTGATCGCCGGCGTCGCTGCCACCACCATTGCCGAAGCCCGGCGTCGTGCGCGCGCCTTCGAGGAGATGGGTTGCAACGGGATCCTGGCAATCCTCGAGGCGTACTTTCCGATCGACGATGACGGAGTGCATGCCTATTTCGAGGCGATCGCGCGGGCGGTTTCGCTGCCGCTGGTGCTCTACACCAACCCGAACTTCCAGCGCTCCGATCTCAGCCTGCCAGTGATCGAGCGGCTGAGCCGGGTGCCCAACATCCGCTACATCAAGGATGCCTCGTCCAATACCGGGCGGCTGCTGTCGATCATCGAACGCGTGCAGGGGCGCATGCAGGTCTTTGCGGCATCGGCGCACATCCCGGCGTGCGTCATGATGATCGGCGGTGTCGGCTGGATGGCCGGGCCGGCGTGCCTGGCGCCCCGCCAGAGCGTGGCCTTGTACGAGGCCTGCCGCGGTGGCGACTGGGCCGCCGCGATGGCCCTGCAGCGGCCGCTATGGGGCCTGAATCTCGCCTTCGCGAAGCACAACCTGGCTGCCTGCATCAAGGGTGGGCTCGAGTTGCAGGGTTACGCCGTCGGCGCGCCCCTGCCGCCGCAAGCACCCCTGTCCGCGCAGGGCATCGCGGAGGTTCGTGCCGCATTGACAGCGATCGGCGCCCTGTAGCGCCCCCTTCCGGAGAGTCTTCATGTCCGATGTCCCGAATCACCGTACCGAGCGCGATACCTTCGGCCCGATCGAAGTGCCCGCCACCAGCCTGTGGGGCGCACAAACGCAGCGCTCGCTGCAGTTTTTCTCGATTTCCACCGAACGCATGCCGGGCGAACTGATTGCCGCACTGGCGCAGGTCAAGCGCGCCGCCGCGCTGGCCAACCGCGAACTCGGCCTGCTCGATCCGACCAAGGCCGTAGCGATCGTGCAGGCGGCCGACGAAGTGCTCGCCGGCACGCATGCGGGCGAGTTCCCGCTGTCGGTGTGGCAGACCGGCTCGGGCACGCAAACCAACATGAACATGAACGAGGTGCTCGCCAACCGCGCCTCGGAGTTGCTGGGCGGCGAGCGCGGTCCGCAGCGGCGCGTGCATCCGAACGATGAGATCAACCGCGGCCAATCTTCCAACGACGTGATGCCGAGTGCCATTCACGTGGCCGTGGCCGGCGCGGCGGCGCAGCGCCTGCTGCCCGCGCTGGACGCGCTGCGTTCCACGCTGCAGGCCAAGGCTGCTGCCTTCGTCGACGTGGTGAAGATCGGGCGCACGCACCTGCAGGACGCCACCCCACTCACGCTCGGCCAGGAGATCTCCGGTTGGGCGGCGCAACTCGGGCGCGCACGCGCCGCCATCGAGCACGCCATTCCGGCGGTATGCGAACTGGCGATCGGTGGCACGGCGGTCGGCACCGGCCTGAATACGCATCCCGCATTTGGTGCACGCGTGTGCACCGAACTGGCGCAGCGACTTGGGCTGCCGTTCGTGCCGGCGCCCAACCGCTTCGCCGCGCTGGCCGGCCACGAACCGGTGGCGGCGCTGCACGGTGCACTGCGCTCGCTGGCGGGGGCGCTCACCAAGATTGCCAACGACGTGCGCTGGCTGGCCAGCGGACCGCGCTCCGGGCTGGGCGAGATCCGCATTCCCGAGAACGAGCCGGGCAGCTCGATCATGCCCGGCAAGGTCAACCCGACCCAGTGCGAAGCGCTCACCATGCTGTGCGCCCAGGTGGCCGGCAACGACGTGGCGATCGGTATCGGGGCGGCCTCGGGCAATTTCGAACTCAACGTGTTCCAGCCGCTGATCGCGCACAATGCCTTGCAGAGCCTGCGCCTGCTGGCCGACGGCATGGCAAGCTTCGATCGCCATTGCGCGGCCGGCATTGAGCCCGATCGCGACCGCATCACCGCTTTGCTCGAGCGCTCGCTGATGCTGGTCACCGCGCTCAATCCGCACATCGGCTACGAGCGTTCGGCCGAGATTGCCAAGAAGGCGCACCGCGAGGGCAGCACCTTGCGCGAGGCGGCGCTTGCGCTCGGCTACGTGGACGCCGCGCAGTTCGACGCCTGGGTGCGTCCGCAGGACATGACCAGTCCGCACGCTGGCTGAGAAAGCGCGCGCGAATCGACCGCGCGTTCGCGTCCGCGGTGATACCCACTCAGGCGAGCGAGCGCGCGCGACCCTGACGGTCGAAGGGGATCAGCGCGCCGGGCGTGCCGGCGTGAATCGATTCGATCATCCGCTGCAAGGGCAACTCGGCTTCGGAGTGGCTCGGTGCGCGCCCGTTGCGACCGGACAGGGCGGCCACGAACACGATCGACCAATCGTGCCCGAACTGGCGCGACTCCTCGAGCAGGGTGTGGAAGCCTTCGATTTCGTCCGGGGTCTTGTCGGTGCACATCAGCGCTTCGAGGGTGCCGCCCTCGCCGGCCTCGAAGCTCGACCGTTGCTCGGTGGTGCAATCGGCGGGAAGGGCCGCCTGCGTAAAGACGAACAGCAGCCGTTGCGGTTCGGGCTGGCTGCGCGCCGCGCGCAACAGGTCGTCGAAGCTCGAGATCTCCATGATCGTGCCAGCATGCACCAGAATGGCACTGCAGTGCACATGCCGGCTTGCGGCAGCGTGGTCATGGTAGCGGATTCCATTATGCTTCGCTCCATGGCCTCCGCCGCGCCCGCTTCCCCTCCTGCGCCGACGCCTGCACCCGGACCCGGACCCGCAAGTGCTACGCAACGCAGTGCGATGTCGGTGTTGCGCGCGCTGCTGCCTTTTCTGGCGCCGTATCGGGCGCGCGTTGCGGTTGCCGCCGCAGCGCTGCTGGTGGCGGCCGCGGCGACACTGGTGGTGCCGATCGCATTTCGCCAGATGATCGACCTGGGCTTTGCCACCCCGGCGACGCGCGGCGCCGGCGAGGTCGTGGCCAATGTCGCCAGCGGCGCGGCGAACGTCAACGTCTGGTTCATCGCGTTGTTCGGCGTGGCGGTGGTGCTGGCGCTGGGCACCGCCCTGCGCTACTACAGCGTGTCGTGGCTGGGCGAGCGGGTCACCGCCGATCTGCGTGGGGCGGTCTATCGGCAGGTGCTGCGACAGGATCCGCGTTTCTTCGAAACGCTCAAGACCGGCGAGGTCTTGTCGCGCCTGAGCACGGACACGACCCTGATCCAGACCCTGGTGGGCACCAGCATTTCGCTGGGGCTGCGCAACGCCTTGCTGTTCGTCGGCGCGCTGGTGATGCTGATCGTGACCAGCCCGCAGCTGGCCTCGATCATCGTCGGCCTGCTGTTGCTGGTGGTGCTGCCGATCCTGGTGTTCGGGCGCCTGGTGCGGCGGCTCTCCCGCGCCAGCCAGGACGCAGTGGCCGACAGCAGCGCGCTGGCCGGCGAAACCCTCAACGCGATCCAGATCGTGCAGGCCTACGCGCGCGAACCGCTGGAGGGCAGGCGCTTCGCCGATTCGGTCGAATCGGCGTTCGTCAGCGCGATCCGCCGCACCAGCGCGCGCGCGCTGCTGACCGCGCTGGCCATCACCCTGGTGTTCGGTGCCATCGTGTTCGTGCTGTGGATCGGCGCGCATGCCGTGATCGACGGTCGGCTGACATCGGGATTGCTGATGCAGTTCATCCTCTATGCCGCATTGGTGGCCGGTGCGACCGGAGCGATCGCCGAGGTGTTCGGCGACGTGCAGCGCGCTGCCGGCGCCACCGAGCGCCTGCTCGAATTGCTGGATGCGCAGCCGGCGATTCGCGCGCCCGCCCGGCCGCGGTCGCTTGCGCCCTCGGGGCAGGGCGCGCGCGTCGAGTTCGATGCGGTGACCTTCAGCTATCCGTCGCGCCCGGGCGAACATGCCCTGGACCGGGTGACGCTCGAGGTCACGCCGGGCGAGACACTGGCGCTGGTCGGGCCATCGGGCGCCGGCAAGACCACGCTGTTTCAATTGCTTCTGCGGTTTCATGATCCGAAGTCCGGCTCGATCCGCTTCGACGGGATCGACCTGCGCCAACTCGATCCGGCCGACCTGCGCGGCGCCATCGGCCTGGTCTCGCAGGACAGCGTGGTGTTTTCGGCCGATGCCATGGAGAACATCCGCTACGGACGCCTCGAAGCGAGCGATGCCGAAGTGATCGAGGCTGCGCGCGCCGCCAATGCCCACGAGTTCATCGAACGGCTGCCAGCGGGGTACCGCACCTTTCTCGGTGAGCGCGGCGTGCGCCTGTCGGGCGGCCAGAAGCAGCGCATCGCGATCGCCCGCGCCCTGCTGAAAAACCCGCCGCTGCTGTTGCTCGACGAGGCCACCAGTGCCCTCGATGCGGAAAGCGAACGCGCCGTGCAGGCAGCCCTCGAGCGTGCCATGCAGGGGCGAACTACCCTGGTCATCGCCCATCGGCTGGCGACCGTGATCGGCGCCGATCGCATCGCCGTACTGGAACATGGCCGGCTGGTCGATGTCGGCAACCATTCGCAACTGGTCGAACGCGGCGGCCTGTACGCGCGACTGGCCGCCATCCAGTTCGACGACACGCTGGAGAGCCTCTGACCATGAAGCTGGTTCGCTATGGAAAACCCGGCCAGGAAAAGCCTGGCCTGATCGATGCCGACGGGCGCCTGCGCGACCTCTCCGCGCTGGTGCCCGACATCGGCCCGGCGCAGCTTGCGCCGAAGGCGCTGGCACGACTGGCGCGGCTGAGGCCCGATAGCCTGCCAGTCGTGCGTGGCAAGCCGCGCTTCGGCCCGCCGGTCACCGGCTCGACCAAGTTCGTCGGCATCGGCCTGAACTACTCCGACCATGCGGCCGAAACCGGTGCCCCGGTACCCCGCGAGCCGATCATCTTCCACAAGACGCTCAGCTCGATCAGCGGGGCCGACGACGACGTGATGCTGCCCAGGGGATCGAAGAAGACCGACTGGGAAGTAGAACTTGGCCTGGTCATCGGAACCCGCGCGCGCCACGTAGGCAGGAGGGAAGCGCTCGCGCACGTCGCCGGCTACCTGCTGGTCAACGATGTGTCGGAGCGCGCGTTCCAGCTCGAGCGTGGCGGCCAGTGGGACAAGGGCAAGGGCTGCGACACGTTCGGGCCGATCGGTCCCTGGCTGGTCACCGCCGATGAGTTGTCAAGTCCGAACCGGCTGGCGCTCTGGCTCGATGTGAATGGGCAAGCGCGACAGCGCGGCAACACGAGGACGATGATCTTCAATTGCGCAACGCTGGTCTCCGTCGTCAGCCAGTTCATGACCCTGAATCCCGGCGACCTCATCACCACCGGCACGCCGCCCGGAGTGGGCTTGGGCATGAAACCGCCGCAGTACCTGCGGCCCGGCGACGTGATGACCCTCGGAATCTCCGGGCTGGGGCAGCAGACGCACAGGGTGGTGAAGTTCCGAGCCTGAGGTTTGCGCGTGCAAAGGCGTGTTCCGCCCGACGCTGAGCGCCCGGGCTTGGGCCGCCCGCCGGCATGGCCCAAGGCGCGGGCCGCCCGCC
>CAZXLV010000107.1:0-9252 GCA_964641405.1 uncultured Limnobacter sp. | reverse complement strand
TGCACTTCGTCGATCATCATCAGCCAGCCGCGCTGGTCGCAGAGGCGGCGCACGGCCTGCAGGTACTCGATGCGGGCTGCCTGGATGCCGCCTTCGCCCTGGATCGCCTCGAGGAATACCGCCACCACGCCCGGGTGAGCGGCAGCGGCCCGCTCCAGCGCGCCGACGTCGTTCAGGGGCACGCGAACGAAGCCCTCGACCAATGGCTCGAAGCCTTCCTGCACCTTCCTGTTGCCGGTGGCCGACAGGGTGGCGATCGAGCGGCCGTGAAAGGCATGCTCGTAGACGATGACCTCGGGGCGCTCGATGCCGCGCTCATGGCCGTACTTGCGCGCGATCTTGAGTGCGGCTTCGTTCGCCTCCAGGCCGCTGTTGCAGAAGAACACCTTGCTCATGCCCGAGAGCTCGACCAGCTTCGCGCCGAGTTGGGTCTGCAGCGGGACCTCGAACAGGTTCGACGAATGGATGATGCGCGCCACCTGCTCACGCAGCGCCGCAACCAGCTTCGGGTGATTGTGGCCGAGCGTATTCACCGCGATGCCGGCCAGGCAGTCGAGGTAGCGGCGTCCATCGGCGTCGTACAGCCAGGGCCCTTCGCCATGACTGAACGCTACCGGCAGGCGTGCATAGGTGTTCATCAGGGGCTGGGTCGCGGCCATCGAGAAGGGTTCCGGGTGCTTGCGCCGGGACGGACCGGCGCGCAATGCGAGCACGGCAACCGCCTGCGTGACCACGCGGGCAACGTCGGGAGCCCGGCCACCGTGCTAATCGCTTGAATTGTAGGGGAAATTGACCGGCCGGCCAACGCCGGCGCAGCACGCTATCGCAATCGCCCGGGGCTATAATCGCGCGTTCGCCCGCGGCCCGCGCGCTGCGGCGATTCGCCATGATCGAACCGCCTGTCGTCAACTCCTTCGTGATCCTCGGCCTGACCCGCAACGGACGCAAGTTTCGGCCCAGCGACTGGGCCGAACGCCTGTGCGGCGTGCTGGCGGTGTTTCGTCCGGCCGAAGACGCTTCGAGCACGGCCTCGAGCGGTTCGTCCTATGTCGTTGCGGGCCTGCGCGACGGGGTCAAGTGCGTGACGGTCGACGCGCGCCTGTACCAGCTTGAACCACTGGCCTACAAGTTCGCGGCCGGTTTTGCGGCCGACAACGATTTGCAGGTCATCCCGTTGGAACAAAGCCCCTGATCGGCCGTGAGTCAGGATGAAGAAAGGCGGCTAAGTGACCGGTGCAATTAGGTTTTTTAGCAACGCTGTCCTTGTGGAAAGGTGCTCTCCCGTGGTAAGAATCCAAGCCGGGAGACGATGGCAGCCGGGAGAATCGAACAATGATCGAAGCGTCTGACCGCAGGCCCGAATTCCGGGTGGCCGTGTTCGGTCTTGCGACCAGGTTCCAGCGCCTGCTCGAGATCGTGTTGCGCCACGCGCGCCACAACCCCTATCGCTTTTCGCTCTCGGCGACACGCGGCCCGGGCGAGTTCGACATTGCCCTGGTGGACATGACCGTTGCCGGCGGTCCGGAAGTTGCGAGCACGCTCGGGCGAGTGCTCGAGCGGGAAGCGGTGCTCAAGGTCGGGCGGCGCACCGATCCGGAGCGGCCCCGTGACGACCTGCTGCAGCAGAGTTTCGTGGCCCAGGTGCTCTATGCACTGAACCGGGTCGTCGATGCGAAGTTGCGGCGTCGGCAGGAGGAGCAGGTCGCCGCCGCCATGGCGGCGGGGATGGTCGTCTCCGAGTCCGGCGGCCGTCGTCGCCCGCGTGCCCTGATCGTCGATGACAGCCCGACCGTGCGCCGGCAATTGTCGCTCGCGCTGCACCAGATCGGCGTCGACAGCGAAGCGGTGTCCAGCGCGCAGGAGGCGCTCGACGTGCTGGCGATGCGACGCTACGAGATGGTGATGGCCGACGTCGTGATGCCCGACATGGACGGCTACAAGCTGACGCGTGCGATCAAGCGCAATCGCGCCCTGCGCGGCATGCCGGTGATCATTCTTACCAGTCGCTCCTCACCATTCGACCTGGCGCGCGGAGCGCTGGCCGGTTGCAACAGCTACCTGGTCAAGCCGGTGTCGATGCAGTCGCTGCGTGAAACGGTGATGCGCCACCTGAAGAAGATCGCGCAGCGCCGGCGCGCCGAGCACGACTACAGCTACGCCTGAGGCCCCGCCTCAGGCCTTCACGCGGCTGCGATACTCGTCGGTGCGCGTATCGATCTCGATCCGGTCGCCGATCTCCACGAACGCCGGCACCGCGATCTCGTGACCGGTGGGCTTGATGCGCGCCGGCTTCATGACCTTGCCCGAGGTATCGCCCTTCACGGCCGGCTCGGTGTACTCGACTTCGCGCACCACGCTGTTGTCCATCTCGACCGAGATGGCGCGGCCCTCGTAGAAGGTGATGTCGCAGCGCATGCCGTCATCGATGTACTTGAGGACATCGCCCATGCTCTCGGCTTCGATCTCGTACTGGTGGTAGTCGCTGTCCATGAAGACGTACAGCGGGTCGGCGAAGTACGAGTAGGTGACTTCCTTCTTGTCCAGGACGAGCACTTCGAACTTCTCGTCGGCCTTGTAGACCGATTCGGTGGCCGTGCCGCTGAGCAGGTTCTTGAGCTTCAGCTTCACGACCGCGGCGTTGCGGCCGGACTTGTTGAAATCGGCCTTCTGGACGACCATCGGATCCTTGCCGATCATCACCACGTTGCCGGTACGCAGTTCCTGGGCGATTTTCATGACGCGTGCTGCCTGTCTGGGCCGTTTTGAATCAAGCCTTCCATTATAGCCGCTGGCGGCAAAATTGGACCAGGCGCGTCACCAGGCCAGCCTGCGCTGCCAGGCCCGCCGACCAGGCGGCAAATGGCGGGGCCAGCGCATCGAGTTGCGCAATGAAGGCCGGCCAGGCGGCATCCAGGTCGGCGGCCCCGCTCCATGCCCGCATCATCTCGTCGACCGCGACGCCGGCCTGCAGGCGCGCCAGGAAGGCGTCCAGCTTGACCAGGTGTGCCCCGTCCTGCTGCACATAGGGTTGCCAGATGAACGGGCGCGCCGCCCAGTGGGCGCGAACCCAGGAGTCTTCGCCGCGCACGAAGTTGAGGTCGGCACTCCACAGCAGGCGGTCGTAATCGTCGTGGCCCAGGAAGGCGATGCGCTGCAGGGTCAGGCGACCGCTGCGGATCACCTGTCCTGGTGCCGGCACGACGCCGAACGCCGATGCGATGGCCGCGTCGGCAACCGTTTCCGGTACCAGCACGCGTATCGGCTGATCGCCCGCGGCGAGCAGCGCGAACCAGCGCTGCAACGGCGCGTCCGGGTAGCAGAACAGGGTGAGCAGGCGCTCGTCGGCGCGACGTTCGATGCCGCGTGCAGCCAGCCACTCCCGCTGGGCAGGCGTAGCGATGAAGGCCATGCGTCGCGCGCCCAGGCCACGCTCGCGCAGCAGGCCACCGGTGCGCTCGTCGAAGCCCGGATAGAAGAAATGCTCTACCGCACCATCGGAGGGCTTGGTCGAACGCAGGCCATGGCATCCTGCCACCCACGACTCGGCGCTCAGGTACTCGAGTTGTACCCATAGCGGGCGGCGTGGCGCGCCGGCCAGCGTGTCGCGCAGGGCTGCTGGCGGCTCGCAGCCGAATGCGCTGATCAGGACATCGTCGCGGGCACCGACCAGGTCGACGCCCGTGTCGGGCGGCCAGGCCTCGATCTGCACGCCGTCCCGGGCATCGGCGCCAAAGCGCGTCAGCAACTCCGGGCGATCGATGGTGAGGCGCACCCGCCAGCCCGCCTGATGCACCAGCTGCCGTGCCAGGCGCCAGCAAACCCCCGCGTCGCCCAGGTTGTCGACGACCCGGCACAGAATACGGGCACGCAGCGCCAAGTCGTCTTGCTCGTCAGTCTTCCGGCGTTCGCTGCGCCGCGCCGAACAGCGAGTCGAGTCGGGTGCGCGCATCGCCGTTGCCGTCGGCACGTGCGCGCTCGATGGGGTATTCCTCCTCGATGCGATCGGCAAAGAAGGATGCGGGATTGGGTGCGGCGAGCAGGCGACGCCAGACCTCCGGCGGCACACTCTTGAAGATGCGCCGCTCGCCATCGACGAAGTCGATTTCGAGTCGCTGCTCGCGTGCATCGTAGGCGGCGGCCTTCAGCCGGCCGCCGCGCAGCGGGCGTCGTTCCATCGTGCGTCTCCGGGAGTGGCAGCACTGCAATCTTGCCCGCTGCGCCGGCCGACGGCAACGCCGCTGCGGCGCCGTCACCGGCCGAGCGCCGATCCCTCGCGACGCGGATCGACGCCGCTGCTCAGGATGCAGCCACGCGCGTTGCAGTGGCGCGCGATGCCGTGCAGCCCGCTGCTCATGTCGATCTCGCGTACCAGGTGGCCGCGGGCGGCCAGTGCGCCAGCCAGCGCTGGCGGAGTGCGCCCGCTCTCGAGCAGGGTGGGGCCGTTGGTGCTGCACACGTTGGGCGCGTCGATCGCTTGCTGCAGTGCCAGGCCGTCGTCGAGCGTCTCGATCAGCGTGCGCGCGACATGACAGATGATCAAGGCGCCGCCGGGCGAACCGATGAGCAGCGCCAGCGTGCCCTTGTCGCTGCTCGTCACGATGGTGGGCGACATCGAGCTGCGCGGGCGCTTGCCGGCCTGGACCCGGTTGGCCACCGCGTGCCCCGCGACATGCGGCTGAAACGAGAAGTCGGTGAGCTCGTTGTTGAGCAGGAAGCCGCGCACCATGAGTCGCGCACCGAAGGCGTTCTCGATCGAACTGGTCATCGATACGGCATTGCCGCGTTCATCGACGATCGACAGATGACTGGTCGAGGGAAGCTCGGCGGCGGGCGCGAGGGCCGGCGCCGCCGCGGTGCCGGCCGGCGTGCCGGGTTCGGCGTACACCATCGAACGCTCGCCGATCAGCGCCGCGCGTGCCGCCAGGTACGCCGGGTCGAGCAGGGTGCCGCGTCCGGTACGCACCGGATCGCCGATGTGCTGGCCGGGCAATGCAACGAAATCGGTATCCGCGACATAGCGATCGCGATCGGCATAGGCCAGTCTGGCGGCCTCGGTGAACCGGTGAACGCCGTCGGCTTCGAGTTCGCCCTGCGGTGAGGCCAGTCGCAGCGGCGCTTGCGCCAGGCGCCAGTAGCTGAGGATCTGTTCGATCGCGATGGCGCCTGACGAGGGCGGGGGCATGCCGCAGATCCGGAAGTGCCGGTACCTGAAGCACAGCGGCTCGCGCTCGAGCGGGCGATAGAAGGCGAGATCGCGCTCGCTCAGCAGGCCCGGGTTGCGTGTATCGGTGCGCACCGCGGCGACGATATCGCGCGCGATGTCGCCGCTGTGCAGCGCAAGGCTGCCGTGCTCGGCGATGCGCGACAGGGTGTCGGCCAGTGCGGGATTGCGCAAGCGGTGCCCGACCGGCCAGGCCTGGCCGCGTGCATCGTAGAAGTAGGCGGCCGCGGTCGGATCGCTGCGCAGGTGCTGGTCGAGCGCGAGCAGGTGGTGCAGGCGCGGGCTCACGGCGAAGCCGTCGCGCGCGAGCCGGATCGCCGGGACGAACAACTGCGCCCAGGACAGGCGCCCGTGCCTGGCGTGAGCCAGTTCGAGCATGCGCAAGACCCCCGGCACGCCGACCGATCGCCCGCCGACCAGCGCGTCGAAGAACCTCATCGGCTGGCCGTCGGGCTGCATGAACAACTGCGGCGTTGCCTGTGACGGCGCCGTCTCGCGCCCATCGTAGGCGCGCACCCGGTGGCTGCGCGCGTCGTAGTGCATCAGGAACGCGCCACCACCGATGCCCGAGGATTGCGGCTCGACCAGGGTCAGCACCATCTGCGCGGCGATCGCCGCATCGACTGCGCTGCCCCCGGCGACCAGCATGTCGTAGGCGGCACGCGTGGCGTGCGGATTCGCCGTCACCGCCAGCAAGCGTCGGGCCTGCACCGGCGTGCGCGGCTGGAAGCCGCTGGCAGCTTCCGGCTGCGGGGCGAGCGGCGTGTGCGCAAGCGTCAATGGCGGCGCAGCGGCCAGCGCCATGATCAATGCGGCACGCAGCACGGCGCGCAGCATCGTGCCCAGGCGCCCGCCCGGCGTTGTGCCCTGCTGTGCGTGGCCAGTCATCGCGTCATGGTAGCTTCACGCCGATAGCCACCTGGATACGTCCCACATGGCCAGCCTTGCCGAGATTGCCGCTTCGATCGCCCGGTGCGAGGCGCGTGCGCAGGAGCTGATCGAGTCCGCGCGTGAATGCGCGCAGGCGGCGGACGAACTGAACGCGCTCGCCCACGTCGATTGGCCGTACGCGCTGGCCGAGGCACGCCGACTCGACGAGGAGGCGCGACAGGGCCGGGCGCGCGGGCCGCTGCACGGCATCCCCGTGACCATCAAGGACCTGTTTGCGGTGCGCGGCATGCCGACGCGGGCCGGCACGCGTGCGCCGCTGCACGAACTCGACCGCCAGGCCGGGGGTGCGGGGCATGAGGAGGCCGAACTGGTCAGCCGCCTGCGGCACGCCGGGGCGCTGCTGTTCGCCAAGACCAACATGCACGAGATCGCGCTCGGCGCGACCGGTGAAAATCGCTGGACCGGCGACGTCAGGAACCCCTTCGATCCGGCCCGCCAGTCGGGTGGTTCGTCCAGCGGTGCGGCGGTGGCGGTGGCCGCCGGCATCGGGCTGGCCGGCATCGGCAGCGATACCGGCGGCTCGGTGCGCATCCCGGCGGCGTTTTGCGGCATCACCGGCTTCAAGCCGAGCTACGGTGCCATTCCGCTGGCCGGCTCCCTGCCCTTGTCGTGGAGCTGCGACCACGCCGGGCCGCTGGCGCGTTCGGTGGCCGACTGCGCTTTGCTGTTCGAGGTCATGGCGCGCCGTCGCGTTGCACATGGCGCCGTGCCACGACGCGCACGCCTGCAGGTGCCGGCGCAGTGGCTGGCCGGGCGCCTGGCAGCGCCGGTGCGGGAGGCCTTCGAGCGGGTGCTGGCCGTACTGGCGGCGCGCGGCGCCGAGATTGGCCGGCCTGCAACGCCGTGCCTGGCATCGGCCTGGCACTGCTATACGCCGATCGTGCGCAGCGAAGCGGCCTGGGTGCATCGGGTGGCGCTGGCCGCTGGCGGTGCGGGTTTCTCCGAACTGGTGCTGCCGGCACTGAGGGCAGGCCAGGCGATGCCGGCCGCAGACTACGTCGATGCGCTGAAGATGCGCGCTGCCATCGCCGCCCAGCTCGATGCGCTGCTGGCCGATTGCGATGCCCTCATCCTGCCCACCAGCCCGGTCCTGCCGCCGTTGCGCGGGCAACTGGAGGTGCAAGTCGAGGGCGGCGCGATGACGACGCGTGAGGCGGTGCTGGGACAGACGCTGCCATTTTCCCTGTGCGGCCTGCCCGCACTCACCATCCCGATCGGGATGGAAGGCGGATTGCCCGTCGGGCTGCAGGTGATCGGACGCCGCGATGGCGATGCCGTGCTGCTGGCCCTGGGGCAGTGGCTGGAGGCCGCGGTGGGGGTGGAGCCCATGCCACCCGAGGCCTGACGACGGCCATCCGGCGCTGCCGTCGTGCTTACCTGGGTGCCATGCGGATGGCACCATCGAGCCGGATCGTCTCGCCGTTGAGCATGGTGTTGGCGAAGATGTGCTGGACCATGTGGGCGTATTCGTCGGGACGGCCCAGGCGCGGCGGGAACGGCACCTGGCGGCCAAGCGATTCCTGCACCTCCCTGGGCATGCCGTCCATCAGCGGCGTGAGGAACAGGCCGGGGGCGATGGTCACCACGCGCACGCCGTCGCGCGCGAGGTCACGCGCGATGGGAAGCGTCATGCCGACGATACCGCCCTTGGACGCCGAGTAGGCGGCCTGGCCGATCTGTCCGTCGAAGGCCGCCACCGATGCAGTGTTGACGATGACACCGCGCTCGCCTTCCTCGTTCGGGGTGTTCCGGGTCATCGCCGTCGCGGCGATGCGGATCATGTTGAAGGTGCCGATCAGGTTGATGCCGATCACCCGGCTGAACGTGTCCAGGGGGTGCGGTCCGTCCTTGCCCACGGTGCGGGCGGCCGGACCGATGCCGGCGCAGTTGACCAGGCCGACCAGTTGCCCCATTGCCTGGGCTGCTGCGACGGCGGCGTTGGCGTCGGTCTCGGAGGTGACGTCGCAGCGCGCGAAGCCTGCCGCCGGGCCCAACTCGGCGACGAACTTCTGCCCGAGTTCCGCGTTGACATCGGCAATCAGCACCTTGCCGCCCTCGGCGACGATCATCCGGGCGGTAGCGCCGCCCAGGCCCGAGGCGCCGCCGGTGACCAGCACCACCTTGTCCGATATCTTCATTGCCGCGCTCCGCCGGATAGTTGGGAAAGCGCCATTCTACGGAACCGGGGCGGCACCGAGCGGCGCCGCCGGCTGCGCTACTGCGCCGGGTAGACCTCGACGCGGCGCGCAGCCTGGTCGTCGGCACCGCCGGCGACCGCCACTTGCGGCTTGATCATGACGATCTGGTCGGCCGGAACTCCAGCGGCGAGAAGGACATCGCGCGCGGCCAGCGCCCGCTTCCTGGCCAGTTCGGCGTTGTGTGCCGGATCGCCCGAGCTGTCGTGGAAACCGGAGATCCCGATCTTCGCGCTGGCCGCCGATTTCGCGTAGGTGACCAGCTTCTCCAGGGTTGCGGCGGCATCGGCCGGGAGGGTTGCCTGGCCCGATGCGAAGTAAAGGTTGGCCATGGCCGGGAAGCTGGCGCCGGTGAGCACCGGGGGAGCCTGGTCGACTTCGGCCGGCATGCTGGCGGCCGCTGTGACCGGTGCCGCGGCGTCGGCGGCTGCGGTGCTGCCCGTCGCAGCGCCAGCACCGGTTGCCGCCGGGGCGACCGCTGTCGATTCGCTCACCGGTGCGGCGGGCGGCGCTTCGACGGCAGTGGGCGCGCTGGCCGCCGCCGGTTGCGCCGCCGGTACGCTGACCGTGGCCGCCGGGCCGCTGACGGCCCCACCGGCTGCTGCCGCGAGGTCGCCCTGGCCACCATGCACCGAAGCGATCAGGGGCACGATCAGCAAGGCCACGATGTTGATGATCTTGATCAGCGGGTTGACCGCCGGTCCTGCCGTGTCCTTGTACGGGTCGCCCACGGTGTCGCCGGTGACGGCCGCCTTGTGCGCCTCCGAGCCCTTGCCACCGTGGTGACCATCCTCGATGTATTTCTTGGCGTTGTCCCAGGCACCGCCGCCAGTGCACATCGAGATCGCGACGAACAGGCCGGTGACGATGGTGCCCATCAGCAGG
>CAZXLV010000106.1:0-9336 GCA_964641405.1 uncultured Limnobacter sp. | reverse complement strand
CTAGACCTTCTTGCGAAGGCGCTCGCCGAACAGTCCGTTCGGCTTGATCATGAGCATGACCAGGACCACCACGTAGGCGGCAACGTCCTTGAAACCCTCGGGCAGGAAGAAGCCGGAGAGCGACTCGACCGTCCCGATGATCAGGCCGCCGACGATCGCACCGGGCAGGCTGCCGAAGCCGCCCACCACCGCCGCCGGGAACGCCTTGAGCCCGATGAAGCCCATGTTCGCGTAAACGAAGGTGATTGGCGCCAGCAGCAGTCCGGCGATCGCCGCGACGGCGGCCGCCAGCCCCCACACCAGGCCATTCAGCCGCTTGACCGGGATGCCCATGTAGTACGCCGCCAGCTGGTTCTGCGAACTGGCCTGCATCGCCACGCCGATCTTGCTGTGGCGAAACACCAGGTACAGCACGACGGACAGGATGGCCGTCATCGCGATCACCACCAGTTGCTCGACGGCGAACACCACGCCTGCGAGCGTGACGATGGCATTGGCGTAGGGCACCGGCAGCGTGCGCGTGTCGGTGCCCATGTCGGGGATCATGGTGATGGCACCGCGTGCGACGTAGCCGATGCCGATCGTCAGCATCACGATCGAGAACGCCGGCTGTCCGAGGATCGGGCGAATGACGATGCGTTCGAGAACGACGCCGAACACGCCCATGGCGGCGATCGATGCAAGGACCGAAAGCCAGAACGGGAAGCCGGACACCGTCATCAGCGCCAGCCCCAGGAAGGCGCCCAGCATCATCAGTTCGCCCTGTGCGAAGCTCACCGTTTCGGTGGCCTTGTAGATGAGGACGAAGCCGAGCGCGATCAGTCCGTAGATGCAACCTTGAGCAATGCCGCTGACCAGAACCTGCAGTACCTGCAAGGTCGGTGTCTCCCTGTTTCCTGCGGGTGGGCACCTGGCAGGCGGCCCGGGGAATCGACGTTCCGGATCGGGAGGATGGTAGTACAGAACCCGCTCGTTCGAGCCACCGGGAAAACCCCGACAGGCACCCTGCGCCGCGGCTGCCTCAGCTGATCACGTAGGCGGCCGAGGCAGTGGCGATCAGGGTGGCCGTCTCGTTTTCGAGGGTCATCTGCACCGATCCGATGCGGCCACCCAGGCGGGTGATGCGCGCACCGGCGTGAAAGCGCTTGCCGACTCCCTGGCGCAGGTAGTCCACGCGCAGGTCGATGGTGCCCATGCGTGCAAAGCGCTGCAGGACCTGCTCGCTGCTTTCGCTGACGTGCTTTTCGGCCAGCGCGCACATCAGCGCAAACCCGCCCATTGCATCGAGCACCGCCGAGATCACCCCGCCGTGCAGGCGACCGAACAGGAAGTGCCCGACCAGTTCCGGGCGCATGTCGAAGCGGATGCGCGGCTGTCCCGGCTCGAATGACTCGATCACGACTCCGAGCATCCTGTTGAAGGCAATCTGCCTCTCGAAGATCTCGCGTAGCGCCGCTTCCAGGCGAAGCTGGTCGGCGGCCGGGCGCGGGGCGGGTGCCGCATGCTGGCTGCCCGGCATCAGCGCCTCGTCGAGTGCATTGAGCACCTCGGGGCGATTCGGCGTGATGGTAGCCACTGCATGGTTGACGTGGTGCAGGATGGGTTCGACGGTCATCGGAGGTCCGGGGGCGAGTCGGGATCATATACCCGGCCACAGAGTCACATCGAAGCCTTGTCCGGCGTGCCCGCCGCGCCTGTCGACGACGATGGGGCGCCGCTATAATCGGCGTCATGCCCGTGCCCGCTGCCGATCACGAGATCCCCGTGTATGTCGATCTCGATGGCAGCCTGCTGCGCACCGACACCTTGTGGGAGTCGTTTGCCGGCGCGCTGCGAGCGCGGCCGCTGGCGGCGATCGGCGCGCTGGCCAGGCTGGTCTCGGGGCGGGCCGCCCTGAAGCGCCGCCTGGCCGATCTGGGTGCGCCGGAAGCGGCCTTGTTGCCCCGTCATGCCGGATTCCTGGCATGGCTCGAGCAGCAGCGCCGCGCTGGTCGCCGCTTGGTGCTGGCCACCGCCGCCGACCGGTGCCTGGCGGAATCGGTGGCCGCCACGCAGGGTCGGCCCGTGCTGTTCGACGCCGTGCTGGCCAGCGACGGCCACCACAACCTGAAGGGCCCGAACAAGCTGGCGGCGATCCGTCGCGATGCCGGTGGCGGCCCATTCGACTATTGCGGCAACGGGCCGGAGGACGTCGTGATCTTCGCGGCGGCGCGCCATGCCATCGTGGTCGGTGCATCGCGGCGGGTATTGAGCGACGCGCGCCGCCATGCCGATGTGGCGGCAGTGTTCGATCCGCCCGAGTCCGGCGTACAACGCCTGCAGGCCTGGCTGGGTGCGGTGCGTCCGCACCAGTGGTTGAAGAACCTGCTGGTCCTGGTGCCCTTGCTGACCTCGTTCCGGATCGATGAAGCGCTTCTGCTGAGCGAGGCGATGCTCGCCTTCGCCGCGTTCAGCCTGGCCGCCTCGAGCGGCTACCTGCTCAACGACCTGCTCGATCTCGCGGCCGATCGCAGGCATCCGCGCAAGCGCGAACGCGCGTTCGCCGCCGGCCGCTTGTCGCTGCGCAGCGGCTTTTTCGGTGCCGCCTTGCTGTTCGCGTCGTCGCTGGCGGTCGCGATCCTGGTCGGCATGGGTTTCGTCGCCTGGGTGCTGACCTATCTGTTGATGACCGGCCTCTACTCCGGGTTCGCAAAGCGCATCGCGCTGGTCGATGTGGCACTGCTGGCCGGGCTCTATACGGTGCGCGTGCTCGCTGGCGGTGCGGCGGTCGATGTCGCGGTATCGTTCTGGCTGCTGGCTTTCTCGGTCTTCCTGTTCTTCAGCCTCGCGCTGGTGAAGCGCTGCGGGGAACTGGTCGCCCAGGTGTCACGCGACGAGGACACCGCCAAGGGCCGCGGCTACGGCGTGAGTGATCTGGCGGTCCTGCAGTCGCTCGGCATCGCCACTTCATGCGCGTCGCTGCTGGTGCTGGCCCTGTACATGCAGGAGCCGGAGGTTGCGCGGCGCTATGCCTCGCCGCAGATCCTGTGGCTGATGCTGGTCGGCTTGCTGATCTGGCTCGGGCGACTCTGGCTCGCCACCGCGCGCGGCCTGATGCACGACGATCCGCTGGTGTACGCGCTGCGCGATCGCGCCAGCCGCTGGGTGGTCGGCATCCTGCTGGTGCTGTTCGCAGCGGCGGCGCTGTCGCCCTGGCCGGGCTGACCGGCGCGCACGGCGTCAGCGCGGCCGCGTGACCGAACTGGCCTCGCCGCGCGGCTTGCGCATCCAGACGATGGGCTTGGCAACCGGCGGCAGCGGCGTGATGCCGGCCTTCTCCAGCGTCTTCTCGAGATTGCGACCCTCGGGCTCGGCCAGCGCCGCCTCGATGGCGCCGCGCAGCTCTTGTGCCGCTTCCTCGCCGGGAGGGTTGGCAGCGCCCAGGGCGCGCTCGACCAGGGTGTCGAAGATGCGCGTGAAGCTCACCTGGCCGCGCCGGTGCGTGTCGCCATAACCCTTGAGCACGCGCGGCAGTTCGGCCAGGGCGGTGGCGAAGCCGGGCGCGCTCACCAGCATGCGATCGAGGGCCGCGAGCCAGCGCTCGATGGCTGCCTGCTCCTCGTGAAAGCGCAGCGAGCGGCGCCGTGTCGGGCGCATGCGTGCGAGCATGCGCAGCATCAGGTAGCCGGAAATGTGTGTGCTCGGCAGGTGCATGCCGCGGTTCAGGGTGGCGAGCTTGCCGTTGCGCGTCGCCCAGTTGCGCAGGCGCGCACCGAGCGCGCGCGGCAGCATCGCCGAGACCTCGTCGACGCCCGGCTTGAGGTATTCGAAGATCTGCAGGATCTCGCCCTCGCGCGCGCGCGATTCGTCGCGGATGCGCGCCACGCGGCTGCGGCGCGACTTCAGGTCGGCGACGCGGATCACGTCCTCGTAGGTCATCCAGAGCGCGAGGAAGCGCGCCACCTCGGCCAGGGCGCGCGCCAGTTCGGGCCCGGTCCCGAGCTCGCCGGCACGGGTGGCGATGCGCTGCAGGCGCTCGACGTAGAGGCGGGCGTAGGCGGCATCCTGGTAGTCGAGCACGCGCACGACGCCGTGTGCGGCGTTCTCGCGCATCGGCACTGGAAGTGTCGCCAGCAGCGGTGCCCACACATCGGGCTGGTTGCGTGCAGTGGCGCCGGCACCGGCCAGGGCATCGCGCGCGGCGCCGGTGGCCACGCTATCGTAGGCTGCGCCGAAGCCGGCCAGGCTCGCCTGCACGCCCACGCGACCGGTACCGATGATGCGTTCGCAGACTTCACGCGACCAGGGCAGCAGGCCGCTGCCGGCCAGGGCGCCGAACATCACGGCACTGATCACCGTGCCGTGGGCGGAGGCGATCGAAGCCATGTCGAGGCTGATGTAGCGCGCGGCGAGCGCGCGCGCGCCGGCGTGCACGCGCTCGTCGTCGAAGCGCCCGTCGCCCATCTGCATCTTCTCGTGGGTGGTGTAGACCCGGTGGGTGGCCGAGATCAGCGTGGTTCGCTTCGGGTGCACGAAGCCGCGCTCGATCATCCGGCCGGCCTCGACCAGTTCGCTGGACAGGACCACGTCGACGGCGCCCGGCACCGGGCTGAGCGCGAGCACCGGCTGCGCGCCCGCCGGAGCGGGCGTGCGCAACATCTCGATGTAGTAGCTGGTCGAACCGGTGCGCTGGGCCACTCCCGGTACCGAAGTGGCCTGCACCGGCAGGCCGCGATCGATGGCGCACTCGACGATCCAGTCGTTGAGCACGCCGCCACCTTCGCCGCCCAGGGCGGCGATGAGCACGGTAAAGGGCTTGGGGTCGCTCATGGCTTCAGGCCGGCTGCAGGGCGTGGATGAACGCTTCGCGCAGGCGCGCCTTGAAGCGATCCCAGCGATTGGGGTTGGAGGTGATCTCGGCGCGCCAGAAGGAGGGGCACAGCACGGCCGCATGCGCGATCTCGCCGCACAGCCCGCATCCGACGCAGTCGTTGGTCACGTGCGCCACCGGATCGACCTTGAGCGGATCGGTGGGCGTCTTCACGGTGAGGGTGGGGCAGCCCGAGAGCCGGATGCAGGAGTGGTCGCCGGTGCAGGTTTCCTCGTCGACACCGAAGCGGGTGCGCACCACGCGCTTGCCCTCCCTGAGCATCTTCGCGCGCAGCGGCTTGATGCGACGCTGGCGCTCGAGCTGGCACTCGCCGTCGGCGATGATCACCTTCAGGCCGTCGAAAGAGGTGTGGAGGGCCTCCTCCAGCGTGCGACGCACGTCGGCGACCTTGTAGTTGTTCACCGTGCGCAGCCACTTCACGCCCATGCCTTTCAGCGTGCTCTCGATCGTGACCTCGCTGCCGGTGGCGCTGCTGCCCTCGGCAACGCGACGCGACTCCGAGGTGGGAGTGGAGATGACCTCCTGCGTGCCGGTGGCCGAGGTGTAGCCGTTCTTCATGATCACCAGGATGCTGTCGCCCCCGTTGAGCAGCGCCGAGGACACGCCGGAGAGCAGCCCGTTGTGCCAGAACCCGCCGTCGCCCATGACCGCGATCGGGCGCCTGGCCGAGAAGTTGCGCACCCCGGCACTGCTGGCCAGGCTCATGCCGTAGCCGAGGATGGAGTTGCCGAACGAGAACGGTGCGAAGGTGGCGAAGGCGTGGCAACCGATGTCGGCCGAGACGTGCAGCCGGCCATAGTCCTGCTCGATCAGCTTCATCGCCGAGAACACCGGCCGCTCCGGGCAGCCGGTGCAGAAATTCGGCGGGCGCGGCGGCACGGTGCCGTGAAACGCCTCGGCCGCGCGACGGCGCAGGTCGGCGATGTCGGCCAGCAGGCCGTCGGCCTCGGTACGCGTCAAGCCGGGCGCGTGCGCGGCCAGGTAGCGTACGAGCCCGGACAACATCAACTCGACGGTGTACTCGCCGCCCATCGCCAGCAGGTCCTTGCCATGGAGCGGTGTCTGCAGGTCGGCGCGGCGCAGGATGGTGTTGATCTCCTGCTCGATGAAGTCGGGCTGGCCCTCTTCGAGGACCAGCACCGCGCGCTTGCCCGTGCAGAAGTCGGTGATCTGCCCTGGCACCAGCGGGTAGACGACGTTCAGGTTCAGGATCGGGATACGGGTGTGCCCCCAGGCGTCGGCCAGGCCCAGCGTCTGCAGCGCGCGAATCAGGTTGTTGTAGAGCCCTCCCTGCACGACGATGCCGAGTTCGCCGTGTTCGCCCTCGAACAGTTCGTTGAGCTTCGCGTCGACGATGTACTTGCGCGCGGCCGGCATGCGCACTTCGTACTTCAGCTTTTCGTGCCGGAAGGTGACCGGCGGGTGCGCGAGGTGACCGTAGTCGAACTCGGCGGGCTCTTCCACCAGCGCGCGCGTGGAAATGCGCGGGCGCAAGTTGTCGCTGGCCACGAAGCTGCCGCGCACATGGCAGGCGCGGATGCGCAACTCCATCATCACCGGAGTGTTCGACGCTTCCGACAACTCGAAGCCGTGCTCGACCATGCGCACGATGCTCGGCAGGTTGGGGCGCGGGTCGAGCAACCACATGCCCGACTTCATCGCGAAGGCGTGGGTGCGCTCCTGGATCACGCTGGCGCCTTCGCCGTAGTCTTCACCGACCACGATGAGTGCGCCGCCCATCACGCCGGGCGAGGCGAGGTTCGACAGCGCATCGGCCGCCACGTTGGTGCCCACCACCGACTTCCAGGTGACGGCGCCGCGGACCGGATACATGATCGACGCGCCCAGCATCGCCGCGGCGGCGGCTTCGTTGGTACAGGCCTCGACGTGCACGCCGAGTTCGTCCATGTATTCGCGCGCCTGCACCATCACGTCGAGCAGGTGAGAGACCGGCGATCCCTGGTAGCCGCCGACGTACGAGACGCCGGACTGCAGCAGGGCCTTGGTGACCGCGAGGATGCCTTCGCCGTGGAAGGTCTCGCCCGTACCCAGCGAAAGCAGGCGGATTTCCTCGCTGAACGATCGTTCCATCGAATTGCCTCCCGGGAGTGTGGCAGCCCGCGCCGAAGCGGCCCGGGCGTCGCGCCCGCAATGTTGCATCGGACAACTTAAGCGAGGCCGATACATTGGTCAAATGGATTGTAAAAATCAGGTACATTCACAAAACGAATGCCATTGCGGTAAGCTGCAGTAACCGTCGCGCTGACCATGCTGACGCACTTTCATCGCCTGGACCTCAACCTGCTGCGCGTGCTGGTGGCGATCGATCGCCATCGTTCGGTCACCGGGGCCGGGCGCCAGCTGTCCCTCAGCCAGCCGGCCACCAGCAATGCGCTCGCGCGCCTGCGAGCGGCTTTCGCGGATCCCCTGTTCGTTCGTGCACCGGGCGGCCTGATGCCCACGCCGATGACCCAGCGGATCCTGCCCACCGTTCGCAGTCATCTCGAAGCGATCGAACTCGCACTCACGGAACCCGATGTCTTCGATCCCCTGCTCAGCACGGCCGACTGGCGGCTGTCGCTGTCGGACCTCGGCGAACTGATGTTCCTGCCGGCGATTGCCGATGCGCTGCTGCGCGAGGCGCCGCGCACCCGGCTGACCAATGCCGCCGTGCCGGTGGAGCGGGTCACCGACGCACTGGCGCATCGCGACATCGACCTGGCAGTCGGCATCATGGATCCGAAGCAGCGTGGCATTCGCTCGACGCTGCTCTTTCGCGATCGCTACATGGCGCTGAGCAGCCGCACCTGTCCGACCTGGTGGCGCCGTCGTGCCGGTTTCATCGACGCGCCGCTGGTGGTGGCGGCGCCGATCGCCACCTATCACCAGGGCATCGCCGAGAGCCTGGAGCGACACAAGCTGGGCCACCGCATCGTCGTGCGGGCGCGTCACTACGCGGCCATCCCCGATCTGGTCGCCGGCGGACACCTGGTGGCGATCGTGCCCGAGATGTTTGCGCGCGTGGCCAGCGAACGGCTCGGCCTGGCGATGTGGCCGGTCCCGCTGGTGATGCCGGTGTTCGACGTCGGCATGGCCTGGCACATGGCCACGGATGGGGACGCGGCGCAGGTCTGGCTGCGTGAGCGCGTGCTGGCGCTGTTCCGGCGCGGCTCGACCGGGAAGGCGGAAGCGAAACCCGCGACGCGGGTGCGCTGAGCGGCGCCGATCCGGGCCGAACGGATCGGCGCTATCGCCGCAATGGCCTACCGGCGGCCCATCCCCAGCGCCGCCTCCAGTTGCCGCTGGATGTTGCGCTGCTCGATCGCTTCGGTATCGCTCCACCCTTCGCGAAGGTCCGGCCGCAATAGCTGATCGCGCCTGCACCAGACCTGCGCGCTCGAGTACCAGCGCCGCTCGCCAGTGTCGCCCCTGGTCAGAGGGAAGGCCTGGCCGTCGACCCGACGAATGAAGTACGGCGTGTTCCTGCCGGCCCAGTCGAGTCGCGTCGGGGCGACCTCCAGTACGATCACCAACGCGCCGTCGTTCAGCAGCGGCGCTACCGAACCGGTCGTCAAGGCGAGGTCGCCTGGTGTGAAGTCGTGATCCATTTGGCTTCTCCGCCCCGCAAGACGTTGTCTGACGTCTTGCTCGCGTGCGGGGTGAAGGGCGCGGCTCGACGCTTTAGCCGGTTGGATCCCGTCGGCAAGTGGTCAGTAAATCCACGGGGCTGGCGCCGAGGCCAGCGAAGCGAGTGTACCCCGACGGGGAGGTGGGCGTCGACTGCTGCGGTGTCGGCGTGCGATGTCGCCTCGATCGACGGAGCGATTGCGCGGGCGGGGCCCGACTGACCAGCCTCCTGGAATTTCAAGGCATCCACGAGATGCGGCTGGTCTGGCGCCCCCGGCACGAATCGAACGTGCGACCCTCCCCTTAGGAGGGGGATGCTCTATCCACTGAGCTACGGGGGCGAGCGGGGCGGATTCTACCGGACCTGGTCGGCAACGGCGAGGCATCCGCCCCGCCGAGTGGCGCCCGCGGCGGGAGGTGAGCCCGCGTGCGGGCTCACGCGTTCCACTGCACGATTGCCTCGAGCGGCAGGCGTTGCAGGTCGGGCACCTTCGCATCGGGGCGCGGATAGCCGACCGGCAACACGAGGACGGCCTTCTCGTTGGTGCCGCGGCCGAGCAGATCGCGCAGGAATCCCATCGGGTTCGGGGTGTGCGTGAGCGTGACCAGTCCCATCAGGTGGATCGCCGCGACGAACAGTCCGGCTGCGATGCCCACGCTTTCGTCGACGTAGTAATTCTTGCGCGGCGAGCCGTCGGGGCGCAGGCCGAACTTCTCGGCGAACAGCACCACCACCCACGGTGCGTCGGACAGGTGATCCTTCACGTGATCGGTGCCGAGCGGATGCAGCGCCTCGCGCCACTCGTCGGTCATCCGCTCGCTGTAGGTCTTCAGTTCTT
>CAZXLV010000105.1:0-9343 GCA_964641405.1 uncultured Limnobacter sp. | reverse complement strand
TACAGCTACTCACACAATCTGATTCATTCGGGAATGGCGAAGTCGACGACAGCGAGGATCTGAGTGCCTTCGTACCGCCGGGTGAAGCGCTGCCAGTCCGGGTTCGCGTGGCTCGCACCGAAGAGCAGCTGTGGAAGGCTGTCAAAGTCAGAGTCGATGCCTACGGAAAGCACACACCGGGATTTGCCAACGCTCTTCGGACAATTGAGCGCGAAGACAAAGAGAAGCGCACATTGGTACTTCTCTGCGAATCCAAGATAACCGGCGAGCCTGTCGGCACACTGCGAATTCACACGAACTTCGATGCGCCGACCTACCTTGAGCGCACTCTTCAACTGCCCAACTTTCTGCGAAGGTCCGGTATCGCCTACGTGACAAGACTGGCCGTTGCGAGTGGGCCTGGTGGAGCATTCGTTAAACTCGCCTTGTTCAAAGCACTCTACAGATATTGCTTCGCCACGCAGATTTCATGGATCCTCGCCGTAGCTCGTGACCCAGTCGACCGCGAATTCGTTCGCTTGGGTTTTAGCGACCTTCTTCCGCTTGGCACCAAACTCCACCGTCCGGCTGACTTCGGCGATGTTGACGTACGTCCCCTCTACTTCAATGTTCATGAAGCCGAGAACCAATGGCGCACGGCAAACCACCCTCTCTACGAATTCATGATTCGCAAAGTGCACCCAGACATTGAGATATTTGCCTCGGTGAACAGTGCATGGTCCATGCCACGACAGACTCGACAGACGCGAGGTCGTCAGGGTAATCAGTGGACCGCGCCGATTCAAATCATGGCGGTGTAGAGCACGCAACTTGGTCTCGGTTGCACTGACAGGTTGCCTAGCCGTTTTCTGACGCTTTGCACAGATGAAATTCACGCTTTCACCTGGAGTCGGCGCTGGTGTCGCCGCAGCGCAACGCCGTCCACCCTCAATTGCGTGCCGCCCGTCCGGCCTCCAGTGAGGTCAACGAGTTGTCGCAGGTATGTTCGAGAGGATCCTTGGGCGCCCCCGAGGTCCGTTGCCCACTATGGCCTCGACACCCCGACATCCGACGTCACGTCGTAGATTGTTAGCACAAGTTGCTAACCGTACGCTCTCGCGCACAAGCTTCCTTGTCGCGCTTGTAGTCTTGTGTACAGCATGGCTTGCCACAATCTACGTAGTGAGCCAGGTCAAACAGTCGGAGTTTCTGGCGGATGATCTTGGCGCACTGCTCCCGGATCCCGATGGCCGTCTCTCGCTACCCGATGCTGTTCGGAAGCTGACGGGGCCGGAAGCAATTTCGCTGGAGAGCGGCGGAAGCCTCCAGTTTCGTACGGTGTGGATCCGCATTGATCTCTCCACCCAGGCGCATAACGCAAGTCATAGGCTTGCTCTCGACTCACTTCGAGCGCAGACCGCTAAGTTCTGGGCCGTTTCCCCTAACGGACAACCGATACAGACGGACCTCAGTTGGAGTTCACTGCGCAATGGAATCGCAGTTCACCTTCCGCCCGATCTGCCCAAAGCCATCACCATCATTGGCCGAATTGAACCAATCTCGATCAACCGAATTCTACTGTCGCTAACATCAAGCAACGATCTCACCGCGCGAGAATTCGTTTTCGAGCGGACCGGTGGCCTGTTGATTGGGGCACTCCTGATGGTGTCGTTCTTCAGCCTCGTCGTCGCAATCTTCAATCGTGATCGAACATTCTTCTTGTACTCGGCTTGGCTACTGACGAGCTTGCGCATTGCCGCATATAACGGTGACTGGGATCCCTATTGGCTTTCTATCCCCCTTGGTGGCGACAACCTGCAACTGTTTCTGCGCCTTACATACATCGCACACAGCTTTATTTCATTGGCCCTTTTTGAAGCTCTTTTCGGCAAAGAACTACTGTCGAACAAGCTTGGGGGCCCAATCAAAGCGCTGCAACTTGTAACGCTAGTGATGTTCATTCCGGCCGTGGTCCTTGATGCCAGCCAATCGCTCAAGCTGCTTTGGGTGCTGAGCGTTGCGACGATCGTTATCGTTTTTGGCCTGCTGATCGTTCTATCCGTCAAGTCACCTTCGAAGGCCTTGCTGTGGTACATCGGGTCTTGGTGCGTCACATTGGTCGGCTCGATTGCGCAAATTGCATTCTCAGTCGGCTTCAGCCGCGAAATCCTGAATTTTGCAAACAGCCAAGTCACCGCTGTGGCCTCCGCGCTGATGCTTGGCGTCACCTTGGCTCAAAAGATGAACGCTGAGCGCCAGGCGCGCATCTCCGCCCAATACAGCGCCGTTCACTCGCTGCACCGCTTCCGTGAGAATTACAACGCGATGCCGGTGGGCATCTTCTCGATGAAGTTCGACGGCACCTTGCTCGAGCACAACCCTACATTCGGGGTCATGTTCTCCGGTAACGGGACTCGCGGCTCGCGTGTCGGTGCGAACTGGCGCGAACTGAGCAATCAGGAGTCGCTGGAGTCGCTGCAAAGGCTGACGGCGAACGAGCGCATGATGGATACGGAGATCAACCTCGAACACCACGACGGGCGGCGGCGCTGGTTTCATCTGCGCGCGGTGCGCAAGTCCGACCGCTACGAGGCATGGATCGAGGAGATCACGCTGCGCAAGCAGGCCGAGGAACAACTGCAGTTCATGGTCGACCACGATTCGCTGACCGGCCTGCTGAACCGGCGCGGCTTCGAAATCCATCTGCAGAAGGCGACCAGTTCTGCCGGCAAGCGCTCGATCTGCCTGGCCTACGTCGACCTGGACCGCTTCAAGCTGGTGAACGACCTGTTCGGACATGCGGCGGGCGACCAGATCCTTCGCCAGTTGTCGACCCGCATGCGCGCGGTCATCCGGGAGCCGCACGTCGCGGCACGCGTGGGCGGCGACGAGTTCGTCGTCATCCTCGATGAAATCTCCCTCGACGACGCCAAGGTGCTGTGCGAGCGCTTGCGTGCCGACCTGAGCGAGCGCGCCTACCAGTACCAGGACAAGGCATTCAGCGTCACCGCCAGCATCGGGGTGATCCGCGTGCTCGACGGGATGCGGCCAGCCGATGCGCTGAGTGCGAGCGATCGGGCCTGCTCGGAGGCCAAGCGTTCCGGCGGCAGCACGGTGATCTCCTACGACACGAGCAGCAGCGAATTGCTGAACTACCTGGACGAGATCAAGCTTGTCGCCCAGATGAAGGAGCGCTTTCCGGTCGAGAGTTTCTTCACCCAACTGCAGCCGATCGTCTCGCTGCGTAATGCGACTTCCTCGCTCTCCTACGAGGTGCTGGTCAGGATGCGCGACGCCAATGGCCACACGATGCCGCCATCGCGGTTCATCCCGGCGGCCGAGCGCAATGGACTGATGACGCAGATCGATCGTTGGGTGCTGCGCAGTACGCTCGAATGGCTCGATGCGCAGTCCGCGCATCGCGAGCGGGTCAATTTCTGCACGCTCAACCTCAGCGGTGCGTCGCTCAACGACGAGAAGTTCCTGCAGAACACGATTGCGATGATCCGCGAGCACCCCGAGTCGACCCGCAAGATCTGCTTCGAGATCACCGAGAGCGTGGCACTGTACGACCTGAACACCACGCGCCGTTTCGTCGACCGGATCAAGGCCTGCGGCGCCATGGTCGCGCTCGATGACTTCGGCGCGGGCTACACCTCGTTCAGCTACCTGAAGGAAATTCCCGCCGACCTGGTGAAGATCGACGGCAATTTCATCCGCGACATCAACTCGGACCCGGCCAATTTCGCCATCACGCGCGCCCTGGTCGAACTGGCGCACGAACTGGGCATGGGCTGCGTGGCCGAGTGGGCAGAGAACGCCGAGATCGTGCGCTCGCTGCTCGAGTTGCACGTGGACTACGCGCAAGGCTACGGTCTTTGCCGGCCCCTCGATCGTGAGCGCCTGCTCGCCGTCTCCAGCAGCCTCGCCCTGATCCGCGATCCGGAGACCATCGAGTTGCTGCTCGGGCGGACATCCAGTCCGGCAAGCCAGGCGCTGGGCCTGACACTGCCGATCTGACACGGCGCGGCGCTCCAGTCGCGCCTGCCCGCACGCCGAGCGATGGTGCGTCGGCGGTTTATGATTGGATCCTCCCAGTCATCGAAGTCCGCGCCGGAGATCGCATGTCCAGCATTCGCTACGAGAAGGACGCCGATGGCGTCGTGACGCTGGTCATGGACGCTCCCGGGGCGCCGGTCAATACGATGGACGCAGCCTTCCTGGCAGACTTCGGGGCTGCCATCGACCGGCTCGAAAGCGAGAAGGGCTCGATTCGCGGCGTGATCGTCACGTCGGCGAAGAACAGCTTTTTCGCCGGCGGCGACCTGCGCGCGCTCCTCGCAGTGCGGCCCGAAGACGCGAGCGCATTCTTCCAGGAACTCGAAGCCGTCAAGGCGCGCTTGCGGCGCCTCGAGAAACTGGGCCGCCCGGTGGTGGCTGCAGTCAACGGCAGCGCGCTCGGTGGCGGATTGGAGATCGCCCTGTCCTGCCACGCGCGCATGTGCATCGACGATCCCGCGGTCCAGATCGGTCTTCCGGAAGTCACCCTCGGGTTGCTGCCCGGTGCCGGCGGCGTGACACGGACGGTGCGGATGCTCGGCTTGCAGCGCGCACTCGAATTGCTGACCGAGGGGCGCCGCCTGTCTCCGGCCCAGGCCATGGACCTGGGCCTGGTCGACGAACTGGCGCGCGATCGCGACGAACTGCGCGCGCGCGCGCGTGCCTGGATCGATGCCCATGCCGAGCCGCGCCAGGCCTGGGACGAGCCGTCGCACCGGATCCCGGGCGGCACGCCGTCGAATCCGGCCGTTGCCGCGATGCTTGCGATCGCGCCGGCCATGCTCCAGAAGCAGACGCGCGGCAACTTCCCCGCGCCCGAGGCGATTCTCTGCGCAGCGGTCGAGGGCGCGCAGGTCGACTTCGACACCGCACTGCGCATCGAGTCGCGCTACCTGACCAGGCTTGTCACCGGCCAGGTGGCAAAGAACATGATCGGCACCCTCTTCTTCCAGCTCAACGAGATCAAGTCGGGCAAGGGCCGGCCCGCGTTGCCCGCGCAAGCACCCGTTTCGCGGGTGGGTATCGTGGGCGCGGGGATGATGGGCGCCGGCATCACGGGAGTCTGCGCGAGCCGCGGCGTGGCGTGCGTGCTGACGGACGTCGATCTGGCGAAGGCCGAACAAGGCAAGGCGGTGTCCGCCAGGCGCCTGGCGCGGCGCGTCGAGAAAGGAAGCATGTCTGCCAGCGATGCGGCACGGGTGCTGGATGCGATCCAGCCCAGCGCCAGCTCCGCAGATCTCGCCGCTTGCGAACTGGTGATCGAGGCGGTATTCGAGAATCGCGAACTGAAGGCGAGCGTCACCCGCGAAGTCGAGGCGATTCTCGACCCGCAGGCGATCTTCGCATCGAACACTTCGACCTTGCCGATCACCGGGCTCGCCGAGGCTTCGCAGCGCCCCGATCGCTTCGTCGGCATGCACTTCTTCTCCCCGGTCGAGAGCATGCCCCTGGTCGAGATCATCAAGGGCGCCGGGACTTCCGCGCAGACACTGGCGCGCGCCTACGATTTCGTCCTGCAGATCGGCAAGACTCCGATCATCGTGAACGACAGTCGCGGCTTCTACACCAGCCGGGTGTTCGGTACCTTCGTGAACGAGGGCATGGCCCTGCTCGGCGAGGGCGTTGCCGCCGCGCTGATCGAGAACACCGGATGGAGGATCGGCATGCCGGTGGGCCCGCTCGCCGTGCTCGATGAGGTCTCGCTGAAGCTGGCCGACGACGTCCTGCATCAGGAACAGGCAGACCTGGAGCGTGCGGCTCACGCGCACGGGCACGAGCATCGCCATGCGCATCACCATGAGCACGGACCTGCGGATGGCCATGGGGATGGGGATGCACACGATCACGCTCACGACCATCATCACGAACCGGCGTCGCCAGGCCGGCGCATGCCGCAAGCGGCGGTCTACGTCCTGGAGAAGATGGCACACGGTTTCAAGCGCCTGGGTCGCGCCCATGGCGCCGGCTTCTACGACTACCCGGAAGCTGCCCCCAAGTCCCTGTGGCCGGGCCTGTCGGCATTCGAGCGCGGCAAGCGCACTGTGGCGCCCGATGACATCGCGGATCGCATGCTCTATGTGCAGGCGATCGAGGCCGCTCGCTGCCTCGGGGAAGGCGTGGTCGCCACGCCGCGTGACGCCAACATCGGGGCGCTGTTCGGTTGGGGATTCCCAGCCTGGACGGGTGGGCCGATCCAGTACATCAATCACGTCGGCGTCGCCCGCTTCGTTGCCCGCGCAGGGGAACTCGCGCAGCGCTACGGCGAGCGTTTCACGCCCCCGGCGCTGCTGCTGCGACATGCCGAACAGGCCAGGCCGCTCTAGGTGAAACGTGCTGCCGCAGTCGGCAACGCCGTCACCGTCAGGCACGACGGCCCGGTCACCATCGTGATCCTGTCGCGTCCCGAGGCGCGCAATGCGGTCGACCGTCCCACTGCAGAGGCACTGGCTGGCGCATTCGAGCGATTCGACGCCGATGCCGACAGCCGTGTCGCCGTGTTCGGCGGGGCCAATGGACACTTCTGCGCCGGCGCCGACCTCAAGGCACTGGCCGATGCCAGCCGACGCAACCGCCTGGAATCCGATGGTCACGGACCAATGGGTCCCAGCCGCATGCTGCTGGGCAAGCCGGTCATCGCGGCGGTGTCCGGTTTCGCCGTGGCCGGCGGACTGGAACTGGCACTGTGGTGCGACCTGCGTATCGTCGAGACTTCAGCCACGATGGGCGTGTTCTGCCGGCGATTCGGCGTGCCGCTGATCGACGGCGGCACGGTGCGCCTGCCGCGCCTGATCGGCCTGTCGCGGGCGCTGGACCTGATCCTGACTGGGCGCGCCATCGGTGCCGAGGAGGCCGAGCGGATCGGCCTGGCCAATCGCGTGGTCGCCGACGGCCAGGCGCTCGGCGCGGCGATCGCGCTGGCCCACGAACTGGCAGCCCTGCCCCAGGCATGCCTGCGCAGCGACCGGCGATCGGCCTACGAACAGGACGGCTTGACGCTTGGCCAGGCGCTGGCGAACGAATTTGCCCTGGGGATGCGCACGCTCGAAGCCGGCGAGGGATTCACCGGGGCTGCCCGCTTCGCTGCCGGCGCCGGCCGACACGGCACAACGGACTGATACCGACTACGGTCGAGGAACTTGCAATGACGGTTCGACCCGAAAAGCAGCTTCACCCCTGGCGCGAGCCTGTCGCGCCACGACCGGCGGCCACCATCCTGCTGCTGCGCGACGCCAGCGAGGGGCCGGAAGTCCTGATGACCCGGCGCTCGCTGACGGCCAGTTTTGCCCCCGGTGCCTACGTGTTCCCGGGCGGCGCAGTCGACCCGGGAGATCGATCGGCTCGCGCACGGCAACTCAGCCGCATGCGCGGCAACCAGGGCAACGAAATCCTCGCCTACGCCACGGCAGCGGTGCGCGAAGCATTCGAGGAACTCGGCATCCTGCTCGTGCACGGGCCTGGCAGTCCGGACCAGATTGCACGCCTGGCCGCCACGCTGGCGCGTGAGCATCACGGCAACCTGCTGGCGCAGATCGCCGCCCATGACTTGCACCTGGCGCTGGACGAAGTGCACTGGTTCAGCCACTGGATCACCGACCGCGACCTGCCCATGCGTTTCGATGCGCGCTTCTTCGTGGCGCGCATGCCGGCGCAGCAGCAGCCGATACCCGACAACGCGGAACAGTTCGAGCCGACCTGGGTGCGGCCCGCCGAAGGGCTGGCGCGCCATGAGCGCGGCGAGTTCAACATCATCTTCCCGACCATCCGCACGCTGCGGCAACTGGCGAGCTTCGGAAGCGTCGAGGAGGTGCTCGATCACACGCGCCGGCAAAGCCGCGTCTGGACCTCGTGCCCGCGCGCCGGCTGGCTGCACGGACGGGTCGAGCGATTCAGCGAGAACGAAGAGCCCTACGGGGAACTCGAACTGGTCAATCCGGACGGCCAGATCGACCACACGCTGGATTGGCAGTCCGAGCGCGTCGTGCCCCTGCTGCGCAACGTGCATCGCCTCACCGCCCCGAATCCGGGTCGCATGACGGGTCCGGGCACCAACACCTACCTGGTCGGCGAACCGGGACACTGGATCGTGATCGATCCCGGCCCGGACGAACCGGCGCACATCGAGCGCATCGCCGCGTTCGTGCAAGACGGCCTGCGTACGATCGTGTGCACGCATGGCCATCCGGATCATGCGCCTGGCGCCCGACCGCTACAGCAGCGCACCGGAGCGCCGATCGCCGGGCGACCGAGCGGACCTGCCTTCAACCCGGCATGGAGCTTCGTCCCCGATACGATGCTGGAAGACGGCGCCCGCTTGCAGGCGGGCGACTCGACGCTGCGCGTGCTGCACACGCCCGGGCATGCCGCGCACCACATCTGCCTGCTGCTGGAGGAGGATGGCCTGCTCTTCTCGGGCGATCACATCCTGGGCGGCTCGACCACGGTGATCGATCCGCCGGACGGCGACATGCGCGCCTATGTGGCATCACTGCAGCGACTGGCTGCCGAGCCGCTGGAATACATCCTGCCGGCGCACGGCCATGTGATCGCACGCGGCAAGACCGAGATCGCGCGCCTGATCGCTCACCGCCTGGCCCGCGAAGCCAGGGTCGTCGACGCGCTCGAGCGACTGGGCGGCGGCAACCTTGACGAACTGGTACCACTGGCCTACGAGGACGTCGACCCGATCCTCTATCCGGTGGCGAAGCGATCCCTCACCGCACACCTGCTCAAGCTGCGCGACGAGGGCCGCGCCGCGATCGACGAAAACGACCGCTGGCAGCCGGTCTAGGGAAGCGCGACGGAGGCCTCCTGGCCCGCCGGGCGCGCTGGCTGCCGGCGCGCGACTCAGCCGCCGTCGTGCTGGGCCGCGGCCGCGCGCTCTTCGGCGGTGACCGCCTTCATCGACAGGCGCAGGCGACCCTTGTCGTCGGCTTCGATGACCTTCACCCGGACGACCTGGCCTTCCTTCAGGTAATCGGAAACCTGGTTGACCCGCTCGTTGGCGATCTGCGACACGTGCAGCAGTCCGTCACGGCCCGGCATCACCTGCACGATGGCGCCGAAATCGAGGATCTTGAGCACGCTGCCCTCGTAGATCCGGCCGATTTCCACCTCGGCGGTGAGGTCCTCGATGATCTTCTGGGCGCGCTTGGCCGCTGCGCTGTCGACCGCGGCAATGGTGATCGTGCCGTCGTCCTGGATATCGATCTGCGTGCCGGTCGTCTCGGTGATCTGGCGGATCGTCGCGCCCCCCTTGCCGATCACGTCGCGGATGCGCTCGGGGTTGATCTTCATCGTGTACATG
>CAZXLV010000104.1:0-9348 GCA_964641405.1 uncultured Limnobacter sp. | reverse complement strand
CAAGCGGTACGCAGGCCGCCAGCGCGCTCGCCAATGCCAGGCAGGTGAACAGCGTACCGGGTCGGGAAACCGGGCGCCGGGGACGGTGGGTGGCGGGACAGGTCATGGGGTGTACCTCTGGGGCGGACGGTGCCGTGGATGCTAACCCGACGCCGCGGCGGATCGCCGAACGCCTCTCGCTGACCTTGCAGACAGAATGGGGTAATAATGATCTTCCGGTGAACGGCATGGCGTTCGCAGCAGGTTCTGGGCAATGCGGCAGGTCGGCGAAACGAGGAGGTCGACATGCAGATCGGAATGGTAGGGCTGGGCCGTATGGGGTCGAACATGGTCCAGCGACTGCTGGCGGCCGGACACGCCTGCGCCGTCTACGACCTGCACCCGGCGCCGGTAGAAGTGCTGGTCGAACGCGGCGCGGTCGGCGCTGCGTCCTTGTCGGAGCTGGCCGGCCGGCTCGAGCGTCCGCGGGCGATCTGGATGATGCTGCCGGCCGCGGTGGTCGATGCCAGCCTGGATGCCTTGCTGCCGCATCTGCACCCCGATGACATCGTCATCGACGGCGGCAATTCGAACTATCACGACGACCTGCGGCGTGCGGCGGCGCTGGCCGGGCGGGGCATTCACTACGTCGACGTCGGCACCAGCGGTGGTGTATGGGGCCTGGCCAACGGCTACTGCCTGATGATCGGCGGTGAGGACGGGCCGGTGCAGCGATTGGCGCCGGTGTTCGCCGCGCTGGCTCCCTCACCTGAGGCCGCACCGCCCACGCCGGGGCGCGATGCGCGTCGCCCTGGTGCCGAGCAGGGCTGGCTGCACTGTGGCGCCAGCGGTGCCGGCCACTTCGTCAAGATGGTCCACAACGGCATCGAATACGGCCTGATGGCCGCCTACGCCGAGGGCTTCAACATCCTGCGCCATGCCGGCATCGGCAAGCAATCGGAGCAGGTCGACGCGGAGACAACGCCGCTGGCACATCCCGAGGCCTATCGATACGACTTCGACCTGGCCGAGATTGCCGAGTTGTGGCGGCGCGGCAGCGTGGTGCGCTCCTGGCTGCTCGACCTCACCGCGCAGGCCCTGCTGCAGGATCCGCAACTCGAGTCCCTGCGTGGCCGGGTGGCCGATTCCGGCGAGGGCCGCTGGACCCTGCAGGCCGCTATCGACGAGGGCGTGCCGGCACCCGTGCTGGCCAGTGCGCTGTTCGCGCGCTTCGCGTCACGCGGGCGCAGCGACTTCGCCGACCGGATCCTGTCGGCGATGCGGCGTGAATTCGGCGGTCATCAGGAGCATCTGCCGTGAGCGTGCCGGCTTGCGATGCGCTGGTGCTGTTCGGCGCCACCGGCGACCTCGCTTCGCGCAAGATCTTTCCGGCGCTGCAGGTCATGATTCGGCGTGGCGGTTTCGATGTGCCGGTGATCGGCGTTGCACGTTCGGTTCGCTCGGGCGAGCAACTGCGCGAGCATGTCCGTGCCAGCCTTGCCGAGCACGGCGGTGGGGTCGATGCACAGGCCTTCGCAAGACTTGCCCAGTTGCTGCGCTACGTCGATGGCGATTACCGCGAGGCAGCGACCTTCCAGCAGTTGCGCACCGCGCTGGGCGGCGCGAAGCATCCGCTGCACTACCTCGCGGTGCCGCCGAGCATGTTTCCGGCGGTGGTCGACGGTGTCGGCGCATCCGGCAGCGCCGACGGCGCGCGCGTGGTCGTCGAGAAGCCCTTCGGGCGCGATCTTGCCTCCGCACAGGCGCTGAACAAGGCGGTGCACCGCGTGTTCCCGGAAGCATCGGTGTTTCGCATCGACCACTACCTGGGCAAGGAGGCCGTGCAGAACCTGCTGTACTTCCGCTTTGCCAATACCTTCCTCGAACCGGTGTGGAACCGCAACTTCGTGAGCAGCATCCAGATCACCATGGCCGAGAGCATCGGCGTGGCAGGGCGCGGCCGCTTCTACGAGGAAGTGGGTGCGGTGCGCGACGTGGTGCAGAACCACCTGCTCCAGGTGCTCGCGCACGTGGCAATGGAGCCGCCGGTCGGCGATGGTTCCGAGGCGCTGCGCGACGAGAAGGTCAAGGTGTTCCGGGGCATTCGTCCGTTGACCGGACACAGCCTGGTGCGCGGCCAGTACACCGGCTATCGCGGCGAGCCAGGCGTGGCGCCCGACTCCGGAGTGGAAACCTTCGCCGCGATGCAACTGCACCTGGACTCATGGCGCTGGGCGGGCGTGCCGATCTTCATTCGTGCCGGCAAGCGCCTGGCGGTGACCGCCACCGAGGTGCTGGTCGAGTTGAAGCGACCGCCGCAGCAGGTCTTCGGCGAGGCGGCAACCGGCGATTCGAACTACCTTCGCTTCCGGCTCGGCCCCGATCGGGTTGCAATCGCGCTTGGCGCGCGTACCAAGCGGGCGGGCCTGGCCATGTTCGGCGACCCGATCGAGCTCTATGTGTGCAACGACCGCGGTCCGGAGATGAGCGCCTACGAGCGCCTGATCGGCGACGCCATGAAGGGCGACCCGACCCTTTTCGCGCGCGAAGATGGCGTCGAGGCCGCCTGGCGAATCGTCGACCCGATCCTGTCCACGCCGGTTGCGGTGCATGCCTACGAAGCGGGCAGCTGGGGGCCCGCCGAAGCCGATGCGATGGTGGCTGCAACGGGCGGCTGGCGCGGGCCGAAGCCGGGCTGAGCGCCGTGCGAGTCGAGGTTCTCCCCGATGCCGCCTCTGCCGCCGAGAGGGCGGCCTCCCTGATTGCCGCGTGCGCGCGCGAGGCGGTACACGAGCGCGGCCGATTCCTGTTTGCGCTCAGCGGTGGGCAGACGCCGTTGCCGATGCTGCGCGCGCTGGCACGACAGTCGCTCGCCTGGGAGTGCGTCGAACTGTTCCAGGTCGACGAGCGTGCTGCGCCGCCAGGCAGCGCGGCGCGCAACCTGACCCGGCTCGAGCAATTGCTGCTGCAGCCGGTGGGATTGTCAGCGCAACGCATCCATGCCATGCCGGTCGACGAAGCCGAGCTGGACGGCGCCGCGGCACGCTATGCGGAAACGCTGGTGACCGTCGCGGGCACGCCGCCGATACTCGACCTGGTGCATCTCGGACTGGGTGGCGATGGCCACACCGCCTCGCTGGTTCCGGGCGACGCCGCGCTCGAAGTCGATGATGCCTGGGTGGCCGCCACTGCCGGTCACTACCAGGGGCACCGCCGCATGACGCTGACCCTGCCGACCCTCGATCGCGCTCGCAGCGTGTTGTGGCTGGTCTGCGGTGCGGCCAAGGCGGGAGTGCTCGCCCGCCTGCTCGACGGCGATGGACGAATTCCCGCGGGTCGCGTTTCCCGCGACCGCGCGCTGGTCGTGGCCGATGGCGCGGCCCGCGGCTCGCTGGCCCCGTGAGCCTGACTGCGTCATGAACATCCTGGCCATCGACGTCGGCGGCAGCCATGTGAAGTTCCTGGCCAGCGGACAGGCCGATGCGCGCGCCTTCGTCTCCGGCGCGCGGATGACGCCCGACGAGATGGTGCGCGGAGTGCTCGACGGCACGCGAGACTGGCGATACGAGGCGGTGTCGATCGGCTACCCAGGCCCGGTCATGCATGGCACGCCGGTGCGCGAGCCGCACAACCTTGGCAAGGGCTGGGTCGGCTTCGATTACGAACGCGCCTTCGGCCATCCGGTCCGGCTGGTCAACGACGCCGCGATGCAGGCGCTGGGCAGCTACCAGGGTGGGCGCATGCTGTTTCTCGGCCTGGGCACCGGGCTGGGCTCGGCCATGATCGTGGACGGGCGGCTCGAAGCGATGGAACTCGCCCACCTTCCGTACCGCAAGGGGCGCAGCTACGAAGATTACGTCGGCGCGCATGGCCTGCGCCGGCTCGGCAAGAAGAAGTGGCGCAAGGCGGTGTTCGCCGTGATCGAATCGCTGCGCGCCGCACTCGAACCCGACTATGTCGTGCTGGGTGGCGGCAACGTGCGCAAGCTGAAGGAGCTGCCCGAACACGTGCGCCGGGGCGATAATGCGAATGCCTTCGTGGGCGGCTTCCGGCTGTGGGAGCGCCGCTCGAAGACCTGAGCTGCAGCTTCGCCGTTCATGAGATCGTCCCGCGTCCTGCTGCTGACAGCCGCCCTGTACCTGCTCGCCGCTTGCGGCGAGCACGGGTCACCGCCGCTGCAGGGCTACGCCGAAGGCGAGTACGTGCTGATGGCGTCGCCCTGGGCCGGCACGCTGCGTTCACTGGTCGTGGCGCGTGGCCAGCAGGTGGCTGGCGGTGATGCGCTGTTCACGCTGGAGCGCCTCATCGAGCGCGCGGCGACCGACGAGACGCAGGCGCGCGTGCGCGCCGCCGAGGCGCAACTGGCCAACCTGCGCGAAGCGCGCCGGCCGGCCGAGATCGAGGCCTTGCGCCAGCAAGGTGCCGCGGCGCGTGCGGCACTCGCTCTTTCGGCGGAGAACCTGCGCCAGCAGCAACGGCTTCATGCCTCCGGCTTCGTTTCGGCCGCAGTTCTCGACCAGGCGCGTGCGACGCGCGATCGCGATGCCGCGCAACTGGCCGCCGCCCAGGCGACGGTGCGCAATGCCTCGCAGGGCATCGGACGCGGGCAGGAACTCGCGGCGGCGCGTGCCGAACTCGATGCTGCGCGCGCTGCCGACGCGCAGGCGCGCACGCGTTACGCCGACAAGGCGCTGTCGGCGCCCACCGACAGCCTGGTCGCCGATACCTACTTCCGCGTCGGGGAGTGGGTTCCCGCCGGCGCTCCGGTGGTAAGCCTGCTGCCACCCGGGAACATCAAGCTGCGCTTCTTCGTGCCCGAGGCGCTGGTCGGCAGCCTGCGCAGCGGCCAGTCGGTGAGTGTGTCTTGCGACGGATGCGGCACGCCGATCCCCGCGCACATCAGTTACGTATCGCCGCAGGCCGAGTACACGCCGCCGGTGATCTACAGCCGCGATGCGCGCACCAGGCTGGTCTTCCTGGTCGAGGCGCGCCCGGCGCCTGCCGATGCGGTTCGCCTTCATCCGGGCCAACCGGTCGACGTCACGCTCGCCGCGCCATGAACGGCGAATGGGTCATCGACGTCAGCGGCCTGAACAAGCACTTCGGCGACCGGCACGTGGTGCGCGATCTCTCCCTGCAGGTGCGCCACGGCGAGATCTTCGGCTTCCTCGGCCCGAACGGTAGCGGCAAGACCACCTCCATCCGCATGCTGTGCGGACTGCTGCGTCCGGACAGCGGACGCGGCACCTGCCTTGGCCACGACGTGATCGGCGAATCCGCTGCGATCAAGCGCGAGGCCGGCTATATGACGCAGCGCTTCTCGCTGTGGGAAGACCTCACGGTCGGCGAGAACCTGGCCTTCATCGCACGCATGTACGGCATGCGCAACCGGCGCGCCACGGTGTCGCAGTCGCTCGAGTCGCTGGGCCTGTCGGCGCGCCGTGATCAGCTTGCCGGTGCGCTCTCGGGTGGCTGGAAGCAGCGCCTGGCGCTGGCTGCGTGCCTGCTGCACCGGCCGCGCCTGCTGCTGCTCGACGAACCCACCGCGGGCGTCGATCCGAAGGCGCGGCGCGACTTCTGGGACGAGATCCACCGCCTCTCGGACGAAGGCATCACGGTGCTGGTGTCGACCCACTACATGGACGAGGCCGAGCGTTGCCACCGCCTTGCCTACATTGCCGAGGGACGCCTGCTGGCGAGCGGAACCGCCGACGAGGTGATTGCCGAGTGCCGGCTTTCGGCCTGGTCGGTGAGCGGCGGCGACGGCGCGCGGGTGAGCGCGCAGATCGCCGCGCTGCCCGGAGTCGAGCACGTGACCTCGTTCGGCAACACGCTGCACGTCACCGGCCGCGATGGCGTGCTGCTGGCGCGCAGCATGCACTCGCTGGTGCTGGGCGACCGGGTCCGCGCCGAGCCGATCGCGGCCACGCTCGAGGATGCCTTCATCAGCCTGATGGACCAGGCTGGCGACGGGCCCGCATGATGCGCGCCCTGTTCTCGGCGAGCCGCTGGATCGGCATCATCGTCAAGGAGCTCACCCAGCTGCGGCGCGACCGGCTCACCTTCGGCATGATCATCGGCATCCCGGTGATGCAGTTGCTGGTGTTCGGCTTTGCGATCAACTCCGACCCGAAGCATCTGCCGACCGCGGTGCTGGCCGAGGACCACAGCCCGTATTCGCGCAGCATCGTGGCGGCGCTGCAAAACAGCGGCTACTTCGCCGTGACGCGATTGGCGCGCTCCACGCACGAACTCGACGAGTTGCTGGCGCGCGGCGAGGTGCAGTTCGCCATCACGGTGCCACAGGACTTCTCGCGCCGCCTGGTGCGCAACCGGCATCCGCAACTGCTGGCCGAGGCCGATGCCACCGATCCGGCCGCCACCAGCAACGCGCTGGCCGCGCTCGCTCCGCTGGTCGAGGCGGTGGTGGCGCGCGAGACCGCCGGCGTGTTGCAGCCGCTGGCGCCCGCACCGCCGCGCGTCGACCTGCGCGTGCACCGGCGCTACAACCCCGAGGGCATCACGCAGTACAACATCGTGCCCGGCCTGCTGGGGGTGATCCTCACCATGACCATGGTGCTGATGACCGCGCTCGCGCTCACCCGCGAGCGCGAGCGCGGCACCTACGAGAACCTGCTCTCCACCCCGGTGCTGCCGATCGAGGTGATGACCGGCAAGATCGTTCCCTACATCCTGATCGGCTTGATCCAGGTGGTGCTGGTGCTGCTGGGGGCGCGCTACGTCTTCGCGGTGCCACTGCTGGGCAGTGCGGTGCTGCTGTTCGCCGCGGTGCTGCTGTTCATCGCCGCCAATCTCGCCCTCGGGATCACCTTCTCGTCGCTGGCGCGCAACCAGTTGCAGGCGATGCAGATGACGTTCTTCTTCTTCCTGCCGTCGATCCTGCTGTCGGGCTTCATGTTCCCGTTTCGCGGCATGCCCGAGTGGGCGCAGTGGATCGGCAATCTGCTGCCACTGACCCACTTCCTGGTGCTGGTCCGGGGCATCCTGCTCAAGGGGGTCGGCATCGACGAGTTGTGGCCGGCGATCTGGCCGATCGCCGCGTTCATGTTGGTGGTCACCGCGGTCGGCCTCAGCTTCTATCGGCGAACGCTGGACTGAGGTGCGCCGGAAACTCGATCGTCGTCGGGCGTGCCGCGGCGCCCTGGCCGGCCCCGACCTCCAGGCGGTGGCGGTGAAACGGCGCCAGCGACGAGCGATGGCCGATGCTGACCACGGCGGCCTGCGGCAGGCGACTTCGCAGCAGCGCATACAACTGCTGCTCGGCCGCTTCGTCGAGCGAGGCCGTCGCTTCGTCCAGGAACAGCCATTGCGGCTTGTGAAGCAGGGCGCGGGCAAAACCGATGCGCTGCTGCTCGCCCGGCGAAAGCTCCTGCGACCAGTGGCGCGTTTCGTGCAATTGGCCGGCGAAGGCACCCAGCCCGCAGTCGACCAGCGCCTTCCGCAGCTGCTCATCGCCGAAGCGCTCCGGTTCGTCCGGGTAGGCCAGCTGGTCGCGCAGCGCTGCGATCGTCAGGTAGGGCTTCTGGGGTACGAACAGCACTCCCTGCTCGCGCGGACGGTGCACCGTGCCGCGTCCGAACGGCCAGATGCCGGCGAGGGCGCGAAACAGCGTGCTCTTGCCGACACCCGAGGCACCGGTCACCAGCAGCGACTCGCCCGGCTGCAACTGCAGGTCGACCCGGGAGAACAGCGGCTGGCCGTCGGGCAGGTCGACGGCGAGGTTCTCCGCCCGGTAGCCCGGCCCGAGGTCGTCGACCTGCACCCGGATCGCCGTGCCGGTGCGCGCTTCCATCTGCGCCTGCTCGGCGGCGTCGCGAAAGCCGGTCAGGCGATCCACGGTCGCTTTCCAGTCGGCCAACCCGGCGTAGGCGTTGACAAACCACGACAGCGCCCCCTGCACTTGTCCGAATGCGGATGCGGTCTGCACCAGCCCGCCCAGTTCCATGGCGCCGCTGAAGTAGCGCGGCGCTGCGACCAGGAACGGAAACACGATGGCAATCTGGCCGTAGCCGGACTGGAACCAGGACAGTTTCTTCTGCCGCACCATCAAGGCCCACCAGTTGCGGAACACGTCGGCGAAGCGGACCCGCAGCTTGCGGATCTCGTCGGCTTCGCCGCCGTACAGTGCCACCGCCTCGGCATTCTCGCGAAACCGTACCAGCGAGTAGCGGAAGTTCGCCTCGTACATCTGCTGCTTGAAGTTCAGTTGCACCAGCGGATGGCCGATCGCCTGGGTGAGCCATGATCCGAGCAGCGCGTACAACAGCGCCGCCCACACCATGTAGCCAGGCACGATCACCTCGTGGCCGGCCAGGTGGAAGCTGAGCGCACCCGAGAGCCCCCACAGCATGACGATGAACGACAACAGCGTGACCACCGAGGAGAGCAGGCCCAGCCCGAGGTTCAGCGTCGAAGCCACGTAGGAAGCGAGGTCGACGCTGATGCGCTGGTCGGGGTTGTCGGTGTCGTGCTCGGTGAGCTGCATTCGATAGTAGGCGCGGCTGCCGATCCACTGCTCGAGGTAGTGGTCGGTGAGCCAGCGCCGCCAGCGGATCTGCAGCATCTGGTTGAGGTAGAGCTGGTACACGCCGATCACGATCAGCGCCGTGGCGAGCACGCAGAAGTACGCCAGCAGACGGTAGAACGCGGCCATGTCGAGCTTTTGCAGCGCGGTGTAGAAGCGGTTCTGCCACTCCGTGAACAGCACCGTCAGCCAGACCGAGCCGAGGTTCATGGCCACGATCGTCGCCAGCAGGCCGCGTGCCGCCCAGCGATCGTCGGAATGCCAGTAGGGCCGGGTGAGCGCCCACAGGTTGCCCAGGAATACGCGGATCTCGCTTTGGCTCACTGCGCTACCCTCCGTGCCCGGGCGGGTTCAGGATGTCGCTGGTTGCACCTGTCGAGCCCGGGCGAGCACCTGCTCGAACCAGAGGTAGATCACGGGCGTGATGTACAGCGTCAGCGCCTGGGAAACGATCAGGCCGCCCACCACCGCCAGGCCGAGTGGCCGGCGCGCCTCGCCGCCCGCGCCCAGGGCCAGCGCGATCGGCAGGGTGCCCATGAGCGCGGCCATGGTGGTCATCATGATCGGGCGAAACCGCGTCGTGCACGCTTCGAGGATCGCCTCGTGCGGCGGCTTGCCCTCGCGACGCTGCGCCTCGATCGCGAAGTCGATCATGATGATCGCGTTCTTCTTGACCAGGCCGATCAGCATGATGATGCCGACGAAGGCGTACATGTCGAGTTGCTCGCCGAACAGCATCAGCGTGACCAGCGCGCCGAAGCCGGCGCTGGGCAGGCCGGAGAGGATCGTCAGCGGATGGATGAAGCTCTCGTAGAGGATGCCGA
>CAZXLV010000103.1:0-9444 GCA_964641405.1 uncultured Limnobacter sp. | reverse complement strand
TCGGCTGCCTGCTCGGGGTCGGTGAGCAACTGCTCGCGGGTCATCGTCCCTTCGGCGCCGTGGCCATCCTCCTTGTCGCCCTTCATGGTTTCCAGCGAGCCCAGGCAGCCGAGTTCACCTTCGACCGTGACGCCCACGGCATGCGCCATGGCGACCACCTTGCGGGTGACCTCGACGTTGTATTCGTAGCTGGCGATGGTCTTGCCGTCTTCCTGCAGGGATCCATCCATCATCACCGACGTGAAGCCGAGTTCGATCGCGCCCTGGCAGACGTGCGGCGACTGGCCGTGGTCCTGGTGCATCACGATCGGCACCTTCGGATACGACTCGACCGCGGCCTTGATCAGGTGCTCGAGGAAGGGCTCGCCGGCGTATTTGCGCGCGCCGGCCGAGGCCTGCATGATCACCGGCGCATCGAGCTCGCTGGCCGCGGCCATGATCGCCTGCACCTGCTCGAGGTTGTTGACGTTGAAGGCGGGGATCCCGTAGCCGTTCTCGGCGGCGTGATCCAGCAACTGGCGCATCGAAACGAGGGGCATGACGACCTCCACAAGTGGAAACTTCGCACAGCCCCGCGCCGGCGTTGCACGCCCGCGCGCGGATCACGAGGCTCGGCGAAAGTCCCGCAAGGCTCCATTATCGCCCACTTGGCCCGCTACCGGCCCGCGCCGCGCGCACGGACCCGATTCGTTCGCGACCTGCTCAGGCGTGCTCGCCCACGCGCACGATCTTCAGCGTGTTGGTGCCGCCCGACTTGCCGATCGGCTCGCCGATCGTCAGGGCGATCAGGTCGCCCGTTTGCACGATCCCCATGTCGAGCAGGCGCTGCTCGGCCTCCAGCAGCAAGGCATCGCGCTCGAGCGAGCGATACTCCATCAGGATCGGATGCACTTCGCGATACAGGCACATGCGCCGCCGGCTGCCTTCTTCGGGCGTCAGCGCGTAGATCGGCACACCCGAGTCGATGCGCGACATCCACAGTGTGGTCGAGCCTGACTGGGTCAGCGACACCACCGCGCTGACCTTCAGGTGGTAGGCCACGAACAAGGCGCTCATCGCGATCGTCTGGTCGATACGGGTGAAGGTCCGGCTCAGGAAGGCCGCGTCCAGCGAAGCCACCTCCGAACGATCGGCCTCGACGCAAACCCGCGCCATCGCCTCGATGGTCTCGACCGGATAGCGGCCGGCCGCCGTTTCGGCCGAGAGCATCACCGCATCGGTGCCGTCGAGCACGGCATTGGCCACGTCCGATACTTCGGCACGGGTCGGCACCGGCGACTCGATCATCGACTCCATCATCTGCGTGGCCGTGATGGTGAGCTTGTTCAGCGCCTTGGCCATGCGGATCATGCGCTTTTGCAGCGCCGGCACGGCGGCATCACCGACCTCGACCGCGAGATCGCCGCGCGCCACCATGATTCCATCGGAAGCCTTCAGGATCTCCTCGAGGTTGCCGATCGCCTCGTAGCGTTCGATCTTGGCAATCATCAGTGCACGGCCGCCGCTGGCGCGAACGAGTTCGCGCGCCATGTACATGTCGGCCGAGTTCTTCGGAAACGACACCGCCACGAAATCGGCCTCGAAGCGCACCGCCGTCTTGATGTCGTCCATGTCCTTGGTGGTGAGCGCCGGCGCCGACAGCCCGCCCCCCTGGCGATTGATCCCCTTGCGATTGGACAGCACGCCACCGACCACCACCGTGCACTCGATCGAGCGCGCGGTGGTCCGGTCGACGCGCATCATCATGCGCCCGTCGTCGAGCAGCAGGGTGTCGCCCGCCTTCACGTCGTTGACCAGTTCCGGGTAGTCGAGGCCGACTCGCGACTGATCGCCCGGCGCGCCATCGACATCGAAGCTGAAGTGATCGCCGGGCGCCAGCCTGACCTTGCCGTCGGCAAACTTGCCGATGCGGATCTTCGGCCCCTGCAGGTCGGCCAGCACGCCCACGCCCTGGCCGAGTCGATCGGCGATCTCGCGCACTCGCGCCACCACCGCACTGTGCTCCTCGGCGCTGCCGTGCGAAAAGTTCACGCGCACCACGTTCACGCCGGCACGCAGCATCCGTTCGAGGACATCCGGATCACTGGAGGCGGGGCCCAGCGTAGCGACGATCTTGGTGGCGCGGGGAGCGTATCTGGACATGGCATGCGGGCGGTGGGCGCGACTCGGTTGCAGCGAAGCAATGATCCTACTTCAGATGCCGAGATAGGCGCGCCGCACTTCCGGATCGTCCTCCAGTTCCCTGGCGGTGCCTTCGCGCACGATCTGGCCGGTCTCCATGACGTAGCCGCGATCGGCCACGGACAATGCGGCATGCACGTCCTGTTCGACCAGCAGGACGGTGACGCCCTGGCTGCGGATCTGCAACATGGTGTCGCACAGCAGGTCGACGATCACCGGCGCCAGCCCCAGGCTCATCTCGTCGACCATCATCAGTCGCGGCCGGGCCATCAGGGCGCGCGCCATCGCGCACATCTGCTGCTCGCCGCCCGACATGCTGCCGGCCCACTGGCGACGCCGCTCGGCGAGCCGCGGGAAGAGCCGGTAGACACGCTCCAGGTCCTCGCCGATCGTGGCCCGGTCGCGGCGCTTGTAGGCGCCCATGCGCAGGTTTTCCTCGACGCTCATGCGATCGAAGAGCTGGCGCCCCTCGGGCACCTGCACCAGGCCCATCGCAAAGACTTCATCCGGGCTCGCATCGTCGAGCAGGCGCCCATCGAAACGGACCTCGCCCCTGCAGTCGATGAGCCTCGAGATCGCGCGCAGCAAGGTGGTCTTGCCGGCGCCGTTGCCGCCGACCAGGGCCACGATCTCGGCGGGCCGGATCGCCAGGCCCACCTCGCGCAAGACCGGCATTTCCCCGTATCCGGCACTCAGGCGCGCGACTTCCAGCAAGGGTGGCTTCATTGCCGCTTGCGTCCCAGGTAGGCCTCGATGACGCGCGCATCACGCAGTACCTCATCGGTTGCCCCCTCGGCGATCTTCTCGCCGTGGTGCAGCACGAAGACGCGATCGGAGAGACTGGTGATTGCCTTCATGACGTGCTCGATCACCAGGATGCTGATCCCCTGGCTGCGCAGCTTGCGGATCACGTCGATCACCTCTTCGATTTCCACGCTGTTCAGCCCGGCCATCACCTCGTCGAGCAGCAGCAGCTGCGGCTTCATCGCCAGCGCCTTGGCCAGTTCCAGGCGCTTGCGATCGGGTCCGCCGAGATCGTCCGCGCGCTGTGCGACGCGCTGGCCCAGGCCGACGAAATCCAGGCACGCCCGGGCCTGCTCGCGAGCGCGGCCCAGGTCACGTTCACCGCCACCGGCGCCGAACAGCGCACCGATGGCGACGTTTTCCAGGACGCTCAGGCCCGGAAACGGCTTCATGATCTGGAAGGTGCGCCCGATGCCCAGGTGCGCGCGTCGATACGCCGGCAGCCCGCGCACCGACCTGCCCTGGAACACGATGTCTCCCGCGCTCGGCTCGAGCGTTCCGTTCACCATGCTCACCAGGGTCGTCTTGCCCGCGCCGTTGGGGCCGATCAGGCCCAGTATTTCACCGCGCGCCATGCCGAAACTGACATTGTTCACCGCCACCAGGCCGTGAAAGTACCGGGTGAGGCCGCTGACTTCGAGGATGTGCTCCATCTAGATGCGGTGCGTCTTGACGTTGTCGGCGAAGTAGCGCCAGCCGGTCCGCCGGATATGCCGGGCCATGTGGGCGAGGCCGCGCGGCATGAAGATCACCGCCACGACGATCACGACGCCGAAGAACATGCTGGCGATGCTGGTGACCCGCGTCGCCAGCACCTCGGAGATCGCCGACAGCACGAAGGCTCCCACCACCGGCCCGAGCACGCTGCCGGCCCCGCCGAACACCGCCATGATGATCATCTTGACGTTGAGCACGATATCGAACACGCCGACCGGATCGATGAAGGTGATGTAGTAGGCGTAGATGCCACCCGCCAGCGAAGTGAACGCCGCCGAGAGCATGAACGCCAGGGTCTTGTACAGCGTGGTGTTCACCCCCATGACGGCGGCGCCCTCCTCGTTCTCGCGGATCGCGATCAGGCCGAACCCGAAGCGGCTGCGCGACAGCCAGTACACCGTCAGCGTGGCCAACACCAGCAGGCCCAGCGCGAGTTCGTAGAACAGGAATTCGCTCTTGAGCAAGGGCAGCACCAGCCCGATGTTGCTGCCGGCGATCTCCAGGTTGGAGATGATGGCGGTCATGACGAAGGCCAGGCCGAGGGTGCAGATCGCGAAATAGTGGCCCTTGAGGCGCAGCACCGCGACGCCGAGCACCGCGGCGAATACCACCCCGAGGGCCATGCCCGCCAGCAGGCCGACCCAGAATGGCAACTGGAACTGCACCATGGCGATTGCAACGCCATAGGCGCCCAGGCCATAGAACACCGAATTCCCGAACGACGGATAACCGGTAAAGCCGCCGATGATGTTCCAGCCCTGCGCGACGGTGGCCAGCAGCAGCACGCTGATGCCGAATTGCACCAGCACGGCGTTGCCGAACCAGGGCAGCGCAGCGAGGACGGCAACCAGCACCGCAAGGCCGAGCGCCAGCGCCGCTTTCATGTCGTCCTGCCGAGCAGGCCGGTCGGGCGCACGATCAGCACCAGCACCAGGATGCCGAAGCTCGCCACGTCGCGATAGGTGGGGCCGACGTAGAGCGCCGTCAGCGATTCGATGATGCCCAGCGACACTCCGCCGACGATCACCCCGAGCGGATTGTCCAGGCCGCCGATGATCGCGATCACGAACGCCTTGGCGGTCAGCGGTCCGCCGATGTAGGGATTGATCTGCGAGACCAGTCCGTACAGGCCGCCGGCGACCCCGGCCAGCGCCGCTCCGAGCCCGAAGGTCAGGGAGTAGATGCGCTTCGGACTGACCCCGTACAGCCTTGCCGCCACCAGGTTTTGCGCCGCGGCGCGAATACCCCGGCCGCTACGCGTATGCAACAGGAACAACCACATCGCCAGGGTCAGGCCGATGGCAATCACAAAGGCGGCCACCTGAACGCCGGGCAGCGTGACGCCCGCCAGCGTGAAATTGGATCCCGCGTAGGCGGGGTTGATGGCGCGGAAATCGGCCGAGAACCAGTACTGCGCCAGGTACGCCAGGATCACGTCGATCCCGAAGGTGATCAGCAAGGTGTTGAACATCGGGGCGCGGACCACCAGGTTGAGGACGCCGCGCTGGATGACGTAGCCAAGGACGAACAGCCCGGCCGCGGTGATCGGCAAGGCCAGGAACGGGTCGATGCCCAGGCCGGTGAAAAGGAACCAGGTCGCATAGCCGCCGAGCATGATGAGCGAGCCATGCGACAGGTTCACGATGTTGAGCACGCCCCACACCAGGGCGAGCCCGAGCGCCATCAGTGCATACAGCCCTCCCAGGAGGATGCCGTTGACCAGAACCTGAGCGAGCAGATCCACCCGGCAGATCCGGTCGGGCGCTGCTCAGCGCTTGTCCCAGGCCGGCAGCGGGTACACGAGCTTGCCGACGAAGTCATTGCCCTCGAAGATCGGCATCACCTTGTCCTGCTGGATCTGGACCATGGTCTGCGGCAGGCTGATCTGCCCCTGCGGGCTGAACTTGATATGCCCGTAGAGGCTCTCGAAGTCGACCTTGGCCAGCGCATCGCGCACCTTCGCGTGATCGGTGCTGCCGGCGCTCTCGATCGCCTTGACGAAGGCCTCGACGGCCGCGACTCCGGCAGCCGCGTGGTAGTCGGGATCGTAGCCGAAGCGCGCCTTCCATGCCTTGGCGAATTGCTCGGCGTCACCGAACCATTGATCCTTGAGTGCCGCCGAGGGCAGCCACGCGGTCATCCCGGACGCTCCATTGGCGTCGGCCCCCAGCGCCTGGCGAAAGTCGGCACTCGGAACGCCCACGGTGAACGAGTACAGCTTCGGCACGACGTTCAGGCTCTTGGACTGGCGGATGAAGTTGAGCGCCTCGGTTTCGTGGCACGCCATCAGCACCACGTCGGCTCCCACGCTCTTGATGCGCGAGAGCAGCGACGAGAAGTCGGATGCATTGCTGCTGTAGCGCTCGTCGATGACGATCTTGAAGCCGGCCTTTTCGAGCAGCGAGCGCGTGCCCTTGCCCACCGCAACGTCGAAGGAATCATCGGCGTACAGCAGCGCCACGCTGCGCGGTTTCGGATCGAGCCGGGACATCGCCGCGATGGTGCTGCCGAAATAATCGCTGGCGGCCGCCAGCGTGCCGAAGATGTACTTGTAGCCGCGGCTGTAGATCTGGTCCGAGGCGCCGCCGCCCTGCACCATGGGCACCTGGTTCTTTTCCGCGATCGATGAATCGGCCAGGATGAAGTTGCTGGCAAAGCCGCCCAGCAGGAAGTCGACCTTGTCCTGGGACAGCAACTGCACGTACTGGCGAACGCTCAGGTTCACGTCGGACTGGTTGTCGAGGATCTTCACGGCGAGCTTCTCTTGCTTCGCACCGATCCTGACGCCGCCGGCGGCATTGATCCTGTCCACCGCGAACTGATAGGCATCCTTGTAGTAGCGCCCGGTGTTGGCCACCGGGCCGGTCAACTGGGTCGAGGCGCCGAAGGTGATGGTTTGCGCCCAGAGCGGGGTGGCCGCGAGCATCGCAGCCGCAAACAGCAGGGAACGGTACATGATGGAAGTGCTCCTTCGATGGTTGAACAGGACGCGGCTCGTACCAACGCCGTATCGTGCGTCGCATCGTTGGCTGACAAACTGACGTCGTCCACGCCGTTCTCGGTGGCTCAGGAGGGCGTCAGGCCGCACTCGATGGCGAACCGGACCATGCCGGCCACGTTGTCGATGTCGAGCTTCTGCATCAGCCGGCTGCGATAGGTATCGACGGTCTTCGGTGACAGGCACAGGACGCGCGCGATCTCCGCGGTGCTCTTGCCTTCGGCCACCCCCTGCAGGATCTGGCGCTCGCGCCGGCTGAGCGCTTCGAGCGGGCTGGTGGCGTGGTGTTCGCGGATGTAGTCGTCGATCACCGATTCGGTGATCTTCTGGCTCAGGTAGCGCCGCCCGGCATGCACGCTGCGCACCGCCGCCACCACTTCGGCACCGGCGGCTTCCTTGAGCAGGTAGCCCTGCGCACCGGCCTGCAATGCGCGGAAGATGTGCTCCCGGGTCGAGTACATCGAGAGGATCACCACGCGGGAGTTCGGGCGGTGATCGCAAACCTGGCGGGTCGCCTCGATGCCGTCGAGTTCCGGCATCACGATGTCCATGATCGTCACGTCCGGCTCCAGGTCCAGCGCCTTGCGCACCGCCTCGCGACCATCGCGCGCATGCCCGATGACCCGGATGCCGGAATGCGCATGCAACATCGCCTCCAGCCCGTCGCGCAGCACCGAATGATCGTCGGCCAGCAGCACCCTGATGTCCATCACGCCCTCCTCACGGTGGCGATCACGCTGGTACCGGCACCCGGCGCGGAGTGAATGTCCAGCGCCCCGTTCAGCGCGCGCAGGCGCTCCTGCATGATCAGCAGGCCCAGGCCGTCGGTCGCGTGTTCGAGCCGGGCCTTCGCATCGAAGCCGCAGCCGTTGTCGGTGATCGTCAGGCAGACCTTCTCGCTGTCGAGTTCCAGCTTGAGCCGGACCCGATCGGCCTGCGAGTGCTTGAGCACATTGGTGAGCGCCTCCTGCCCGATGCGAAACAGCATCATCTCGACCTCCTGGCGCAAACGCCGTACCGGATCGTTGGCCTCGACGACCACGCGGATGCCGGTGCGCGCCGAGAACTGCTCGGCGTGCGAACGCAGCGTGACCGCCAGTCCGTAGTCGTCGAGCACCAGCGGGCGCAGCGCGCCGGCGATGTCACGCACCACTCCCACCGTGCCCTCGACCAGCCCGATCGAATCGTCCAGGCGCGAGCCGATGCGGCTGGCCAGGTGCGCCGGAATCCGGTCCTTGATGATGTGCAGGTTCAGGTTGATGGTGGCCAGGTCCTGCCCGATGCGATCGTGCAGTTCCGCCGACAGCCGGCGCCGCTCGTTTTCCTGGATCTCGACCATGCGTTGCGAGATCGCGCGCAGTTGCTCGGCGTAGCTGTGCGCTTCCCTCTCCGCACGCTTGCGAGCGGTAATGTCGACCACGCTGGCGCGCGTGTGCAGGAAGGCACCATCGCCGGCGCGCACCACCCCGATGTGCAGCAAGGCATCGAACTCGGTGCCATCCTTGCGCACCAGCCGCGTCTCGAGATCGTCGCCGTCCCGCTGGCAGCCTGCCTGCAGGGTCTCGAACACGCGATCGAAGCCGTGCCGGAAGGGCGGTGCAACGCACTCCCGGTACCTGCGCCGGCCGACCAGCTCGGCACTCGCGTAGCCCAGCCATTCCAGTTCGGTGCGGTTCATGCGGATCACCGTGCCGTCCCGGCCGACGCTGTGGTAGCCGCAGGGCGCGTTCTCGTAGAGATCGCGCAGTTCCCCTCCGATCGAGTCAGCCATCGCCGGCACCCCCCCGGCGGCCTCGCCACCGGCCATTCCAGGCATTCTCCCATGTCGGCGCCGTGCCGGCGCGGCCCGGGCGGCAGCGTCAAGTTTCCCCTACACGATTCGTCCAGTATCCCCGCTGGCAGCTCGACCCCTCACGTCGTCAAATCGATCACGAGACGGCAATTGCCGCAGGCAGCGCGCCCCCGCGGTCGCGCTCGGCATCAGGTCAGCAAAGGAGTCTTCATGCAGCCGACGATCGACTATCAAAAGGCCGCTCCGGAAGGGGTTGCCGTCATGGTCGCCCTCGAATCCTATGTCCGCGGCTGCGGCCTGGACGCGAGCATGCTCGAACTGGTACGCGCGCGCGCTTCGCAACTCAACGATTGCGCCTACTGCCTGGACATGCACACCAAGGACGCGCGCGCCGGCGGCGAATCCGAGCAGCGCCTGTACACGCTGTCGACCTGGCGCGAGACGCCGTTCTTCAGCGAGCGCGAGCGCGCCGCACTGGCCTGGACCGAGGCGCTGACCCGGCTCTCCGGTGCGGGCGTACCCGAGGACGACTACCAGCTCGCCCGCCAGCAATTCACCGAAAAGGAACTGGTCGACCTGTCGCTGGCGATCGTGGCCATCAACGGCTGGAACCGCCTGGCGATTCCTTTCCACACCGTGCCCGGCACCTATCACCCCGGCCAGCGCAAGCCGCGCAGCCGTCACTCAACCGCTTCGCACGGCTGACCGGTCCGGCAGCCGCTTGAACGCACCCGAGGAGCAGACGCCATGAACGAGAAGCGCACCACCCCGCCGTCCCACCAGCTGCCCGAAGCGACGCCGCGGCGCGATTTCATCCGCACCACCGGCGCGGCCGGGCTGGCGCTCGGCGCAGGCCCGCTGATCCTGCCGCGCAAGGCCCGCGCCGCCTCGAAGACGCTGAAGATCCTGCAGTGGGCGCACTTCGTGCCCGCCTACGACAAGTGGTTCGACA
>CAZXLV010000102.1:0-9501 GCA_964641405.1 uncultured Limnobacter sp. | reverse complement strand
CCGCAGCCGTACTTCGGGCCGTTCAGGCCCAGGTCGTTGCGCAGCACGGTGAGCAGGGGGGCGTCGGCTGGCGCTGCGAGCACATGCGTTGCACCATTGACCTTCAGGGTCAGCGCTGCGCGCGTGCTGTGCCCAGGCATGGTCCTTCCCTCGTCTGGCCCTAGTCGGCCATGCCCCCGCCGCCGAGCCGGCGCAACAGGGCCACGATGCTCGTTCGCTCGTCGGCATCGAGGTCGCCGAACGTCAGTTCGGTGATCTGCTCGGCGATCGGCGTGATCGTCTCCACGATGGTGCGTCCGGCCGGCGTGAGGGCCACGACCATGTGGCGGGCATCGCCGGGTTCGTGCGTGGCGGTGAGCAACTCGCGCCACTTCAGGCGTTCGATGATGCCGCGCACGGTGGGTTCGTCGATGGCGGTGGCCTCGACGATCGGCTTCACTTGGCAGGGACCACAGTCGCGCACGGTGCACAGCACCACGAACTGCGAGGCCGTGAGCTGGGAGTCGGCGACCATTTCCTTGAAGATCGCGGCATGGCGCTGGTAGGCGCGCCGCAGCAGGAAACCGATCTGCTCGGAGAACTTGTACTCGCTGGCGGATGGGGACGACATGGAAATCTCCGATGGGTGGGAAGGGTTCGTCTGTGAGCTTAACCGTTCATACGCTCAGGTAGGCGCGGCGCACGGCCTGGTCGGCGGCCAGCTCGTCCATCGAGCCGGAGAAGCGGATCTGCCCCTTCTCCAGCACGTAGGCGCGGTCGGACACCAGTTCGGCAAAGTGCATGTTCTGCTCCGAGAGCAGGATGCTCACGCCCTGCGCTTTCAGTTCCATGATCATCTGCGCCATCTGCTCCACGATCAACGGCGCAACGCCTTCCGAAGGCTCATCGAGCAACACCAGGAACGGGTTGCCCATCAGCGTGCGGGCAATGGTGAGCATCTGCTGCTCACCGCCGCTCATGCGCCCGCCGGGGCGATCGGGCATCTCGCCCAGGTTCGGGAACAGCGTGAACAGGCGCGCTGGCGTCCAGTGCGGAGCGGCGCTGCCGTCGGGCCAGTGGCGCCGGGCCTGCCGGCCCACCTCGAGGTTTTCGAGCACGGTGAGATCGGTGAAGATGCGGCGGTCCTCGGGCACGAAGCCCAGGCCGTGCGAGGCAACCTCGTGCGGTTCGCTGCCGGAGATATCGCGCTCCATGAAGGTGAGCGTGCCCTTGCGCTTGTCGAGCATGCCCATGATCGCGCTCAGGGTGGTGGACTTTCCGGCCCCGTTGCGGCCCATCAGGGCAACCACCTCGCCGCGGAGCACGTGCAGGTCCACCTCGAACAGGATCTGCGCCGCGCCGTACCAGGCCGACAGGCTGCGTACCTCGAGCAGCGTCCGGCCTGTCGAGGGAGCGCCTTGTACCGTCACTGCCTGGCCTCCGCGACCGCCGGCTTCTTCTCGAAGGTCATGCCGCTGCCGAAGTACACTTCCTGCACCCTGGGATGATCGCGGATCTCGGCGGGCTTGCCTTCGGCGATCAGGCGACCGCGCGCCAGCACCACCATCCGGTCGGCGTAGGCAAACACCACGTCCATGCTGTGCTCGGTGAACAGCACCCCCATGCCGCGCTCGATGACCAGCTTCCTGGTGAGCGCCATCAGGTCGTTGCGCTCGGCCGGCGCCATGCCAGCGGTGGGCTCGTCCATCAGCAGCAGCTTCGGCGCATTGGCCATTGCGATGGCCAGTTCGACGCGCTTGACGTCACCGTAGGCGAGCACGCTGCATGGCCGATCGGCCTGCGCCACCATGCCCACCTGGTCGAGCAGTTCCAGCGCCTCGGCGCGCTTGTGGGACGCCGCCGGGCGCCACAAGGCATACAGCTTGCGGTCGGCCGAAATGAGCGCCATCTGCACGTTCTCCACCACCGTGAGCGAAGCGAAGGTGGCGGCGATCTGGAAGGTGCGTCCGACGCCCAGGCGCCAGATCTGGCGCGGCTTCAGGCCGATCAGTTCGGTGCCTTCGAGCCGGATCGATCCGCTGTCGGCGCGCAACTGTCCGTTGACCATGTTGAAGGTGGTCGACTTGCCCGCTCCGTTGGGGCCGATCAGCGCCAGCAACTCGCCCGCGGCGAGCGCGAAATCGATGCCGTCGACGGCCCGCACCCCGCCAAAGGACTTGCCCAGCCCGGAAATGGTCAGCAGGCTCATGGCCGCCCCCCATTGGCTTCGCGCCGGCCATAGACCACCTGGCGCACGAAGCCGGCGATGCCCTGCGGGAACAGCATCACCAGGATCAGGATGATCGCACCGAGCATCGCACGCCAGTATTCGGTGTTGCGGGCGACGACATCGTGCAGCCAGGTGAAGGTGACCGCGCCCACCGCCCCGCCCGACAGCGTCTGCAGGCCGCCCAGCAACACCATGGCCAGGGCGTCCACCGATTTGATCACATACAGGCTCTCGGGAGAAATGCTGCCCTTGGAGAAGGCGAACAGCGAACCGGCCAGGCCGGCGAACAGGCCCGCGATGACGAACGCCGTCCACTGCACCTGCTTGACGTCGATGCCGATCGCATCGGCGCGCAGCGCGGAGTCGCGGGCGGCGCGCATCGCATAGCCGAAGGGTGCATACAGGAAGCGGCGCAGCGCCAGCACGGCGACGATCACCAGCGCCAGGGTCAGGTAGTAGTAGGCGCGGGTGTTCGAGAGCCAGGGCGCCGGCCAGACCCCGGTCAGGCCGTTGCTGCCGCCGGTGACGTCGTTCCACTGGTAGGCCATCGCCCAGGTGATCTGCGCGAAGGCGAGGGTCAGCATGGCCAGGTAGACACCCGAGAGGCGCACGCAGAACCAGCCGAACACCAGCGCGCCCACGGCCGCGGCCAGCGGCGCCACCACCAGTGCCGCCTCCATGGGCATGGCCAGCATGCGCACCAGCAGCGCCGCCGCGTAGGCGCCCAGCCCGAAGTAGGCCGCGTGGCCGAACGAATGCATGCCGGCCGGGCCCATGATGAAGTGCAGGCTGGTGGCGAACAGCACCGCCACCAGCAGGTCGATTGCCAGCACCAGCGTATAGGGGCTGTCCGTGGTGAACGCCGGCATGGTCAGCAGCGCCAGGATCAGCATCGCTGCCGCGGCCTTGAACAGCTTGTCGGGCGCGCGCAGCGGCGCCTCGATCATGCCGGCGTGCCGACTGGGCGCCTGTGGACGGCCCATCAGGCCCCAGGGCCGGGCGACCAGCACGACGGCCATCACCAGGAATTCGACCACCAGCGTAAGCCTGGAAAACGACACGCTGACGCCGAAGATCTCGACCACGCCGAGCCAGATACAGATCGCCTTCAGTTCGGCGATCAGCAGCGCGGCGACGTAGGCACCCGGGATCGAGCCCATGCCGCCCACGACCACCACCACGAAGGCGGAGCCGATCGTGTTCAGGTCCAGTTCCAGGTTGGCCGGCTCGCGTGGCAACTGCAGCGCCCCGCCCAGGGCGGCCAGCAGCGCTCCCAGCGCGAATACGGCGGTGAACAGCCACGCCTGGTTGACCCCGAGCGCGCCCACCATGTCGCGGTCCTGGGTTGCCGCGCGCACCAGCGTGCCCCAGCGGGTGCGCGCGAGCAACAGCCAGACCAGCCCGAGCACGGCCGGTCCGACGACGATCAGGAACAGGTCGTAGGTCGGAAAATTGCGCCCGAGCACCGGAATCGAACCCGACAGGCCCGGCGCGCGCGGCCCGAGCAGTTCCTCGGGGCCCCACAACCAGAGCACGGCATCCTTGATCAGCAGCACCAGCGCGAAGGTGGCCAGCAACTGGAACAGTTCCGGGGCGTGGTAGATGCGCCGCAGCAGCAGGATTTCCACCAGTGCCCCGAGCAGGCCGACCGCGATGGCGGCCAAACCCAGCGCCGGCCAGAAGCCGAGCCCGCTGCCGAGAAGTTCCACCAGCGTGTAGGCGACGTAGATGCCCACCATGTAGAACGAGCCGTGCGCAAAGTTGACGATGCGCGTCACGCCGAAGATCAGCGACAGGCCCGCCGCCACGAGGAACAGCGAGGATGCGCCCGCCAGCCCGTTGAGGAGCTGGACGATGAAGCTGGACAGGCTCATGGAAAGATCCCGCTGCGCGCGGCACAGGTGTCAATCGGCCGGGCGCAGCTTCTTCACCTCCGCGTCCGAGGGCTGGAACTGCGCGCCATCGGCGTAGTGATAGTCCACCATCACGCCCTTGCCGTTTTCGTAGCGCGTGCGCCCCACGAAGGCGCCCATGGTCGACTGGTGGTCCTGCGGCCGGTAGCTGATCCTGCCCAGCGGCGTGTCGACCTGCAAGCCCTTGAAGGCCTCGATCAGCTTCTCGGTGTCGGTGCTGCCGGCCCTGGCGATGCCGGCGGCCAGCGACCTGATCGCGCTGTAGCCGACGATGGTTCCCAGGCGAGGAAAGTCCTTGTACTTCGCCTGGTAGGCCTTCAGGAACGCCTCGTGCTCGGGCGTCTTGATGCCATACCACGGGTAACCCGTGACCAGCCAGCCGTTGGGTGTCTCGCCCTTGAGCGGATCCAGGTACTCCGGTTCGCCGGTCAGCAGGCTCACCACCTCGCGTCCCTCGAACAGGCCGCGCGTGTTGCCTTCGCGCACGAACTTCGCCAGGTCGGCGGCGAACAGCACGTTGAAGATGGCCTCGGGCCTGGCGTCGGCCAGCGCCTGCACCACGCTGCCGGCGTCGACCCGGCCCAGCGGCGGCGCCTGTTCGGCCACGAACTCGACGTCGGGCTGGGCCGCCTTGAGCAGCTTCTTGAAGGTGGCGACAGCCGACTGCCCGTATTCGTAGTTGGGATACACCAGCGCCCAGCGCTTCTTGTTCATCGCCCTGGCGCCCGGGATCAGCATCGCCACCTGCATGTAGGTCGATGGGCGCAGGCGGAACGTGTAGCGGTTGCCGTCGGCCCACACGATCTTGTCGGTCAGTGGCTCGCTCGCCAGGTAGAAGAACTTCTTCTGCTTGGCGAAGTCGGTGAGTGCGAGTCCGATGTTGGACAGGAAGGCCCCGGTGAGCACGTCGACCTGCTCGCGCGAGACCAGTTCCTCGGCGGCGCGGACGGCTTCGCCCGGATTGGCGTTGTCGTCGCGCGTGATCAGTTCGACCTTCTTGCCGTTCACGCCGCCGGCCTTGTTGATCTCCTCGATCGCGAGTTCCATGCCCTTCTTGTACGGTTCGAGGAACAGCGGCTGGGCCTTGTAGCTGTTCACTTCCCCGATCTTGATCACGCCCTGGCCATGCGCCGGCGCCGCCAGCACGATGAGAGCGCTCGCGCTCAGCGCGGCCAGGCCGGCGCGCGTGACTTGCTTCCTTGTTGCCATCGCTTGTCTCCGTTTGATGGGCGGGTTGGGTGAGGGTGAACTAGCGCAGGCCGTCATCGCCCTTTATTTCGCCGACCTGCAGGCCGCCGATGCGCGCCAGCGGACGTCCGCTGTCGGTCACGGCAATGGCAACGACGATCTCGCCGGCGCGCGGCGCATCGCTCACGCGCGCTTCGATCGCGTCGAAGTGGCTGCGCACGAAGGCGGCATCCTTGTGGCCCAGCGGTACGTCGATTGCCGTGCCCAGGCCGCCGCGCTTCTTGGCCGAGGGCACCAGCGCCGCACCTTTGCCGACCGCCTTGCGCAGCGTCGCGCCCAGCTTCGGGTGCAGGATGGCGGCCGCGTGCTCGAGTTCGCCGGCTTCGCCGACGATGGCGGCCTTGCCGTAGCTTTGCGCCTGCGCGGGTTCGATGCCGAGTGCCTCCACGCAGCGGCGCCCGAGCAGGCCGCCGAGTTCCTCGCCGATGGCGATCAACTCGTCCAGGTTCCCGACGTAGCGTCCGGCGCACGGGTTCTCGATCACTGCCATCGCCAGTGCGCGGCGCGTCGGCGGCTCGATGGTCCGGGTCATCTCGAGACGGGTTTCGTCGACTTGCACGATCAGCTTGCGAATGCGGGTGGCCATGGCGCTTCTCCTGGAGGCTTGCGGTGGCCGCGCTCAGCGCAGCCCGTCCCATCTGGCGATGTCGGCAGCCCTCAGGCCGCCGACGCGGGCGTGTACACGCGCACCGGTGCTCATGGCGAGGATGAAGACCAGTTCGTCGGCTGCCGGGGCGCCCGGCACGCGTACTTCGATGGCGTCGAAGTGGCTGCGCACGTAGCTTGCGTTGATGTGCGTGAGCGGCACGTCGAGCGTGCTGCCAGGTGCGCCGACCTTCTTGGTCGATGGCACGATCGACAGGGCATTGCCCGGCTGGCCCGCCGTTTTTTCCTCGCCCGCGCCGCGCGCGTAGGCGGCACGATCGCCCGCCCAGCCGAGCAACTCGCGCATCGCATAGCCGCCCGGGACGTGCCACAGCGCGCCGTGCTCGAGTTCGCCGGCGCTGCCCACGATCGAGCCCTTGCCGTACGACTCGATGCGCTCGGGCGCCACGTCCATGGCCGCGCGAAGCTGGCGTGCCATGCCGGCACCGACCGGGTTCAGTGCCTCCATCATCGGCACGATGTCGGCCACGTAGCGTCCGGCGAACGGATTGGCGAGCACGGCCGCGATCCAGCCGCGGCGCAGCGGCACCGCCGCGGGCGGACCGAATTCGTGGTGGATGTCCTCGACCTGGGACAGGGTGCGCCGAATCTCGATCATTGCCAGGCTCCTTGCCGGATCGCGTCAGTGCGTCGCATCGGCTGCCGCGCCCAGCCTGCGCGGCTCGCTGCTCGCAAGCGGCCAGTGGGCGTCGGTGAAGGCAACCATGCCCTGGCAGGTCAGCGCGCACGATCCGATCAGGCCGGCATCGCGCAACGCACGGGCGCGTTGCAGGCCGGCGCGCAGCGCACGGCGCACCGTTACGCGATCCAGGCGCGGCACCTCGACGGTAACCGGCAACTCGCCCAGATCGCTGTCGTCCGTCAGTTCGCAGGCCGGCCGGCGCACGATGCGCTCATCGTCGACGTTGGCCGCGTTGGCGATCATGGTGGCCGCCGCATCGGCCTCGGCGGCGCTGCGCGCGAGCACCGTCACGCTGTCGGCAATGCCCAGCGAGAAGCTGCGCCCGCGCCAGCCGCTGGTGGCCACGCCGCGCACCGGATCGTCGTGCGTCACGTCGAACCAGCCGTCGGTGCGGATGCCCGCCAGCAACTCGCCTGCATCGAAGCGTGCCAGGTCGGCATACAGGCCGACGCGAACCGTTTGCCCAGCGGCCAGGTGCAGCGCGATGTCGCCGCCGTTGTTTACCCAGGCGCGCTGCACGCCCGGACGCCGGTAGTGTGCGACCAGTTCCTGCGCCACCGCGCCGGCCACCGCGGCCATCGGCGTGATGAACTGCGCGCAGTACGGGCTACAGGCCGACCACATGCGCCGGGCCACCGGACCGTGCAAGGGACAACTGCCCGCACGCACCGCGCTGCGCAGGCGGGGCAACTCGGCCACCAGTTCTTCGAGGATCGTCCGGAAGCGTTGCCAGGCCGCCTCGTGCGCGCTTCGCAGGGCATCGGCCTCGCCATCGGCACCGATGACGATGTCGATCGGACCGTGCTGGAAATGCCAGCGCATGTCCGGCAGCGGAGCGCGTTGCGCGGTCATCGACGGGCGGTTCAGCCGAGCACCGGCGGGTGGCCCAGCGGCCAGGGATTGCCGGGGGCTGCCTGGATCCAGCGCCGTGCGGTAGGCGCCCCATCGTCGTGCCAGGCGCCGCTGCGCAGCACTTCCCCGAGCGGGCGCACGTAGTCGACGTGGCCGCCGAGCGCGCGAAAGTCGTCCAGGCGCATGCTGAACTCGATCGGCGCCACCAGGGCCGGTGTCGGCACGGTGCCGAAACTGTTGTCGGGCATGCGCATCACGTCGGTCATCACCGTGATGCCGCCGCCGGGCCAGACGTAGGCCGGCGCGCCGCCGCAGGTGACGTTGACCAGCGCCTGCTTGATCGATCGGGTGAGCAGCACCGGGTTCTCGGTCACGCCGGCGCGCAGGCTGCCGCCGGCGCCGCCCAGAAAGAGTACCGAGCACAACGACGGCTCGCAATTCTCGCCGATGCGCGCGATGACGGCGCGCACCGCCGGCGGCATCTCCTGCTCTTGCGGCGTGAGCGTTTCGTCCAGCACGTACCAGGTGGCATGCTCGCCGGTGGTCGAGGTCATCAGCAGGCGCAGGCCCGGCCATGCCTTCGCGCTGTCCCATCCCTCGATGATGGCAAGCGGGTCGGCGATGTCGGTGCCGCCCCAGCCGGTGCCGGGATTGGCCACCTGGAAGTAGCGCCCCGGCGTCGAGCGGCGTCCGCGCATGCTGATGCCCGAGCCGCGCATGTCCAGGCAGCGGCCGGCCTGGTGCTCGGTAAGCACGCCCGTGATGTGGTCGTCGACCACCACCACCTCGTCGGCATGGCCGAACAGTTGCCGGGCGAAGATGCCCACCGTCGCCGAGCCGCAGCCCACGCGCATGCGCTGCTCCTCCACGCCGTTGACGATCGGCGCGCGCCCGGCCTGCACGACGATCCGCGAGCCGCCGTCGATGGTGAGTTCCATGGCGCCCTTGTTGCCCAGCGTCAGCATCGTCTCCAGCGTGACGCGGCCTTCCTTCTTGCTGCCGCCGGTGAGGTGGTGCACGCCGCCGAGCGACAGCATCTGCGAGCCGTATTCGGCGGTGGTCACGTGTCCGACGACTTCGCCCTTGCAGCGCACGTTGGCCTGCTCCGGACCGAGATAGCGATCGGTGTCGATCTTCAGCTTGAAGCTGCAGTAGCTGAAGATGCCCTCGCTCACCACGGTGACCATGTCGACGCCGTCGACCTGCGAGCCGACGATGAACGGTGCCGGCTTGTAGTCGGGATAGGTGGTCGAGGCGCCGATTCCGGTGACGAACACCTGGTCGGCGTGCAACAGGTCCCCTGACCAGGCGGCTGCGTCCGGCGCAGCGTCGGCTGTCGCGGGGGTGCAGGGTGCGCCGGCGGTGGCGGGCGCCGCCGCGCCATGCGGCAGGGCAGGGCGCCCGGCGAAGGGCACCAGGCTGGCTTCGCCCTGCGCCAGCCGGCGGCGCATCAGCACCACCGGGTCGACGCGCACCAGCGTGCCGTGGTAGTTGGCGTAGCGATCGCAGGCGCCGCTGCGACCGGGGCTGATCTGGCACAGGATCGGGCAGGCATTGCACTCGATCTTGTCGCCGGCCATGCGCTCGTTGCGCGGGCGGGCGCGCTCGGCGATCTGCGGCAGCGGTGGCTCGTCGAACCCGGGCAGGCCGTCGGTGCGGGTATGCTCGGTCATGGGAAGTGCCTCGCTGCGGGGTGGCCGGCCATTGTGGCGCCGCATGCCTTGATGTAGTATTCGTCGAATCTTGATGTTGCAAGCGCAACATCAAGGGTCGTAATCTAGCGAATTCGCCGCTGCCTGGCAAGTGGCGTTTCCCCTCCCGGTTCCCTGCCACGACACAAGATCCATCCATGAGCGCCTTCAACGAAGAACGCGTACTGAGCGTGCACCACTGGACCGACCGCCTGTTCAGTTTCACCACCACGCGCGATG
>CAZXLV010000101.1:0-9506 GCA_964641405.1 uncultured Limnobacter sp. | reverse complement strand
CTGCATCCCTGGCGTGTATCGCGCGACCCCTTCCCAAAGCCCGACAGCCTCCTAGACCGCGCTTTTGACGATTTCCTGGCGGATGCGCTCGATGGCGTGCGAGGGGCTCAGGTGCTTGGGGCACACCTCGGTGCAGTTCATGATGGTGCGGCAGCGATACAAGCGGTACACGTCATCGAGGAAGTCCAGCCGCTCGGGCTTGGCGGTATCACGCGTGTCGGCGATGAATCGATAGGCTTGCAGCAAGCCGGCCGGCCCGACGTACTTGTCGGGGTTCCACCAGTAGGAAGGGCAAAAGCCGCTGCAGCAGGCACACAGGATGCACTCGTAGAGTCCGTCGAGCGCTTCGCGCTGCTCGGGGGTCTGCAGTCGTTCCGTGTCGGGCGGCGCCGTGTCGTTGACCAGCCAGGGCTTGACGGAGTGGTAGTGGGCGAAGAACTGCGTCATGTCGACGATCAGGTCGCGGATCACCGGAAATCCCGGCAGCGGACGCAGCACCACCGGCTCCTTCAGTTCGCGCACCGGGGTGATGCAGGCCAGTCCGTTGCGGCCATTGATGTTCATTGCATCGGAGCCGCAGGCGCCTTCGCGGCACGAACGCCTGAATGCCACGCTTTCATCGACCGACTTCAGCCGGATCAGCGCATCGAGCAGCATGTGATCGGTGGGCTGCAGCGCAAGTTCGTAGTCCTGCATCCGCGGTGCCTGGCCCGCGTCGGGATCGTAGCGGTATACACGCAGTTTCATGTGAGCCCCATGACGATGAACGACACGCGCAGCACCACGGCGGCCAGGATCGTTGCCACGATCGCCAGCAAGGCCAGGCGCAGCCCCAGCGGGTGGACGTAATCGAGCGCCACGTCGCGCACGCCGACCCAGGCGTGCAGTGCCAGCGCCAGGAAGAAGACCACGATCAGCACGCCACCGTGGCTGCTCGCTGCCAGCGCATGCCATTGCTCGTAATCGAGGCCCCCGCCCGCCAGCAGGCGCACGGCGCCGACAACCAGCAGGATGAGGATGGCGAGCGCGGTCCAGCGTTGCAGCAGCCAGCTGCGGGTACCGGTGAAGGCTCTCATGACAGGCTCCCAGGTCGCAGGGTACGCCGGCGCATCAGCCGAGCAGCAGCCAGGCGGCAACGAACAAGGCGAACAGCACCCCCAGCGCGATGACCACGCCTGCGCTGGTGCGGGACTGGCCCAGTTTCACCGCGACACCGATGTCCATCAGCATGTGGCGGATGCCGGCGCACAGGTGATGTGCGGCAGCCCAGGCGAACACCACGATGAGCGGCCACAGCCAGGGCACGCTGCCGAACTCGAACAGGGCCTCGAAACCTTCGCGGCTCTGCAGCGACTGCCCCAGCGCCCGCGCCATCAGCGGCAGCGTGAGCAACAGGAGCACTCCGGACACCCGGTGCCCGAACGACGCGATCGCGCCGATCGGGTACTGCACCTGGAACAAGTTCAGGAACTTCACGGTCTGCCTGGCTTGGGTCTGCATCGCTGATCTGCCTCCTTGCCTCAGGGCGCCCGCATCCAGCCCGCCTCGCGTGCGATCTCGCGCTGCAGTTGTTCGAAGACGATCATAGTCCACCCTCACACTTCGAGCCACTCCCTGCGTACCTGCGCATTCTCGCGCAACTGCTGCGGCGTGCCCGAGAACACGATGCGCCCGTGCCCCATCACGTAGACGCGCTGCGAGATGCTCATCGCGATCGCCAGCTTCTGCTCGATCAACAGCACCGCGATACCGCGGCGCTTCAGTTCGCTCAGGTAGTGGGCAACCAGTTCGACCAGCTTCGGGGCCAGCCCCTCGGTAGGCTCGTCGATCAGGATCAGCGCCGGATCGCCCATCAGCGTCCGACACAGCGTGAGCATCTGCTGCTCGCCGCCGGACAATACGCCGGCCTGCGTGTGCTGGCGCTGCTCGAGTTGCGGGAACATGCGGTACATGTCGTCGAAGGACCAGCGCCCGGGGCGGCGACCCTTGAGGCCGAGCAGCAGGTTCTGCTCGACGGTCAGCGCCGGAAACACGTCGCGCGCCTCGGGGACGTAGCCCAAGCCCTGGTGGGCGATCTGGTAAGGCTTCAGGCCGAGCAGTTCGGTGCCGCGAAAGCGCACGCTGCCGCTGCCGGCGACCAGGCCCATGATGGCTTTGGCGGTGGTCGAGCGCCCGACGCCGTTGCGTCCCAGCAGGCTGACGATCTCGCCGCTGCCTACCGCGAGATCGACGCCGTGCAGTACGTGGCTCTTGCCGTAACAGGCATGCAGTTCACGCACCTGGAGCATCGGCTCGGACATGCTTGCTCGCCTCGGTCTCTGGTCTCTAGCTTCGGGCCTCGCCACTCGCCGAGCCGAGGTAGGCTTCCTGCACGGCCGCGTTGCCGCGGATCTCCGCTGGCGCGCCGGTGGCGATCAGCTCGCCGTAGACGAGCACGGAAATGCGCTCGGCCAGGCCGAACACCACGCTCATGTCGTGCTCGACCATGATCAGGGTCTTGCCCTCGGTGACACGGCGAATCAGTTCGACCGCGCGATCGCTCTCGGAGCGGCTCATGCCGGCGGTGGGCTCATCGAGCAGGATCAGGTCCGCGCCGCCGGCGATGGTGATGCCGATCTCGAGCGCGCGTTGCTCGGCGTAGGTGAGCAGGCCCGCCAGCGTATCGCGGCGCGCCTGCAGGCCGATGCGCTGAAGCACCTCCTCGGCTCGCTCGGCGGCGTCGCGCAAGCGGGCAAGCCGATGCCAGAACGAATACCGGTAGCCCAGCGCGTACAGCGTGGCGCAGCGCACGTTCTCGTACACCGACATCCGGTGGAAGATGTTGGTGATCTGGAAGCTGCGCGACAGGCCGAGGCGATTGATCTGGAAGGGCCTCAGCCCGGTGATGTCGCGCCCGTTCAGGGCGATGCGCCCCGCGCTCGGCGCAAAGCGCCCCGAGATCAGGTTGAACAGGGTCGACTTGCCGGCGCCATTCGGACCGATCACGGCGTGTCGCTCGCCGTTGCGCACGTCGAGATCGACGCCGCGAATGATCTCGGTCTTGCCGAAGCGCTTGTACACGCCGCTCAGTTCCAGGGCGGGGACGGATGCGCTCGCACGCCGGTTCATCGGTGCCCGATCCGGCTCAGGCACGCGCTGCATGGCGGATCCGCTCTTCGATCTGTTCCTGCACGGCGCCCCACTGGCGCGCGAACCGCCGGCGTCTCACCGTGAATGCGAGCGCACCGACGGCGGTGATCGCCACGGCAATCAGCCAGGCAAGCGCAGTGCCGGCGTCGGCCTGGATGCCGAACAGGCGCATCCGGGTGCCGCTGGCAGCATCCAGCGTCAGGTGATAGCTCATCTCGACCAGCATGGAGACCCCTGCCAGCAGCGGCACGGCGGCGGCCAGCAGGCCGGCGTACGGCCTCCACAGTTGCCTGAACAGCCTGAATTTCGCCACTCGCAGGTTCATCAGGATCAGCGAGGCCACGCCGCCGGGGGCATACATCACCATCAGCACGAAGAATGCCCCCAGATAGAGTTGCCAGGCCTTGGTGAACTCGGACAGGGCAACCACGAAGAAGGTGAAGATCACCGCGCCGAGCACCGGTCCGAAGTAGCTCATCGTGCCGCCGATGAAGGTGGCCAGGAGCACCCCGCCCGAAGCGATCGCCGAGACGTTCTCGGCGGTCACGATCTCGAAGTTGATCGCTGACAATCCGCCCGAGATGCCGGCGAAAAACGCCGAGACGATGAGCACCAGGAAGCGCACCTGCTGCGTGTCGTAGCCAATGAATTCGGCGCGCTCCGGATTGTCGCGCACCGCGTTGGCGATGCGCCCGAGTGGCGTGTGCGCGAACGCGTACATCGCGACCATGCAGACGAAGCACCAGGTGGCGATCAGGTAGTAGACCTCGATCCCCGGGCCGAAGCTGACGCCGAGGAACGGATCGCCGATCACGCGATTGCCCGAAATGCCGCCCTCGCCGCCGAAGAAGCCCGGGAACATCAGCGAGGCGGCGTAGACCAGTTCGCCGATGCCAAGGGTGATCATGGCAAACGGCGTACCCGCCTTGCGGGTGGTGACGTAGCCGAACAGCACGCCGAAGATGGCGCCGAACACCCCACCCACCAGCGGAATGAGCGACACCGGCAGCCAGATCTCGCCGGCACCCGCCTGGTTCAGTGCGTGAATGGCAAAGAATGCACCGAGTCCGGAGTAGACCGCGTGGCCGAACGACAGCATGCCGCCCTGCCCGAGCAGCATGTTGTACGACAGGGCGAACACGATCATGACCCCCATCTGCGACAGCAGGGTGATCGCGAATCCCTTGTCGAAGATGAGTGGCAGCACTGCGAACACGATCGCGCTCAGCACCCAGGCGAGCCGGCCCGTCATGTCTGCTGGCGCGAAGCGGACCATGCTCGCCATCGCTTCAGCCTTCCCGCGTACCCATCAGCCCGCGCGGGCGCAGGATCAGGATCAGCACCATCAGCAGGTAAGGCAGCACCGGCGCCACCTGCGACAGTTTCAGCGACCACACCGAATAGAGGAAGGAGTCGGGCGTGAGCGTGATACCCAGGCGCTCGAACAAGCCGAGCGCGGACCAGTCGATGCCGACCGCGAAGGTCTGCAGCAGGCCGATCAGCAGCGAAGCCACGAAGGCACCCGCCAGCGAACCCATGCCGCCCACGACCACCACGACGAAGATGATCACGCCGAGCAGCGCCGCCATCGATGGCTCGGTCACGTAGGCATTGCCGGCGATCACGCCGGCCAGGCCGGCCAATGCGCTTCCCCCGCCGAAGGTCAGCATGAACACGCGCGGCACGTTGTGACCGAGCGCCTCGGCCATCTCGGGATGGGTGAGCGATGCCTGGATGATCAACCCGATGCGGGTGCGCGTCAGCACCAGCCAGGTGACCAGCAGCATCAGCACCGCGACCAGCATCATGAACGCGCGGTAGGCGGGAAAGCGGGTCGTGAAGACGGTGAACAGCGAACCCTGCAGTTCAGGCGGCACCTGGTAGGGCACCGCTGCGCGACCCCAGACCATCTGCACCAGTTCCACCACGATGTACGACAGGCCGAAGGTGAACAGCAGCTCCGGCACCTGGCCCCACTTGTGCACCTTGCGCAGGCCATGGCGCTCCACCAGCGCCCCGAGCACCCCGACCAGGATCGGCGCCAGCAACAGGGCCGGCCAGAATCCGATCCAGGTGCTGATCTGGTAGGCGAAGTAAGCCCCGAGCATGTAGAAGGAGGCGTGGGCGAAATTGAGCACGCCCATCATGCTGAAGATCAGCGTGAGCCCGGAGGCGAGCATGAACAGCAGCAGCCCGTAGCTGAGGCCGTTCAGCAGGGAGACGAGGACGAACTCCAAGCGATGGATTCCCTGCGCCGGATGGTCGCTTCAGCGGGCGCCGCGGCGCCCGCTCCGATCGCTGCGGGGCTAATTACGGATCGGCCGCTTCATCTGGCACGAAGTGGGTTGCCCGGCAACATAAGAGTCCATTCTCGCCTCGGTGCGCCAGCCGTAGCCGGTGTGCTCCTGGTCATAGCGCACGGTTTTTCCGTCCACCTTCTGCCACGACTCGATGAACACCGGTTGCTGCAGTTGATGGTCGCTGGCGCGCATTTCGACTTCGCCGTTGAGCGAGGTCACCTTCAGGCCTTCCAGCGCAAACGCGACCTTCTTCGGGTCGGTCGACTTTGCCGCCTTCATCGCCCCGGCCAGCAGCTTCATCGAGGTATAGGTGGCCATGATGGTGTAGTCGTCGTGGTACTTCTTCGCGAAGCCCTCGACGACCGCGGCCCCCGCGGGTGACGGGTCGCTCGGGTTCCAGTAGAGCACCTGGCGCACCTTGCCCTCCCCGGCCGCGCCGATCGCGGTCGGCGTACCGGTCGCACCGGCGTAGTAGGTGTAGAAGTCGGCATCCAGCCCGGCATCCCTGGCCGCCTTGATGAGCAGCGCCAGGTCCGATCCCCAGTTGCCGGTGATCACGGTGTCGGCCCCCGCCGCCTTGATCTTGGCCACGTAGGGCGCGAAATCACGTACTTTCGCCAGCGGATGGCGATCCTTGCCGACGATCTGGATGTCGGGGCGCTTGCGCGCGAGGTCGGCTTCGGCACCGCGCTCGACGGCCTGGCCGAAGGCGTAGTCCTGGTTGATCAGGTAAACCTTCCTGATCTCCGGACGCTTGGCCATGTAGGTGGTCAGCGCCTCCATTTTCATGTCGCTGTTGATGTCGATGCGGAAGTGCCAGAAGTCGCACTTCTCGTTGGTCATCGACGGATCGACCGCGGCGTAGTTCAGGTAGACGATCTCCTTGCCCGGATTGCGCTGGTTGTGCTTTGCGATGGCGTCCGAGAGTGCCAGCGCCACCGAAGTGCCCAGGCCCTGGGCGACGTAGTGCACGCCCTGGTCGGCCACCGTCTTGAGCGCGGTGAGGCTTTCCTGCGGGCTGAGCTTGTTGTCGAATGAAACCAGTTCGAACCTGACATTGCCAGCCCACTTCTCCTGGTTGGCCAGGTCGACCGCGTACTGCCAGCTGCGCAGCGCGTTCTGTCCGGTGGCGGCCATCATCCCCGATTGCGGGTCGACCCAGGCGATCCTGACCGTGCCCGATTGCGCCTGCACGCCCGGGGAAGCGAAGGCAGCAGCAGCGGCAGCGGCGACAACGGCCAGGCGAACTCTGATCATGTCTGGTGTCTCATCGTGGTGGTCGTGCGGTGCCTGGCGCGCCGGATGCCGCGCGATCTTAACTGAAGCAGATGCTGCGCAATCAGGATTGCCCCGCATGAGTGCGCAGCTTCTTGCTCAGGTGCCCGGCAGCCTGTAGTCGCGGAACTGTTCGCGCAGGCGCGTCTTGAGGATCTTGCCGGTAGCGCCCACCGGCAGCGAATCGACGAACTGCACGTCGTCGGGCATCCACCATTTGGCAACCTTGCCCTCGTAGAAGGCAAGCAGCTCTTCCCGGGTGAGTTCGGCGCCGGGCTTTTTCACCACCACCAGCAGCGGCCGCTCGTCCCACTTGGGGTGCGCCACCCCGATCACGGCGGCATTGGCGACCGCCGGATGCGCGATGGCCAGGTTTTCCAGCTCGATGGTGCTGATCCACTCGCCGCCCGACTTGATCACGTCCTTGCTGCGGTCGGTGATCTGCATGTAGCCATCGGCATCGATGGTGGCGACGTCGCCGGTGGGGAACCAGCCGCGGCCGTCGCTGTCGTACTTGAGCGGATCGCCGCCCTCGCCGCGGAAGTACTCGCGCATCACCCAGGGTCCGCGCACCAGCAGGTTGCCGAAAGTCTTGCCATCCCATTCCAGGTCGTGATCCTGGTCATCGACGATCTTCATGTCGACGCCGAAGATCACATGTCCCTGCTTTTCGAGCCGCTTGCGCTGCATCTCCAGCGGCTGCTTCAGGTGCTTGTTGTGCAGCCTGCACAAGGTGCCCAGCGGCGACATCTCGGTCATGCCCCAGGCATGGATCACCTCGACGCCGAAATCGTCCTCGAAGGCGCGGATCATCGCCGGCGGGCATGCCGAGCCGCCGATCACCGTGCGCTTGAGCGTCGAGAACTTCACGCCGGCCTGCCTGACGTACTGCAGCAAGCCCAGCCAGACCGTGGGCACGCCGGCCGAATAGGTGACGGCCTCGCTCTCGAACAGATCATGCAGCGACTTGCCGTCGAGTTGCGGGCCGGGAAACACGATCTTCGCGCCTACCAGCGGGCAGGAGTACGGCAGCCCCCAGGCGTTGACGTGGAACATCGGAACGACCGGCAGGATGCAATCGCGCGCCGACGCGCCCATGGCGTCGGGCAAACACGCCGCGTAGGCATGCAGCACGGTGGAGCGATGGGTGTACATCGCGCCCTTGGGATTGCCGGTGGTGCCCGAGGTGTAGCACAGGCCCACCGCGCTGCGTTCGTCGATCTCGGGCCAACGGTAGTCGGCACTGCCATCGGCCAGCAGCCGTTCGTAGTTCACCAGGTTGGCAAGCCTGGCGGAAGTCGGCTGGCGATCCTCGTCGACCATCGCGATCCAGCTGCGGATGTTCGGGCAGTGCTCGGCGATCGCCTCGACGATCGGCAGGAACGTGAGATCGAAGGCCAGGTGCACGTCGCCGGCGTGATTGAGGATCCATGCGATCTGCTCCGGATGCAGGCGCGGGTTGACGGTGTGGACCACCGCACCCATGCCGCCGACCCCGTAGTACAGCTCCATGTGCCGATAGCCGTTCCAGGCCAGCGTCGCGACCCGGTCACCGATACCGACGCCCTGGCGGCTCAGGGCATCGGCGAGCTGGCGCGAGCGCCGCTCGCAGTCGACGTAGGTGTAGCGGTGCAAGTCGCCCTCGATGCGTCGAGACACGATCTCGGTGTCGCCGTGGTGGCGTGCCGCGTGGTGCAGCAGGCTCGACACGAGCAGCGGCATGTCCATCATCAATCCCTGCATGGATCGTCTCCTTTCTGTTCTTGCCTGGCGGGCAGGTGGCTTTCCGCGAATTCTAGCGAGTCCGGTGCGGCAATGCCGGCTGCGGCGAACGCCAGGCATAGAATCGAAACATGGCCCAGGAACTCTCCACCCAGCCGACGCGGCCCGCTGCGGCCGCCGCGCCGCCCGCCCATGTGCCGCCCAAGGCGTCGCCCAAGCCGACGCTGCGTTGGCCCGAACTGCGTTTCGACAACAGCTTCGCGCGCCTGCCGGGCGCCTTCCACACCCGTCTCGAGGCCACGCCGCTGCCCGACCCGCGCACGCTGGCTGTCTCGGCCGACGCCTTGCGCCTGGTCGGGCTCGATGCCCGGCGCGCCGGGCAGCCCGAGTTCGCCGAGGTGTTTGCCGGCAACCGCACTCTGGAGGGAGCCGAACCGCTGGCGGCGGTGTACTCGGGGCACCAGTTCGGCGTCTGGGCCGGCCAGCTCGGCGACGGACGGGCGCTGCTGCTGGGCGAGGTCGTGGGTCCACAGGGAAACTGGGAAATCCAGCTCAAGGGCTCGGGACGCACGCCTTATTCGCGCGGCGCCGATGGGCGCGCGGTGCTGCGCTCGTCGATCCGCGAGTTCCTGTGCTCCGAAGCCATGGCGGCGCTGGGCATTCCGAGCACGCGCGCCCTGGCGATCGTGGCCTCCGACCTGCCGGTTGCCCGCGAATCGATCGAGCCGGCAGCAGTGGTCACCCGGCTCTCGCCGAGCTTCGTGCGCTTTGGCACCTTCGAGCACTTCTACGCCAGGGGTGACAGCGCCAGCCTGCAGCGCCTGGCCGACTACGTGATCGCGAAATTCCATCCGGCGCTGGCCGGGCAGCCCGATCCCTATCTGGGCCTGCTCGACGAGGTGATTGCGCGCACCGCAGGCCTGATCGCGCAATGGCAGGCAGTCGGCTTCTGCCACGGGGTGATGAACACCGACAACATGTCCATTCTCGGGCTGACGATCGACTACGGCCCGTTCGGCTTTCTCGATGCCTTCGATGCCGACCACGTCTGCAATCATTCCGACGACAGCGGGCGCTACC
>CAZXLV010000100.1:5963-9506 GCA_964641405.1 uncultured Limnobacter sp. | reverse complement strand
CCTCGACCTGAGCGGCAACACCGCGGCTACCGCCATCGATGTCTCCGCCCTCGCCGCCGTCGGTGGCGACCTCATCATCACCGGCAGCACCGCCGCGGCCTCGATCGATGTCAGCGGCCTGGCGTCGGTGGGCGGCGACCTCATCATCACCGACAACGGCAGTGCCGCAGTCGACGTGTCGGCTGGCGTGGACGTGGGCGGCGATCTCACCATCGAGACCACAGGCACGGGAACCATTTCGGTGGGCGGTAATGTCACCGGTGATCTGACGCTCGATACGAGCGGCTATACGGCCATCACCGGGGCGACCTCGGGCGGTGACATCGACCTGAAATCCGAGAACCTCGAAGCGACGATGCACCTGCAGATTCAGGCGGCCAGCTTCACGACGCCCGTGGCGTTCTCGATCACCCGAGTCGAGCCTGCCGCGCTGCCGCCAGAGAGCGGCGCCGATGCTGGTGGCTTCCCGGCCACCATCGATCCTGTCGCGGCGTACCGGTTCAGCTTCGCCGTGTCCGCGATCAATCGCGATGCCACGATCTCCTTCGACATCGATCTTGCGCAGCTCGACGCCGCCACCCGGTCGGCGCTGCTCGCCGCGCTCGCGGCCGGCACTGCGACCATGGTGACCAAGGGCGATGCGCCCGACAGCGTCTTTCAGGCGTTCCCGCTCTGCACGGGCGGCGTGGCGCCGACCGCCGACGGCTGCGTGCGGGTCGAGGCTTTCGACGCGCTCGGCCAGCCGACCGGCGGCACGCCCGCCCGCGTCCGTCTCAGCAACGTGGTCGGCCACTTCTCCACTTGGGCGGTGGCCATCGTCACACGAACCACACAACCCAATCAGACTGAGATCTGCGCGACGCTCGGAGAGCACCGGCTGCTCGACTTCCAGTTGTTCAAGTTCAACAGCATCAAAGGCGAGAACGTGACCATTACGCTCGCCCCCGATCCCGCAGGAGCCTTCACACCAGGCAGGGCGGCCTTGGCCGTCGTCGGCCTCGGCCTGTTCAAGGGTGACGCGAGCGCGCTGCCGAACACGATCACGGCGACACTCCCCGGGACCGGCCCCTTCTACGTGACCGTCTCGGAGCTTCTCCTGCGAACCGGGAAGTTCTCGGGAACCTACTGCTTGAGCCTGACGTCCTCGAAGAACGCGTGGCAGACGTTCAGAAAATAAGGATGGCGACTATTTGGCAGCTGACTCAAGCAGCGCATCGACAAAGGCTGCCGCGTCTTCAAAGGCTGCCGCGTCTTCAACGGGCGTGGGTTCGCGGAAAACCTTGGGACTGCCAACCAACCGCAGGAAGCTGCCAGCGCCTTCGCATCGGCGGCATGCCGGCCTTGCGCTCGATGAGGCCACGCTTCTCCAACTGCGCACCCCAGGCGGCCGCTGCCGTGGCGGCCGCTGCCGCCTTGCGAGCCAACGGAAGCTGATAGTATGGACGCCAGCGGTCACGGATCGGGCCGCTGCGCCATGGGGGAAGCCGGTGGCAGAAGAGAACAAGCAAGAAGACACGCCATTTCCGGGTTCCGTTCGGCGAGCGCGCGGTGCTCGCAATCTGCCTTGCACTGATGGGGATTCTCACTGCGTGCCTGTTCGGTTTCGCATACCTTGCCGAAAGTGCCGCGACCGCCGCCATTCTCGGGGTGACGGGCTTCGCTCCCCTGGCGTTCTCGTTCCTGATCGGTGAAGAGACTCTGGCCGCGTTTCGCCTGCGGATCGACATCGGCAAGCAAGTTGTCAGACTGCGGTTGCCGCGACGGCGCGGGCATGTGCGACTGCCCGCGATCGAGGCAACAGTTCCCCTGGCCGCAATTTCCGCCATCGAGACGCGTGCGGAGGCGTTTGTTCAATTGGGCTATGCCTCGATCCAGCAAAGCTGGCGGATCCGGCTCACTGACGGGCGCACGATCGATCTCGGCGCCGACCGGCAAATGAAGCGCGAAATTTTCGGCGCCGCGGCGGCGGAAATCGTGCGGCGCACCGGGCTGCGAGTCGTCCGTCGCGGCAGGGTCGAAGGGCGGGCCGGAGTTCTCGCAGCGTACGGAACCGCGGTGCCTGATTGGTCCCATTCCGCGGTGAGCGACGAGGCGCTTGCCGATCGCGTCGCCGAGACCGGGCGTGTCTGGCGGCTCACCGAATGGCTGATGGTGCTCGCGCAGCTGGTACGACTGATCGGGCGGCGTTGAAGCGGCTGATTCCGGATTGGCACTTTTTCAGGGGACAAGCGATGCATTGGACTACGCTGTTGGCGATCGCGCTTCTCGTCACGGCCTGCGGACGAGATCCGGCAAGCTCTGCAGACACCCGGCCGCCTGCCGATCCGGGCGCCAACTTCGGGCTGTCGCAAGCCTCGGCACAGCCCGGTGACACTCGACCCTTCGCACCGGCCAAAGCCCTGCCGGCGGGCGCGGTCGTCCTCGAGCGCGCGCGTGTCGATGATCCCGGTCTCCTGACGCGTGGGCCCGCGCTGCACGGACTCATCCCCGCGGGCTGGCGAACGGCGGGCGGGGTGATCGCTGCGCAGGGTTCTTGCAGCGAACCCGTGCTCTTCGACTGGCGTGCGATCTCGCCCGACGGGCAGTCGACCGTCGCACTGTTCCCCACGGAAGGCTGGCAGTGGTCGAATACGCAGATTCAGTCCCAGTGCCGTCCCGGTGGAGCTGCCACGGTGCGTGACTACCTCGCGGAACGCATCGCCGCGAGCTATCCCGGCGCGCGCATACTCGACTACCGGGAGCGACCCGACTTTGCGCAAGGCGCACGCGAAGCCGCAGCGATATCCGAACGCAACTTCAACGCCGCAATGGGTGGCATGAGCCAGATGAGGGTGACGGTCGAGGGCGGCGAGGCGCTGTTTGCTTTTACAGACAATAATGGCGAGAAGCGCGGACTGATGAGCGCGGTCGCCATGTTCTATATCTCCGAGGCGATGAACCCGTTGGCGGGGTCGCCGGAGTTCGACCCGGTCCTGCGCGGGCAGCCGCTTCGCTCCGTGACCGGCGCGACACTGGGAACGTTCGCCGCCACTGCGCCCGCGGGCGCCCTCGACTTCGATCTCGCGGAGGCGGTCCGCCGCTCCTTCACTCCGGACCCGCAGTGGCTTCGGGCGTATTTCGATCTCAAGGGCAAGCTCGGGGAAATCGCCACCCAGGGTGTCAAGGAGCGCGCTGCGATCATCGTGGCCGGCGGCGCCGCGGCGACCAGGAGCAACATCGCAGCGTTCGAGGCGATGACCAACGCGTCGATCGCGAACAGCAACGCGAGCATCGAAGCGCAGCGCCCCGGGGACGGGGGCGTCTTCCCGGGCGATGCGAGCGGTGACCGGATGCAGCGCGAAACGATCGAAGCCATACGCGGCGTCGAGACGTATCGCGATCCGATCGACAATGCGAACGTCCAGCTCGATGCGAACTACGAACACGCCTGGCGCGTCAACGGTTCGAATGCCTACATCCTGACGCGCGACCCCAATTTCAATCCGGGCGCCTATGGCGTCGAAGCGACGCAGATGGGCGTCGTCAAGTGAGTGTCTTTGTTTG
>CAZXLV010000100.1:1329-5863 GCA_964641405.1 uncultured Limnobacter sp. | reverse complement strand
GGTGCGCTCGCGATGCTTGCCGCTTGCACGAAATCCGGCGCAAGCAACGGTGCCGGCAACGTGTCGAGTCCCGGTGCTTCAGCGGCGGTCGCAGACACCGGCGGCGGAGCTGCATCGCGGTCGGCGAGCGGCCGGGCGAGCGGCTACATGCGCTTCGAGCCTGCCGTCATCGTCGATGCGACGGGCTTCGAACGCCCGGTGGGTGCGGCGACGCTCTTCATTCCGCATGGCTGGAGAACCGAGGGCGGCGTCTACTGGGCGGCCGACTTTCTCTGCGTCAATGGTTACAACTTCATCTGGCGCGCCAGGTCGCCGGACGGCGCGATGGGCATCGGCATCTCGCCGCAAATGGCGTGGGCGTTCGCCAACGGCGGTCCCGCGTCGCCGCAGCCCGGGTGTCCCACCGTCGCGATTGCGAGCGTGCGGCAGTATCTCGAGTCGAGCCTGGCGCAATCGCTGCCCGGCGCCCGCGTGCTCGACTATCGGGACCGGCCCGACCTCGTCGTCGAGGTCGGCGCAAGGCCGCAAAGGACGCCTATGCCGATGGGCGAAATCCAGCGCTGGGCCGAGGGCGGGGAAGTCCTCTTCGCGTTCCAGGAGAACGGGCGCGACATGCGCGGCGTCAGCTCTGCCGTGGTCCAGTTCCAGAAGATGATCACCGACATGTCTGCCACCTTTGCGAACGATCCGACAGTCGCGCAGATGCCGGGCGGTGGCATGGGGCGCATCGAATCGGTCAACGGGTTCGCGTTTCCCGGCTTCTACGCGACGGCGCCGAACGGCCGCCTCGACATCAGGTTCTTTGAGGCGCTTCGCAGGACGATCAAACCCAATCCGCAATGGGCGGCGAAGATCGCCGGACACAACGCCGCAATCGGCCGGGTCGCGCTCGAAGAGAGCCGCAAGCGCAGCGAGATGATCACGCGCACGAGCGAGGAGATCTCGCGCATCCGGCAGGAGACCTGGAACGCCTACCAGGAAAGTGCGGACCGGCGGGCGCGCGAATTCGGCGAACTGATGAAGGGCGTCGAAACCTACGCAGACACCGATGCGCCCGGTGGGCGCGTCGAACTCTCGAACCAGTACAACCATGCCTTTCGTCTCAATGACGGGAGCTATGTGTTGTCGGACGACCCGAATTTCGATCCATGGAGAAGCCTGCAGCTCGAAGGCAGGCGTCTGGAGGCTGTACCGTGAAGTTACAACTGATGTTGATGGCGGCGGCGCTGGTCGCCGCGCCGGCGATCGTCGGCGCGCAGAATTCCTTCGGTGGTCAGGGCCAGCAATTGCCCCAGCAACCGCAGCAACCTCAGCCCGCCGGCGGCGGTTATCCGTCGCAACCTCCACCAGGGCAAGGCGGATGGGGTTCGCAGCCGCAACAACCGCAACAGGGGCCGGGCGCAAATCTCGACCAGCTCATGCAGGTGGAACGCCAGGAATTCGGCATCCAGCCGACCCGGGAGCTGCACGGCGGGCAGATGCACGAACCGACGCCGGCGAGCATTCCGGGCGGACAGATCATCACGACGAAAGGTCTCGTCGCGCTCATTCAGGGCAGGCAGGCACCCTATTATCTGTTCGATGTACTCGGCGGCCCGGAGATGTTGCCCGGCGCAATGGCCGCCGTCTGGGTCGGGCAGCCGGGATCATTCAGGGATCAGGTGCAGCAGCAGTTCGCGCAGATGCTCCAGCAGGGAACGGGCGGGCGCAAGGATACGGTGCTGATCTTTTACTGCCTGTCGAACCAGTGCTGGATGTCCTATAACGCCGCCTTGCGCGCCATCAACGCGGGCTTTACGAATGTCCTCTGGTATCGAGGTGGCATCGAGGCTTGGAAGGCAGCAGGCTTTCCGACCCAACCGGCGCAGCAGGGCTATCCACAGCAGCAGCCGGCCGGGTATCCCCAGCAGCCCGGCGGCTATCCGCAACAACCGGGTGGATACCCTCAGCAGCCGGGCGGGTACCCGCAGCAGCCGCAGCCGGGCGGGTACCCGCAGCAGCCGCAGCCGGGCGGATATCCCCAGCAGCCCCCGCCGCAAAGTTCCTGGCCGCAACGGTAGCGCGGCCACCGGATGACGGCAGCAGAAGGACTTTCAGCCGAGGCGCCGCCGTCGCCCGAGCCACCCGCTCCCGACGGCGGTGCCTTCAGGCCTGCGAGCGCAGCGCCCGTGCCGCGCAAGCGCCGGTCGCTGAAGATGCTGCTGCGCGGTCGGCGAGGAATCCTGCGCGGGCTGATACTCGTGCTGGCGACCGTGTTCTCGCTCGTCGGAACGATCGGCCAGTTCTACTTCGTCGACAAGTTGCAGGACACGATCGCGGCGCGCGCCGAGGAAAAGCGCTCCATCGAAACGCGCACCGAAATCCTGCGCGTTGCGCAGTCCGCCTACTTCAATGCGCAGGTCCAGGGAAACATGCTGTTCGCGCTCAATCCGGCGGACCGCTCCGTCAACAAGGGAATCGTCGGCGATCTCTACCGGCTCGCGATCTACGATCGCGCCTTCCCTTTCCGTTCGATCCTCGGTGAGCTCGCGATCGCCGGCGCCATCAACTTCAAGTCGGTCAACGGCCAGTACAACGCCATACGGGAAAGGGCTATGCAGGACTTCGCCTACGACTCGTTCCTCGCGGTCGGGGAGTTCGAGCACAAGGTCCTCGATCAGGCGATGCTGCTTCACGGCGCCCTGCAGGAGCGCTACTGGAAAGCGGATGCCGAGAAGGTGAAAGCGGAGGGGGAAGCCGCCCGCCGTCGCGCGTTCCTGCTCGCGATCACGGGCCTGGCTACCTGCCTGTTCCTGCTCGCCAATCTGATGGGTTCCAACCACTGACGCGACGCGCGCTCACGAAAAATACAACCCGCCGGTGACGTCGATGTTCGCGCCAGTCACCGCCTTGCGCACCTCGTCTTTCGAGAAAGTGTCGTGAAAGCGCGTACCGATGAGCCGCGGGCGCACGGCGCTGAAATTCAGGATGCTCCGTTGCCTGCTTCGCTTGATTGTCTGGCTGTTTGCGAGCCGGCCCTCTGCACAGCTGCCCAATCCGGGACGCCAGCGCGCTCAGGAAAACCCTCGGCGGATCATCGGCAGACCCTCGGGACTTCGGGACTCGCCGCGCCGGATGATTCCGGCCAGCAGGAGCGAACGATCCATCGCAACGAGTGCTCGTGGAGACAGCCATCATGAACCCCGGAACCTCATCACATTCGGCTTTGAGGCCCGCGCACGCATTGCTCGTGGCGCTTGCGCTCAGTGCATGCGGGAGTGACGACAACCCGCCCACCCCACCCCCTCCGGCCGGAGATACCACCCCGCCCACCGTAAGCACGACCATTCCGGCGCGGGATGCGACCGACGTCGCCCACGACGCGACAATCCGCGTGACTTTCAACGAAGCAATGAGTGCCAGCTCGGTCGACGCGGGCGGCATCACGGTCGGCGGCCTCACCGGTACGGTGACCTACGATGCGGCGAGCCGCACGGCCACCTTCACCCCTTCGCAGGCCCTCGCTGAATCCCGTGTCTACACAGCCACGGTCACGACCGCAGTGAAGGATGCCGCGGGCAATGCGCTCGCCAGCGCGCACAGCTGGAGTTTCACCACCCGCGCTGCGGTGCAGCCTCGTGCCTGGGGCAGAGCCGTGCAGATCGATGACGACAGTGCCAACGATGCGGAGGAACAGGAGCCGCAGATTGCCACTGATGGGGCAGGCAATGCGATCGCGGTGTGGCACCAGTCGGACGGGGCTCGCAACAGTATCTGGGCAAACCGTTACACGGCAGGGAGCGGCTGGGGTACGCCTGCGATGATCGAGAGCGATGACACGAAGGATGCCTATTTGCCCCGGATTGCCATCGATGCGACGGGTAGCGCCCTGGTGGTATGGGAGCAATACGACAACGACGACCCCGACACTCAAGCCAGCATCTGGGCCAACCGCTACACGGCAGGGAGCGGCTGGGGCACGGCAACGCTGATCGGGAGCGACGATGCAATCATTGCATCCGGCCCCCGGATCGCTGTCGATGGCGCGGGCAACGCGCTGGCGGTGTGGTCGCAGAGCGACCGTACCCGCACCAACATCTGGGCCAACCGCTACACCGCCGGCAGCGGCTGGGGTGCGGCCACGCTGATCGAGAGCGATGACACCGGGGATGCCTACGACCCTCAGATCGCCTCCGATGACGCAGGCAATGCCATTGCCGTATGGGGCCAGTTCGATGGCACCCATTACGACATCCGGGCAAACCGCTACACCGCGGGGAGCGGCTGGGGCACGGCCACATTGATCGAGATTGACGCAGGCCAGGCCGCCCGCCCCCAGATCGCCGTCGATGCGGCCGGCACCGCGCTCGCCGTGTGGGAGCAGAATGATGGCTCGCGCCACAACATCTGGGCCAACCGCTACACGGTGGGAAGCGGCTGGGACATGGCCACCCTCATCGAATCGGAAGATACCGGCCCCGCCACCGATCCCCAGATCGCCGTCGATGCGGCCGGCAACGCGATGGCGGTGTGGCAGCAGCATGATGGCACGCGC
>CAZXLV010000100.1:0-1229 GCA_964641405.1 uncultured Limnobacter sp. | reverse complement strand
AACGCGATGGCGGTGTGGCAGCAGCATGATGGCACGCGCAGGAACATCTGGGCCAACCGCTACACGGCGGGCAGCGGTTGGGGCACCGCCGCACTGATCGAGAGTGAAGATGACGGCGGGGCATCGAGGCCCGAGATTGCAATCGATGCTGCGGGTAATGCGTGGGCGGTGTGGGTCCAGTACGACGACCCTCGCTACAACATTTGGGCCAACCACTACAGCCTGGATCGGTGAACAGGCCCTGACGACTACTTCTGGTCGTTGCGTTGCGGATGACGGCCCCGCCCGCGACATCGGAACAGGTTTGCGCGCATCATTGCCGAATGAACAACCTGATCGACTTCACCGGCAGGGTGGCGCTCGTCACGGGCGGAGGCGGCGGTATCGGGCGGGGCATCGCGGAGGCCTTCGCGCGGCTCGGTGCCCGCGTTGTCGTCGCGGAAATCGACCGCGCACGCGCGGAGGTCGTGCGGGGAACGCTCGGGCCCGATGCCTTCGTGTCGGTGACCGACGTGCGCGAGACCGCGCAGGTCGATGCGTTGCTGGCCGAGGTCGGGCAGCGCTACGGTCGCCTCGACATCCTCGTGAACAATGTCGGCGACTTCCTTGGCATCGTGAAATCACTCGAGGAGTGCACGGACGGGGACTTCGATGCGCTCTACGCGATCAACCTGCGTCACCTGTTCCTGGTGACTCGCGCGGCACTGCCACTGATGAAGAAGGCCGGCCCGGGCGGCAGCATCATCAACATCTCGACCATCGAAGCTTTCCGCGGCATCCCGAAGGGCATCGTCTATTCGGCCTTCAAGGCAGGCGTTTCGGGCTTCACCCGCAGCCTCGCGCTCGACCTCGGGCCTGCGGGGATCCGCGTGAACGAGATCGCCCCCGAGACCACCGAATCCGAACAGGTGCAGCCCTCGCAGTGGATTCCGCCGAAGTTCCAGGAACACATTCCGCGCTGGATTCCGCTCGGGCGTTTCGGTCAGCCCGCCGACGCCGCGGGCTGCGCCGTGTTTCTCGCGAGCGAACTGGCGGGCTGGGTGACCGGCACCACGATTCACCTCGACGGCGGGGCGCTCGCCGCCGGCGGCTGGTATCGCACGCCGGACGGGCGCTGGACCAACACGCCCGTGGTCACGGGAAGCGGTATCGGCGGGTTCTGAATCCGTCTGCGGCGGCGCTTACAGGGCTGCAGCCACCCGCGCTCCCTGATCGATCGCGCGTTTCGC
>CAZXLV010000099.1:0-9597 GCA_964641405.1 uncultured Limnobacter sp. | reverse complement strand
TGTTCCAGGACGTCTCGCTGGTGGCGCTGCTCAACGTCACCGACCTGGTCGGCGCCGCCGTCAAGATCGCCCAGCGAGACAGCCGCATCGTCGAGATGTACAGCTTCGTCGCCGTCATCTACTTCCTGATGAGCTACGGCCTGTCGCTGGGCGTGAAGGTTCTGAACCGGCGCATTGCCATCGTCCGTTGAGCAGCCACCATGCCCATGATCGAGATCCGCGCAGTCAGCAAGTGGTACGGCGACTTCCAGGTTCTCGCCGACTGCTCGACCCACGTCGACAAGGGCGAAGTGGTGGTGGTCTGCGGGCCCTCGGGATCGGGCAAGTCCACGCTGATCAAGTGCGTCAACGCGCTCGAGCCGTTCCAGCAGGGCGACGTCATCGTCGACGGCGTCTCGGTGAGCGCCGCCCGGACCAACCTGCCCAGGCTGCGCGCGCGAGTCGGCATGGTGTTCCAGCATTTCGAGCTGTTTCCGCATCTCTCGGTGATGCAGAACCTCACGCTCGCGCAGCTCAAGGTGCTCGGCCGCAGCAAGTCCGATGCGGCCGCCAAGGGCATGCACTACCTGGAGCGCGTCGGGCTCGCCTCGCAGCGCGACAAGTTCCCGGGGCAACTCTCCGGCGGCCAGCAACAGCGCGTGGCGATCGCGCGCGCGCTGTGCATGGACCCGATCGCCATGTTGTTCGACGAACCCACCTCGGCGCTCGATCCCGAGATGGTGGGGGAAGTGCTCGAGGTGATGGTCGGGCTGGCCAGGGATGGCATGACCATGATGGTCGTCACGCACGAGATGGGCTTCGCGCGCAGCGTCTCCAGCCGTGTCGTGTTCATGGACGCCGGCCGCATCGTCGAAGACTGCGCGACCAGCGAGTTCTTCGGCAACATCGGCGCCCGCAGCGAGCGCGCGCAGCATTTCCTGGGCAGGATCCTGGCGCACTGAGAAGCCGATCCGGGAGGCGCCGACGCGCGCGTTCGCTGCCGGCGGTTCAGAGCAAGTCCTTGCGCAGTTGCGCCGCGCTGCTGGGCGACAGCAGGCCGGGCGCGACATCGAGCACCGAACGCGCGCCGATTTCACCTTGCTGGCTCAGGCGGTGGGTCGCGCGCGCGTAGGCGAGCAGCACGCTGGACGTGAACTCCGGGTTGCTGCCCAGCGTCAGCGAGAATTCGATCGTCTGTGCGGCACCGCTCCCGGTATGGCCGCTGCGGATGACGAAGCCGCCGTGCGGCATTGCGCTGTGCTCGCGGTGAAGCTCCTCGGCGCTGATGAAATTCACCGTGGTGTCGTAGTCGGCGAAGTAGTGCGGCATGGTGACGATGGCGTGCCGGACGCTGGCCGGATCGGCGCCAGCGGCGAGCACCACGTAGCATTCGCGGGTGTGCTTCTCGCGCGTGCCCAGTCTCGGCTGGCTGCCGCTGCGCGCGCGTTGCATCGCCGCGGCTGACGGAATCGTGTATTGCACCGCCCCGGCCACGCCTTCCAGGCGACGCAGCGCGTCGGAGTGCCCCTGGCTGAGACCCTTGCCCCAGAAGGTGTAGGTGGCGCCGTGCGGCAGCACGGCTTCACCGTAGAGGCGGTTGAGCGAGAACAGGCCCGGATCCCAGCCGACCGAAATCAGTGCCACGTGTCGCCCCTTGCGCGCAGCCTCGTCCATGGCATCGAAATACTCGGGGATGCGCGCATGGGTGTCGAAACTGTCCACGGTATTGAACAGGGCGGCCAGCGTCGGGCCTTGCTCGGGCAGGTCCGAGCGTGAGCCGCCGCAAAGGATCATGACGTCGATGTCATCGGTGAAGGCTGCGGCGCGCTCGAGTGCATGGACCGGCACGTCGGGCGTCTGCAGCTTCAAGCCAGCCGGTGCGCGACGGGTGAACACGGCCACCAGCGCCAGGTCGGGGTTATGCGCAAGCGCGGCCTCGACGCCCTTGCCGAGGTTGCCGTAGCCGGCGATGCCGATGCGAATCCTGTCGCTCATGGGAAAGTCCGTCGTGCCGGGTTCGGTGTGAAAGGCCCGATTCTGGCAGAGGTCTGCGGGTGCGCTGTCCGGCGCCGCCTGGCCGACCTGCCGCTGCGATACCGTGCCAGGCGCCGGCACGGTAGTAGCCGGTACGGTAGTAACATCGCAGGCCGCACGACACGGAGACCAACCGCATGGCCCGTCCAGCCCGGCCTGGCCGATTTGTGCCCGCGGGCCTTCGCGGCGCACTCGCCCGCGAAGGCCCGCTTGCTGCTTTCCTGCTTGCCGCTTGTCTGCTTGCCGCCATGGTCCCTTTGTCCGCCCGGGCAAGCGATCTGCCGCAGCAGCGAAGCGTGCCCGGTGGCGTGGCCATTCTCGATCTCGGTGCCTCCGCTGAAGCGCCACAGGTGCGCCTGGGGGCGGTGCCGGTCCTGGTGGTCGGCAGCCCTGCGCGCTGGAGCGCCGTGGTCGGGATCTCGCTCGCGGCCACCCCCGGCACCGGCGAACTCGTGGTGCGCCGCGCCGGCCTGGCCGAGGCGAGAAGGACGTTCGTGATCGAACCGGTGCGCTATGCCGAGCAAAGGCTTACGGTCGCGCCGGGCAAGGTGGACCTGTCCAGGGAAGACCTGGAGCGCTATCAGCGCGAGCGTGCCCATCTGAACTCGGTGGCGGCCACCCTGAGCGACACGGTGCCGGCCTCCCTGCGGCTGCGCCAGCCTACCGCCGGCGCCCGCTCCAGTTCATTCGGCCTGCGGCGCGTTTTCAACGGCCAGCCGCGCAATCCGCACAGTGGCATGGACATTGCCTCGGCGACCGGCTCGCCGGTCGTTGCGGCGGCCGCCGGCCGCGTGATCGACACCGGCGACTACTTCTTCAATGGCAAGACGATCTGGCTCGACCATGGCGGCGGCCTGCTGACCATGTATTGCCATCTGAGTGCCATCGACGTCGAACCGGGCGAAGCCGTGGCTGCGGGCGACCTCATCGGCGCCGTGGGCGCGACCGGCCGCGTGACTGGCCCGCACCTGCACTGGTCGGTCAGCCTCAATCGCGTGATGGTCGACCCCGGGCTGTTCCTCGATCGGCAGGATGACAGGTAGGCGGCCGCTCAGGACGGCCGTCCGGACATCACGGTCGCGTCCCGAACGTGTCGCAGCGTGCCGGCTCGCCGCTGTCGAACCCGCTGCGGAACCACTGCACGCGCTGCGCCGACGTGCCATGCGTGAAACTCTCGGGCACGACCACGCCCTGCATCTGCCTTTGCAGCCGGTCGTCGCCGACCGCCGCCGCCGCCGCGATGCCTTCCTCGATGTCACCCTGCTCGAGCCAGCGGCGCGTCTGCTGCGAGTGATTGGCCCATACGCCGGCATAGCAGTCGGCCTGCAGCTCCAGCCGTACCGATAGCGCGTTGGCCTCCCGCTCGCCGGCACGTGCGCGCGCGCTTTGCACCTGCCCCATGGTGCCGAGCAGGTTCTGCACGTGGTGGCCCACCTCGTGCGCCACCACGTAGGCATAGGCGAAGTCGCCACCGGCGCCGAGGCGCTGGCGCATCAGTTCGAAGAAAGCCAGGTCGATGTACAGCTTCTGGTCGCCCGGGCAATAGAAGGGGCCGGCTGCGGCCGCGCCCAGCCCGCACGCGGTACCGATGCGATCGCGGTACAGCACCAGCGTCGGTGCGCGGTACTGCCGACCTGCCTGCGCGAAGACCTGCCGCCAGCTGTCCTCGGTGCTGGCAAGCACGACCGAAGCGAAGCGGCCCATTTCATCGCTGGGGGCCGGCGCAGGCTGCTGCTGCGTCTGCACCGGTGCCGGCCCGCCGCCGTCGAGCAGGCCCAGTACGAAGCGCGGATCGACGCCGAAGAACCAGGCGGCCACCAGGGCGATGACGATGGTGCCCAGCCCGGCGCCGGCGCGCCCGCCCGAAAGGCGGCCGCCGGCGCGTCGATCCTCGACGTTGGAGCTTTCCCTTTCCCCCTGCCAGCGCATGATGATCTCCGAGCGGATGCCCCTGCCAGAGTATCGGACTTCGCCGGCGCGCGCCGATCAGGCGCGCAGCACGCACTTCTCGTACAGGCCGAGCATGCGCGCATCGGGATCGTAGCGGGCCTTGACGGCCGCGTAGGCGGGCATGTCGTAGGCGCGGGCGAATTGCGCGCGAGTGAAGTAGCTGTCGGAGTACAAGGACTTGATGCCGCCCAGTCGCAGCACCTCATGCTCGATGAGCCGGTTGAGGTGGCCGCTCGGGCGCGGCCGGGTGCTCTCGACCACGTCCCAGAACCCGAAGTTGATGTGTGGCACGCCGGGAGCGAGCGGATACAGCGTGAAGGGCCGGGCCGCGTCGGCGGCACGGATCGGGCAGATCCAGATCGGCAGGATGCCCACCTCGCGCAGCAGGAAGGCGAGGAACTCGCCGGCGTGCGTGATCGGGATGTCGACGTCCTGGATCACCGACTCGGTGAACCGGCCGCGCAGGCGCGCCAGCCGTCGCGTCAGGCCCCAGCGCGCGTTCCAGCGCATGACGCGGCTGTAGGTGCGCGAGTTCAGGCGTGCGCGTCCGAGCAAGCGGCGCACCAGCGGGTGCTGCGCGTACAGGTTCTTCGAACACCAGAACCAGTCGGTGTCCCATCGCCACAGGTAGTCGCGGGTGGCGAGGAAGTCGAGTTCACGCGCGAGCAGCGATCGGTAGTAGATGTGCTCGAAGGTGTAGTCGCTCGACCATGGCGCGTCGTCGACGAAATGACCGAGGCTGAGCACCATCTCGTGCGGGCCGAACACCACGCCGTCGACGAAGTCGGCCGGCCCGGCGCAGCGCTGTGCGAGGTCGGTGAAGAACGCCTCCGGATCACGGTGGCGCAGGTGTTCGACGCGCACGTGCGGGCGCACCGGCAGCGCGCGAAGGCGCAGGCGGATCGCGTAGCCGAGCGTGCCGTAGGAATTCGGAAAGGCGAAGAACAGGTCGCGATGCTCGTTCTCGGGCGTACACGCCACGACGCGCCCGTCGGGCAGCAGCACGTCGAGCGCGAGCAGCGTGTCGTGCACCAGGCCGTGGCGAAACGACGTGGCCTCGATGCCGACTCCGGCCACCGCGCCGCCCACGGTGATGCTCTTCAGTTGCGGTACCACCGCCGGCATCAGGCCGCGCGGAAGGGTGGCGGCGACCAGGGCCTCGTAGCTCATCGAACCTTCCACCTCCAGCCATCCCGCCGCGCCGTCGGCATCGAGCAGGTGGTGGAACTCGCGCAGGTCGAGGCGCTGCCTGGGCGCCTCCTCGCGATCGCGAAACAGGTTCGAGGTGCTGCGCGCCAGGCCGAGCGGCGCGCCGACACCCGCCTCGCTCAACTGCGCGGCCAGGCGCGCACGCCGTGCGCTGTGCGCGGCGGCTTCAGGATGCGTGCTCACCGAGGAAGCCACGGCTCATCGGATAGTTGCTGCGGGTGATGTTGCCCTTGCTGAAGACGACCTGGAACAGGTGCGTGTAGCCGGCCGGCGAGCGGAACATCTCGGCGCAGCCGACCAGGTAGGCCAGCCAGATGCGCCGGAAGCGCTCGGTGTAGCGCAGCGGGTCCAGCGCGCGGATCGCCTCCCAGTTGCGCGTGAAGCGCCCGGCCCAGGCATCGAGCGTCGGCGCATAGTGTCGTCGCAGGTTCTCGATGTCGACCACCTCGAGCCCGCAGCGCTCCATCTCGACGATGACCTCGGCCAGGCTCGGGATCCAGCCGCCCGGGAAGACGTGCTTGCGGATGAATGGCTCGGTGTCGAAGCGTCCGACGTGCCCGATGAAATGCAGCATGCCCAGGCCGCCGGGCGCGAGGAAATCGGCGTGCGCGCGCACCACTTCGGCCAGCTGGTCGCGCCCGGCGTGCTCGAGCACGCCGATCGAGACCACCTTGTCGTACTGTGCATCGACGTCGCGGAAATCGGCTTCGCGCACCGACAGGGAGTCGCCCAGGCCGCGCCGGTCGATCTCCTCGCGCAACCAGTCCACCTGCTCGGTGGTCGTATTCAGCCCGGTGCCGAGTGCGCCGACCGTCTCGAGTGCGCGGAACATGAAGCCGCCGAAGCCGCAGCCGATGTCGATGTAGCGTTCCCCGCGCGCCAGCCGGATCTTGCGGCACACGTGATCGATCTTGTTGCGTTGGGCCTCTTCCAGGCCGGCGGTACCCTCCGGCCAGTAGCCGCAGGTGTACATCATGAGCGGGTCGTCGAGCCACAGGCGGTAAAAGGGAGTGCCCAGGCCGTAGTGGGCGCGCGAATTGATCTTCGCCTGCGCCGGGGTGCGGTTCGAGCGGCGCAGTTCGTGCAGGTGGTTCTGCACCTTGAGCACGGTCTGGGCCTGCGCATCGAGGCCGCTCTGCATGCCGGCGGCGAAGGCCGCGCCCAGGTCGCCCTCGACCTCGATGTTGCCGTCGAACCAGCCTTCGAGCAGCCCCAGGTGGCCGCGGGTGAAGGCTGACAGCAGCGCGGTATCGGATCGAAAGACGATGGTGAAGCGTGGCTCGCCCGCGCCGGTGGCGTAGCGCGTGCCGTCCGAGGTGACGACGGCGAAGGCGACGCCGGAGCGCGAGCCGAACGAGTCGACGATGCCTTGCAGCGAGAAGCGCATGCTGAACCCCCAGCCGGCTGTTGCGCTGCCGGCAAGTGTAGCGGCGATCGACGCCGTGCGGCTCAGCTGTCGTGGGTGTGAAGGGTGAAGCGCGCGCCGCCACGCTCGCGCAGCACGCTGAAGCGAAGATCCGGCCAGCGCTCCTGCGCCACGGTGAGCTCGTGCGGGGAACGCAACAGGTAGGTGGGCGCGTCGGCGGCGTCGAGCGCGATGCGCGCCTCGTTCTGCTCGATGAAGCGAGCCACCATCGCCGCGTCGTCGCCGTTGATCCAGCGCGCCGCCACGTACGGCGCCGGTGCGATGCGCGCCGCGACGTTGTACTCGACGCGCAGGCGGTGAGCGACCACCTCGAACTGCAGTTCCCCGACCGCGCCCAGCAGCAGCCGGCTGCCCCCGTCCTGGCGAAAGACCTGGATCGCGCCTTCGTCGCCGAGTTGAGCCAGCGCCGCGCGCAGCTGCTTCATTTTCATCGGATCGACCACTTCGATGGTGCGGAACGACTCCGGCGCAAAGAAGGGCAGCCCGCTGAAGTGCAGCGTCTCGCCTTCGGTGAGCGTGTCGCCCAGGCTCAGCGTGCCGTGATTGGGAATGCCGATGATGTCGCCCGGCCAGGCTTCGTCGACCAGGTCGCGCCGCTGCGACAGGAAGGTGACCACGTTCTGGGGCCGCAAGGCGCGCCGGGTGCGCGTGTTCACCAGCGCCATGCCACGCTCGAAGCGCCCCGAGCACACGCGCACGAAGGCAACCCGGTCGCGGTGCTGCGGATCCATGTTGGCCTGCACCTTGAACACCACGCCGCTGAAGCCGGGCTCATCGGGCGACACCCATCGCTCGTCGGCGTGTTTGGAGCCTGGCATCGGCACCAGGTCCACGATCGCGTCGAGCACTTCGCGCACACCGAAATTGTTGATCGCCGAGCCGAAGAACACCGGCGTCTGGCGCGCATCGATGAAGGCCTCGCGCTCGAAGCGCGGCGAGGCGCCGCGCACCAGTTCGATTTCGGGTGCTGCCTGGACCCATTCCTGGCCGAGCGTAGCGGCTTGCCCGGGATCGTCGACGTCGAGCAGTTCGGCCTCGTCCACGTCGCGATCCTTGCCGGCGCGAAAGCGCCGCACGCGCCCGATGTGCAGGTCGTAGACGCCGCGAAAGCGGTTGCCCATGCCGATCGGCCAGGTGAACGGGATCGGCGTCATGCCGAGTTCGTGCTCGATCTCGTCGATCAACTCCAGCGGACTGCGCACCTCGCGATCGAGCTTGTTCACGAAGGTGATGATCGGGATGTTGCGGCTGCGGCAGATCGCCAGCAGCCGCAGCGTCTGCGACTCGATGCCGTTGGCCGCGTCGATCACCATCAGGGCGGCATCGACGGCGGTCAGCACGCGGTAGGTGTCTTCGGAAAAATCCTGGTGGCCGGGCGTGTCGAGCAGGTTGATCACGCAGCCGCGATGCACGAACTGCATCACCGAACTGGCCACCGAGATGCCGCGCTGCTTCTCGATTTCCATCCAGTCCGAGGTGGCGTGGCGACTGGCCTTGCGCGCCTTGACGCTGCCGGCAATCTGGATCGCGCCCGAAAACAGCAGCAGTTTCTCGGTGAGCGTCGTCTTGCCCGCGTCGGGGTGGGAAATGATGGCAAACGTCCTTCTTCGCCTTACCTGCTCTGCGATCAGACCTTCTGACATCTCGACCCTGTTCCCGTCATGCACACAGCTATGTACGCATTCTCCAATGTGCTCATAGCGTGTTGCACATCGCCGCTTCGCCTTCGCTGACGACCTGCGAGGTCCGCCAGCGGTATGGACTCTAGCAGAATCATTCTCGCGCGGGCCTGCGCACGGCACGCCCGGTCAGGCGAAGGCGGCAATCCGCTCCCGGCAAATCCCGGGCGTTCGGGCCACGGCAGCCTCGCCGGACAGCCCGTAGCCGGCAAGCGTGGGCAAGGTGATCACGGCAACGGCAGACCGCATCTTCTCCAGAACGTCGTCGATGGCGGCGCAAGCAAGCGATGGCTTCGCGGGAGCCCTGTTCTGAACGATTTCGAGGGCCCGGATGCGGGTGCGCTGTACGCGCGGCCCGGTCAGGTAGAGACGACCGTCCCGGCTCGGCCCCAGCAAGACCGCGCTGGCCGCCGACAGGTGGGCATCGGGATAGAGGTAGCGGCCAATGCGGACGGCATGGGCGAGGACCGTCCGTTGTGCTCGTCGTTGTTCCCGCGTTGTGCCAAAACCTGTTGGCGCGCGTCGGGTCAGCGCCTCATCGAATTCGCAGCGCCTCGCCCCATCCCTGCAGCGGCCCGAGCGGATTGCGGGTCACCTGCAGTTCGTGCAGGTTCGGCTGCCCGCCGTGCACCACGTATACCGCCTGGTCGTCGACGAACAGGATCAGGCCGGTGAAGCTCCAGCCGGTGATGTTGACCACCCGCTTGAAGCCGAAGGAGTCGGCCCAGAAATTGCCGATCCGGTCACGATGGACCTGCCGTACGGCGATGGCGTAGCCGGTGCAGGACTTGCCCGCGGTCAGGCAGCGGCGAATGCCTGGCTCGTATTCATCGGCCGCAGCGCCGAACCGGCGGCGAAGCGCTGGACGATCTCCGGATAGGTCAGGATCGTGATGGCCGGGTTGCGGTTCGGATCGAAGCCGTCGGCCTGCAGCGCCGAGCGGGTGGTGACAAAAGGCTCGATGGCCTCGAGCGCTGCGCGTGCTGCCTGATAGGAATGCCAGGGAACCTGCGTGGCGTCGCTGGCCACCGGCAGCAGCGACTGGCAGGCGCCCAGCGCCGCCAGGGCGAAGATGGCCAGCAGGCTTGCCGGGCGCCGTCCGCCGCCGCACAGTGCCGCCCCGATTCGACCGACCGCCATTTGCATCCTTGACCGAAAGGGGGAAAATGGTCCTTTTCCCCAGTTGCCGCGTCCCCGCGGCACGCACCAACGGATCCATTTGACCACGACTTTCGACTCCTTCGGCCTTGCCGAACCCATCCTGAGAGCAGTCACCGAACTCGGCTACCGGGAACCCACTCCGATCCAGGCGCAGGCGAT
>CAZXLV010000098.1:0-9655 GCA_964641405.1 uncultured Limnobacter sp. | reverse complement strand
CGTCGTGCTCGGTGAAGTTGGCGTCCTCGGCGGCGATCACCGCGCGCTTCAGGTGAGGCGAGATACGCGCATACGGCACCCAGCGGTGCTCCAGTTGCCGCTTCGGATCGTCGACCCTCAGGTGCGACAGTTGCTGGCGCATGAAGCGCGTCGAACCGGGATCGAAGTGGTTCCACCACAGGATGTGGGCGAAGTACCAGAGTTGCAGCGCCAGCAAGGCGGTGAACGCCAGCAGCAGGGTCCAGCCGATGGCGTGCAGCGCACGTCGCCAGCCGAGGCGGGAACGGGCCATCGCGGCGTTCAATCCGCGCGGTCGGCGCTCGGCTCGGCGCTCAGTTCGGCGCGCAGCGCTTCGTAGACCGGTGCGGTGAGCGGCCGCACGCCGCGCCACAGCAGAAACGACTCGGCGGCCTGCTCGACCAGCATGCCCAGCCCGTCGCTGACGCGCGCGCAACCCGCCGCCGAGGCCTGCGCCATGAAGGGCGTGGCGCGCGGCGCGTAGAACAGGTCGTAGGCCAGCGCGGCACCGGCCAGCACGCCGTCGCCGATCGGCAGGCGGGTACCGGCCAGCGCACTCGAGGTGGCATTCACGATCAGGTCGAAGCCGGTTTCGAGCGCGTCGAATGTGCGCGCCTGTACGCTCGCACCCCGCGTGTCGGCCGCTCGCGCCAGCGCCTCGGCGGCGGCCGGCGTGCGGTTGGCAATCGTCAGCCGCGCCACACCCGCCTCCTGCAGCGGGCCGATCATGCCGCGCGCGGCGCCGCCCGCGCCGAGGATGAGCACCGAGCAGCGCGCCAGGCGCAAGCCGAGGCGCTGCTCGAGGTCGCGCACCAGGCCGACGCCGTCGGTGTTGTCGCCCAGCGCCGGCCCGGGATCGAAGCGCAGCGTGTTCACGGCACCGGCGGCCTGGGCGCGCGCGCTGCGCCGCGGCGCCCACTCGAAGGCCTCCAGCTTGAACGGCAGGGTCACGTTCAGGCCCTTGCCGCCACCATCCCGGAAACGCTCGACTGCCGCCACGAATCCGTCGCGCGGCGCAAGCAGGCGCGTGTACTCGATGTCCTGCCCGGTCTGGGCCGCGAAGCGTGCATGGATCGACGGCGAGCGGCTATGCGCGACCGGATTGCCGATGACGGCGTAGCGCTCTCTCATCGCAAGGACGATGCAGCCGCTTTCACGGGAGTGGTCTCGAGCGAATCGTTGGTGAAGCGCCAGGTGCGCACGATCTGCAGCGTATCGCCCTCGCGCGCCATCTCGGGCGTGAAGCGGGCGTACGGGGCGCCGGCATGGACGATCTGTTTGATTGCCCGGTTGAGCACCTCGTGCTTCGACTTGCGATTGATCACCACGTCGACCACATTGCCGTGCTTGTCGATCTCCACCGTGATCACCAGCGAGCCGTAGTAGCGCCCACGCGCCTCGCGCGGATAGCGCTCGGTGCCCAGGCGCTCGATGCGCGCGGCCCAGTCATCGACGTAGCGCGCGTAACTCACGCCCAGCGCGTTGATGCCGTAGACGAGTCGCTTCGGGCGCGTGTTGTAGTCGGAGATCTGCCGGTCGATCTGCGCCTGCAGGCGCGTGATCACGGCATCGACATCGCGTTCATCGCGTCCTTCGGCAGTGCGCCGCGGTTCGCGCAGCGGGGTATCGGGCTGCACGTAGGCCTGCGGCCCACGTGCCAGGGCCAGAAGTTCACGCTGCCTGGCTTCGAGTTCGGCCTGGCGCCGGCGCCGCTGCACCAGGTCGTCGCCGTCGCGCACCTGCGCTTCGGCCGGCAGCGGGGAGCGCGCGCGACCCTCGTCACGATCGCCGCCACCCACCATGCTGGCCTGTGCCAGCACCTCGGGCGAGATCGGCCTGGCGTCGCTGCGCGCGTTCAGCAACACCACCTCGATCTGTGGATCGGTCGGCTTGAACGCGATCGGCGCCGGCGGTGCAAAGCGCAGCATCAGCGCCAGGGCGTGCAGCAGCAGCGACACGCCGATGGCGAAGGCCAGCGGATCGCGCCGCCACAGTTGCGCCGGTGCCAGGCGCGCGGGCCAACGGGGTGATCGCAACGCCATGTCGCTCACGCCGCCTCAGACGCGGGGCTCGACGCGTTCGAGGCCATCGTCGCTCGCCACGCTGCCATCGGGCAGAGCGATTTCGCCAGGGACCGCCTCGGGCTCCCCGACGCCGTCGAGCACCGCGAGATCCTCCGGCACGGCGAAATCGTCGGCCACTCCGGCCTCGTCGGCAAGTTCGACGAAGCGCGCGTCGACCGACAGGTCGACCTCGTCGATGGCGAGCAGATCGACCACCACGCGCCGGCCGGATGCGACCAGCGGCGCACCTCCCAGGCGAAAGTACAACGGTGCCTCGACCAGGCGCGCCAGGTCGTCGCGCACCATCACGGCCAGGGCGCGGCGCAGGCCCTGCTGGCGCACCCAGCGCAGGCACCAGTAGCGCTCCATGCGCTGCTGGAACTCCAGGTAGGCGCCATAGCGCGCTTCGAAGGCGCTGATGAGTGAAAACAGGCCGGCGTCGTTGCGCGCGAAGGGCGGCTTTTCCCCGGCCAGCGCCGCCAGCACCTGGCGCTGGTTGACCAGGTCGACATAGCGGCGCAGCGGCGAAGTCGTCCACATGTACTGCGGCACGCCCAGCCCCTGATGCGGCTGCGGGTGGGTGCCGGTCTTCACGCGCCCCATCGGCGGCTGCGAGCGGTATACGCCCGGCAACCCGCGCTCGGCCAGCAGGCCTGCCCACTGGCTGTTGGCCAGGATCATCATCTCCGAGACGATGCGATCGAGCGGCGCGTCGCGCCGGCGCTGCACGATGCGCACGCGTTCGCTTTCGCCCTCGCCATCGATGTAGAAACTGAAGTCGGCGCCGAAGCGCGGCTCGGGCTTGCCGCGTACCTGCTCGCGCGCCGCGCACAGCGCCAGCGTGAGGCGCCACAACACGCGCAGGGACGCGCCGTGCGGGTGGGCAAGCGGCGCATCGCCACCAAGCGCCCGTTCGTCGAGCGCAGCCGTGCCCGCCTGCGCTTCGAGCAGGTCGTGGCGCAGGTTGTCGGCCACACGGATCGATTCGACGCGCGAGGCGCACGACACGACGCGCTGGCCATCCGCGTCCAGGTCGGCGTACAGCGACAGGACCGGCACGATGCGCCCTGCATCCAGCGACAGCGCGGCGAGCAGCGCCTCGGGCAGCATGGCGATCTTCTGGCCCGGCATGTAGACCGTGGACATGCGCTCGCGCGCCAGCGCATCGAGCGCGCTGCCCGGTTCGATCGCCAGGCCCGGCGCAGCGATGTGGATTCCGACGCGATGGCGCCCGTCGGGCAGGCTCTGCACCGACAGGCAGTCGTCGATCTCGGTGGTGGTGGAATCATCGATCGAGAACGCCACCACCTCGGCCAGTGGCAGCGCCTGGGCTGCCGGCGCCGCCAGTTCGGCATCGCCCGGTATGCGCGCCACGAAGCCATGCGGGAAATACTCGGCCGCAAAGCGCGCCAGGTGCAGCGCACGCGGCGAATCGAAGGCGCCCAGCGACAGCAGCAATCGCTCCGGACTTTGCCGGGTGAGCGCCAGTGCGCGTTCGAAGGATTTCCAGGCGACCGACATCTTGTCCGGACGCAGCAGCAGTTGCGCCGCCTGCGTCGCGATGCCGGGCGGCAGTTGTCCGGCGGCCATGGCCTGCGCCTGCGCCTCGATGTCCTCTTCCTGGCGCCGCCGCCGCTCCAGCGCGGCCAGCGCCGCCTGCAGGGTCTCGGGCGGCGCCGGACGGTAGCGTCCGCGCCCCTTGCGATAGAAATGAACCGGCGCGCCGTGCAACTTGAGCAACAGCGCGGTCGACTCGACGGCCCCGGGCGGGTGGCCAAAATATTCCTCGGCCATCTCGCCATGATCGAATTCCCGTTGCGGCGCGCATTCCCACAGGAAACCGATGTCGATATCGTCGGCCAGGCGGCGTGCCGAGGCGATCAGGTTCTCGGGCGCGGGTTGCTCGAAACGCAGCATGACGTGCGCGGCCTTGACCTTGGTCCGCTTGCCGCTGGCGAGTTCGACCTGCAGGTAGGCACCGGCTTCGGACAGCACGCTGCCCGCCTTGAAATCGCCGTTGTCGTCGAACAGGAGATGCGTCATCGTGACGGTCGATTATAGAGGCGCACCGCGCCGGGGCCCGCCCCTTCGTCCCCGGCGCGGCGCCGGCAGGCTGCTACAGCATGATCCCGCCCGAGACCTCGATCACCGCGCCGTTGATATAGGACGCCTCGTCGGAGGCCAGGAAGGCGTAGACGTTGGCGATCTCCTCGGGACGGCCGAGCCGCCCCAGCGGCACTTTTTCGACCATCTTCTGCATCACTGCCGGCGGAATGGTGTCGAGGATGTGGGTGGACACGAAGCCCGGGCACACCACCACCGCGCGCACGCCCTTGGGACCGAGTTCGCGCGCCCAGGTCTTGGTCATGCCGATCAGCCCGGCCTTGGTCGCGGCATAGTTGGTCTGCCCGAAATTGCCGTACAGCCCAACCACCGAGGAGGCGTTGAGGATCACGCCGCTGCCCTGCCCGATCATCGTCCCGGACACCGCCTGGGTACACAGGAACACGCCCTTGAGGTTGACCTCGATGACGCGGTCGAACTGCTGCGCGCTCATCCTGGCCAGCCGTGCGTCCTGCGTGATGCCGGCGTTGTTCACCAGGCAATCGATGCGCCCGAAGCTCGCCTTGACCTTCGCCACCATCGCATCGACGCTCGCCTGGTCGGTGACGTCGAGGCGCAGCGCAAGAGCCTGCGGCACATCCTTGCCCAGCGAATCGCGTGCCGCCTCGACCTGCGCCAGGTCCAGGTCGGCCAGTACCACGTGCGCCCCCTCTTGCGCGAACTTGCGCGCGGTGACGATGCCGATGCCACCAGCCGCGCCGGTGACGATGGCCACCTTGTCCTCGAGCCTCATGTGCGTTCCTTTGAAAGTCGATGAGGGCTGGCGTCGCCGCCGCCCGTGAAACCCGCGAATTCGAGCACCCGGTCGATGAGCCCGACCCCGAAATCCGACAAGCCGTGATCGCCACCCTCGAGCAACAGCGTCGGTACGTCGTGATACCTGGCGACCATCTCGCGCCAGTCGAGCACTTCGTCACCGCGGGCTGCGATCAGCAGATAGCGATGCGGCTGCGTCGGCGCCGCCACTTCGAGCGCGCGCAACTCGTCCAGGTAGGCCGGCTCGAACTCGAAGGGCTGGTCGCTGTGGTACATGCGCTGCGCACCCAGGTGGGCGGCCAGATCGCGCGCGGGGTGGATCGCCGGGTTCAGCAGCACGGCGCGACAGCCGCAATGCTCCGCCAGCCAGGTCGCGTAGTAGCCCCCCAGCGAACTGCCCACCAGGGTATCGCGCGGGCACGGCGCAAGCTCGTCCAGCACCAGGCGCACCGCGGCCGCGGGCGAGGCGGGCAGTTGCGGGCAGGCAAAGTCACCGGCGCGCCCGAGTGCGGCCAGGCGCGCCGCCAGCAGTTGCGCCTTGAACGAGGCGGGCGAGGAGCGAAAACCATGCAGGTAGACCAGCCGGCCGCGCCCGGGCGACGCCCGCGTCATGCGCGCGCCGCCAGCGCATCGAGCAGGCGCTGGTGAATGCCGCCAAAACCACCATTGCTCATCACCAGGATGGTCTCGCCGCTGCTGGCCTCGGCCACGATGGCCGCCACCAGGCGGGCGAGATCGCGCTCGACGCTGGCGCGCGCGCCCAGCGGTGCCAGCGCGGCAGCCGCATCCCAGTCGATGCCGCCGCTGTAGCAGAAGACCCGGTCGGCGGCGGCCAGGCTGGCGGGCAATTGTGCCGCCATGGTGCCCAGCTTCATGGTGTTCGAACGCGGTTCGATCACTGCCACGATGCGCGCCGTGGCGCCCAGGCGCTCGCGCAAGCCGCCCAGGGTGGTCGCGATCGCACTCGGGTGATGAGCAAAATCATCGATGACGGTCACGCCGCCGGCCGTGCCGCGCCACTCGAGGCGGCGACGCACCCCGCCAAAGCGCGCCAGCGCATCGATGGCCTGCATCGGTTCGACTCCCGCATGACGAGCGGCGGCGATCGCCGCCAGCGCATTGGCGCGGCTGTGGGCACCCGGCAGTGCGAGTCGACAGCGCCCGTAGCCCTGCTCGGCAAAATACACGTCGAAGGCGTTGGCTCCGTCTTCTTCCGCGACGCGATCGAGGTGCCAGCCCATCGGCACCAGGAGGTCCTCGCGCTCGCTCCACAGGCCGCGCGCCAGCACGCGCGCCAGCGCCGGCTCGGTGCCATTGACGATGATCCGGCCGCGGCGCGCAATGGTACGCACCAAATGATGGAATTGTGTCTCGATCGCCGCGAGATCGGCGAAGATGTCGGCGTGATCGAATTCCAGATTGTTCAGGATCGCGGTTCGCGGCCGGTAGTGCACGAATTTCGAGCGCTTGTCGAAGAAAGCCGTGTCGTACTCGTCAGCCTCGATCACGAACAGGTCGGCGTGCCCGCGCCGCGCCGACACCGGGAAGTCCGCCGGCGCCCCGCCGATCAGGAAGCCCGGTTGCCGTTCGGCGACCTCCAGTATCCAGGCCAGCATGGCTGCGGTGGTCGTCTTGCCATGGGTTCCCGCAACAGCAAGCACCCACTTACCGGTCAATATATGCTCTGCCAGCCACTGCGGACCCGAGGTATAGGGTTCGCCTGCATCGAGGATGGCCTCCATGAGTGGATTGCCGCGCGCGACGACGTTGCCCACCACCCACAAGTCGGGCTTGATCGCGCGCTGCGAGGCATCGAAGCCCTCGATCAACTCGATGCCGAGGGCGCGCAACTGGTCGCTCATCGGCGGATAGACGTTGGCGTCGCAACCGGTGACGCGGTGGCCCGACTCGGCGGCGATCGCGGCGATGCCTCCCATGAAGGTGCCGCAGATGCCGAGAATGTGAATGTGCATCGGAGCGATAATAGTAGGTTGCGGATTCTACAGACATGAGCGACTTTACCGACCCGCTGCGACTCGAAATCGCCGCCGTGGCCGCCGGGCTGATCGCCGACGGCGGCCTGGACTACGCCGAAGCCAAGAAAAAGGCGGCCCGCCAGGTACTCGGGGAGGCGGGCGCTTCGAGGCGGGCGCTGCCCGACAACGAGGCCATCGACGAAGCACTGCGCGAACACCTGAGCCTGTTCGATCCCGACCATGGCGCGCGGGTGAGCCGGCGCCGCCAGGCCGCGGCTGAACTGATGCTGTGGTTGGCGCCCTTCCAGCCCTACCTCACCGGCGCGGTGTGGAAGGGCATCGTCGCCGAGCACGCACCGATCCACCTGCAACTGTTCCACGACAACGCCAAGGAAGTCGAGATCCACCTGCTCAACGAAGACGTCGACTTCGACGTCACGACCAGCGCTCACTTTCGCGGCGGCGACGACGTCGAAGCGATCGTCTTCTACCTCGGCGAGGAGCCGGTGTTGCTGACGCTGTACCGGCAGGACGAATTACGGGGCGCGCTCAAGGGGCGCGCCAGCGGGCCCGAACGCGGCGATCGGCGTGCCTTGCTCGCGCGCCTGGCGCAGGCCGCATGAACCGGCGCCGCTGGCTCGGACTGGGCGCACTGGCGCTGGCCTTTGGCGGCTTCGGTGCCTGGACGGCCTCGCGGCGCTTTTCGGTGGGCGCGGCCGATACGGCGGCGGTCGCATTGCTGCACGGTCTCACCCTGCCCGATAGCGAGGGTCGACCACAGGCGCTGTCGGCCTTGCGCGGCGCCCCGGTGTTAGTGAATTTCTGGGCCACCTGGTGCGCGCCGTGCATCGAGGAAATGCCCGAGTTGAATGCCATGCACGACGAGTACGCACCCCGCGGACTGCGTATCGTCGGCATTGGCATCGATAGCGCCGCGAACATCCGCCAGTTTTCCCAGAAAATGCCGATGCGCTATCCTTTGCTGGTAGCTGGCGGAAGTGGAATCGAACTGGCGCGCCGGTTCGGCAATACCGCCGGCGCACTCCCGTACACGATCGTCATCGACCGGCGCAGCCAGATCATCCTGCGCAAGCTGGGGCGATTCGACAACGAAACGCTGCGCATCGCGGTTGCGCAAGCTCTCTGAGAAGACCCACCGGCGCAGCCCTGTTTACCCTGATCGCTGGCGTTCTTCGCGGAACAGGCGTATAACGTCGCCGAACTCCCCGCGACAAGCTCCAACCAGCCCGCATGGCAAGACTGCTCTGGGCCGTCCACGGACCCAATCTGAACCTGCTCGGCAGCCGCGAGCCGCAACTCTACGGATCCACCACGCTGGCGCAGATCGACGCCAGCCTGGCAGCGCTGGCGCGCACTCACGGCCATCGCTTCGAGAGTTTCCAGTCCAATCACGAGGGCGCGCTGGTCGACCGGATCCAGGCGGCCGGCCCCGCCGGTGTCGACTTCATCGTGATCAATCCCGCGGCCTTCACCCACAGCAGCATCGCCCTGCGCGACGCGCTGGCTGCGGTGGCGGTGCCGTTCATCGAAGTGCACTTGTCGAACATTCATCGCCGCGAGCCGTTCCGGCATCGCTCCTACCTCTCGGATCTGGCCGTGGGCGTGATTGCCGGCCTGGGCCCGAGCGGCTATCGGCTGGCGCTGCAGGCGGCGATCGAAATGCTCGGTGAGGCCGTGGCACGCAAGCGTCCCGCCAGGAAAGGCTGAACCCATGGATCTGCGCAAACTGAAGACCCTGATCGACCTGGTTGCCGAATCCGGCATCTCGGAACTGGAAATCACCGAAGGCGATGGCAAGGTTCGCATCGTCAAGAATCCGCCGCCCACGCTGATGATGCAGCAGCCCATGGTGATGCCGCCCCAGTACGCCAGCGCGCCTGGCGCTGTCGCGGCCGCCTCGGCAGCGCCGGCAGCACCGGCCGCGCCGGTGCCGGAGCCTTCACCCGGGCACATCGTCAAGTCGCCGATGGTCGGCACCTTCTATCGCGCCGCGCAACCCGGCTCCGATCCCTTCGTCAACGTCGGCAGCGAGGTCAAGGAAGGCGACACGCTGTGCATCATCGAGGCGATGAAACTGATGAACGAGATCGAGGCCGACAGCAGCGGCATCATCAAGGCGGTGCTGGTCGACAACGGTTCGCCGGTGGAATTCGGCCAGCCGTTGTTCGTGATCGAGTGACATGTTCGAGAAGTTGCTGATCGCCAACCGTGGCGAGATTGCGCTGCGCATACAGCGCGCCTGTCGCGAACTCGGCATCAAGACGGTGGTGGTGCACTCGCAAGCCGACGCCGACGCGAAGTACGTCAAGCTGGCCGACGAGTCGGTGTGCATCGGCCCGCCCGCTTCGCGCGAGAGCTACCTGAACGTCCCCGCCATCATCAGCGCGGCGGAAGTCAGCGATGCCGAGGCGATCCATCCCGGCTACGGCTTCCTGTCGGAGAATGCCGACTTCGCCGAGCGCGTCGAAAAGAGCGGCTTCGTGTTCATCGGTCCGCGCCCCGACTCGATCCGCCTGATGGGCGACAAGGTGTCGGCCAAGGACGCCATGAAGAAGGCCGGAGTACCGGTGGTGCCCGGTTCGGAGGGCGCCCTGCCCGAGGATCCCAAGGAGATCCTGCGCGCTGCGCGGGCCGTCGGCTACCCGGTGATCGTGAAGGCGGCCGGCGGCGGCGGCGGTCGCGGCATGCGCGTCGTGC
>CAZXLV010000097.1:8534-9709 GCA_964641405.1 uncultured Limnobacter sp. | reverse complement strand
GATCCCAGTAGAAGGTCTCGGTGAGCAGCAGGCCCTGCGCCTTCTCGAGCCCCAGGCCGTGCACGTCGGTGATGAACACCAGCAGGCCGGCCAGGCTCTGCCCGCCCTTGACGATGCCGAATTCAGCGGCCTGCTTGATCGAATTGATCGTATCACCGCCGGCATTCGCCAGTCCGATCACCTTCGCCTTCGAGGCCTGCGCCTGCAGCAGGTACGAGGAAAAATCCTGGGTGGCGAGCGGATGGCGCACGGCGCCGAGCACCTTGCCGCCAGCCTGCTTGACGGCTTCCGCGGTGTCGCGCTCGAGCGCATGGCCGAACGCGTAGTCGGCAGTCAGGAAAAACCAGGTGTCGCCGCCGTTCTTCGTCACCGCCGTGCCTGTGCCGTGCGCGAGCATCCAGGTGTCGTACAGCCAGTGCACGGTGTTCGGCGAGCACGCCTTGCCGGTGAGGTCTGAACTGCCAGGGCCGGTGGCAAGGAAGGCCTTGTTCTTGTCGCGCGTGACCTGCGAGACCGCCAGTGCCACCGACGAGGTCGGCACGTCGGCAATCGCATCGACGCCCTCGGTGTCATACCACTGGCGCGCAACGTTCGAGCCGACGTCGGGCTTGTTCTGGTGGTCGGCCGAGACAACCTCGATCTTGAACTTCGGATTGAATTGCTTCCGGAAGTCCTCGACCGCCAGCTTCGCCGCGACAACCGAACCCGGGCCGCCGATATCGGCGTACAGCCCCGACATGTCGTTCATCACGCCGATTTTCACGACGCCACCCGAAATCTCCGCTTGCGCTGCACCGCCCGCAAAGGCCAGCGCCAGCGAAGCCGTGAGTGCCAATAGTCCGGTTTTCATGACCCTTCCTCCTTGCTAGTGTTCAGGACAAACATTCCGGGCAAGTTGCACTCACACACCCAGCAGTTCGTGCAGCTTGCCCATCTTCTCTGCGAGTTGCGCCGTGTCGATGCATGCGACGATGCGGCCATGCTCCATGACGTAGAAGCGATCGGCCAGCGGCGCGGCGAAGCGGAAGTTCTGCTCCACCATCACGATCGTGAAGCCCTTTTCGCGCAGCATGCGGATCATGACCGCCAGCGCCTGCACGATCACCGGCGCCAGGCCTTCCGAGATCTCGTCGAGCAGCAGCATCTTCGCGCCGGTGCGCAGGATGCGCGCCACC
>CAZXLV010000097.1:0-8524 GCA_964641405.1 uncultured Limnobacter sp. | reverse complement strand
TAGATCTCGTCGATGCTCATGCCGGGGTTGCCGCTCTTGGCAACTTGGTCTTTCACCACCGGCGGCAGCATCAGGTTCTCCTCGCACGACAGGCTGGCGAAAATGCCCCGCTCTTCCGGGCAATAGCCGATGCCGAGTCTGGCAATCGCGTGCGGGGCCAGCCCGATCGCTTCCGTGCCGTTGATCATGATCGACCCGGTACGCCGTCCGACCAGCCCCACGATGGACTTCAGGGTGGAACTGCGCCCCGCACCGTTGCGCCCGAGCAGCGTCACGACCTCGCCCCGGTTGACCACCAGGTCGACGCCGTGCAGGACATGCGACTCGCCATAGAACGCATGCAGGCCCGAGATGCGCAGGAATTCCGCGCCGCTGCTAGCTCCCATGCGCAGTTCCGAGTTCTTCGCTGCTGCTGCCCATGTAGGCCTCGAGCACCTGCGGATCCTTCGAGATGCTGGCGTACGGCCCCTCGGCGATGACCTGGCCGCGCTGCAGCACGCTGATGGTGTCGGCAATGTCGGCGACCACGTTCATGTTGTGCTCGACCATCAGCACGGTGCGATTGACCGACACCTTGCGGATCAACTGCGTGACGCGCTCCACGTCTTCGTGTCCCATGCCCTGGGTCGGCTCGTCGAGCAGCATCAATTCGGGCTCGGTGGCGAGCGTGGTGGCGATCTCGAGCGCGCGCTTGCGCCCATAGGGCAGCTCGACCGTCAGGTGGTCGGCGAACTCGGCCAGGCCCACCAGGGCGAGCAAGTCGAGCGCGCGCGCATCGAGCACCGCGAGCGAGCGCGCCGACTTCCAGAAGTGAAACGAAGTGCCCAGCGCACGCTGCAGGCCGATGCGCACGTTCTCGATCACGCGCAGGTTCGGGAAGGTGGCCGAGATCTGGAATGAACGCACCACGCCGCGTCGCGCAACCTGTGCCGGCTTTTCGGTGGTGATGTCCTTGCCGTTGAACAGGATCCGGCCCCCGCTGGGAATCAGGAACTTGGTCAGCAGGTTGAATACCGTGGTCTTGCCTGCGCCGTTCGGGCCGATCAGGGCGTGGATATGTCCCCGCCGCACGCGCAGGTCGACATCGTCGACCGCCACGAAACCCTTGAATTCCTTGACCAGATGCCGGGTTTCGAGAATGAAGTCTGGTTCGGCCATCGATATGCAGGAAGTCACGGGCGCCATGTCCAGAGCGCGGATTATGTCCAAGCCGACAGGTCGCCACAATCCGGGTAAGTGCGCATGGCCGTACTCGCCGTGGCAGGCGCGTCTCCTGCAAGCCCCACGGCGAGCACCGTTCGTCCGACCCGCTGCCGCCGCTCGTCCAGCCCCGCCTTTGCAGCCGTCGCGCCCGGTACGGCCCGGCAGGCATCATGGTGCGGGAACGCAAATACCGACAATAGACCAGACAGGCAAGATGGCAGCTGCAACCCTACCGCCGCGCACGAGCGAGTCGACCACCCTTGCCGGCCTCGGCCGCGCCCTGGTCCAGCACCAGTTGCTGCGTGTCGACCAGGCGACGGCGATCCAGCGCAAGGCCGACGCGGGCGGGGTGGCCTTCATCGACGAGTTGATCGCCGGTGGTCACATGCAGGCGCGTGCCCTGGCGAAGTTCGCTGCCGAGGTCTTCGGCCACCCGCTGTTCGACCTGTCCGCCATCGATCCGGCGTCACTGCCCGACGATGCGCTGGACCGCAAGCTGGCCACCGAGGTGCGCGTGGTCCCGCTGGGCAAGCGTGGCGGCAGGGTGTCGGTGGCCCTCTCGGACCCGACCGATTTCCGCCTGCTCGATCGCATCCGGTTCTCGGCGCAGGCCGCGGTCGACCCGATCGTGGTCGAGCACGACAAGCTCGTCCGCCTGGTCGACCGGCTGGGCCAGAGCGTGGCGCAGAAGCTCGGCGACATGGTCGACGATTCCTACGACATCGACGTGGCCAGCGAGGAGCCGAGCGCGCCGGCCGACACCAGCGAAGTCGACGACGCGCCGGTGGTGCGCTTCCTGCAGAAGATCCTGGTCGACGCGATCCAGGCCGGCGCGTCCGACGTGCACTTCGAGCCCTACGAGAAGTTCTACCGGATCCGCTTCCGCGTCGACGGGGAGTTGCGCGAAATGGTGCAGCCGCCGCTGGCCATCAAGGAAAAGCTCGCCTCGCGCATCAAGGTCATCTCGCGCCTGGACATCTCCGAGAAGCGCGTGCCCCAGGACGGGCGGATGAAGATCGTGATGTCGAACCAGCGCGCGATCGACTTCCGGGTCTCGACGCTGCCGACCCTGTTCGGCGAAAAGATCGTGATGCGGATCCTCGATCCTTCGTCGGCAAAGCTCGGCATCGATGCGCTCGGCTACGAGCCGGACCAGAAGCAGATCATGCTCGACGCGGTGCGGCGACCCTACGGCATGATCCTGGTGACCGGCCCGACCGGATCGGGCAAGACGGTTTCGTTGTACACCTGCCTGAACATCCTCAACGAACCCGGCATCAACATCTCGACCGCGGAAGACCCCGCCGAGATCAACGTGCCCGGGATCAACCAGGTCAACGTGAACGACAAGGCAGGGCTGAGCTTCGCGGCAGCGCTGAAGTCGTTCCTGCGCCAGGATCCGGACGTCATCATGGTGGGCGAGATCCGCGACCTGGAAACCGCCGACATCGCGATCAAGGCCGCGCAGACCGGCCACATGGTGCTCTCGACCCTGCATACCAACGACGCGCCCACCACCCTGACGCGGCTGGCGAACATGGGGGTGGCGCCGTTCAACATCGCTTCGTCGGTGATCCTCATCACCGCGCAGCGCCTGGCGCGTCGCCTGTGCAGCTGCAAGCAGCCGCTGGAGACCGACAAGGCCGCCCTGCTCGAGGCCGGCTTTCTCGAGTCCGACCTGGACGACAGCTGGGTGCCGTATCGTCCGGCCGGCTGCGAGCGCTGCAACGGCACCGGCTACAAGGGCCGGGTCGGCATCTACCAGGTGATGCCGATTTCGGAAGAGACCCAGAAGATCATCCTCGCCGGCGGCAACGCGCTGCAGATTGCCGACCAGGCCCGCGCCGAGGGCGTGCGCGACCTGCGCCGTTCTGGCCTGATGAAAGTGATGCAGGGCATGACCAGCATCGAAGAGGTGCTGGGCGTGACCAACGAATGATGGACCTTCAAGCACTTCCGGAGGCATAGCCCCATGGCCACGACCCGAGCCCTTCCCGCGCTGCCACGCCCCGCGCCCAAGGAGCACACCTACATCTGGGAGGGGCGCGACCGCACCGGCAAGACCGTGCGCGGCGAGATGCGCGCCAACGGACCGGCAGTCGTCCAGACCACCTTGCGCCGCCAGGGCATCTCGGCGGCGCGGGTCACCAGGCGTCGCTACAAGAAGGGCAAGCGCATCGGCGAAAAGGACATCACCCTGTTCACGCGCCAGTTGGCCACGATGATGAAGGCCGGCGTGCCCCTGCTGCAGTCGTTCGACATCGTCGCGCGCGGCACCAGCAACGCTTCGGTATCGAAGCTGTTCACCGACATCCGCGGAGACGTCGAGACCGGCACCTCGCTGTCGCAGGCGTTCCGGAAATACCCGCTGTACTTCGACTCGCTGTTCTGCAACCTGGTGGGCGCCGGCGAACAGGCCGGTATCCTCGACGACCTGCTGGATCGCCTTGCAAGCTACAAGGAAAAGATGCAGGCGATCAAGGGCAAGATCAAGTCGGCGCTGTTCTACCCGGTGGCCGTGCTGGTGGTGGCCTTCATCGTGGTCGCGGTGATCATGCTGTTCGTGGTGCCGGCATTCAAGAGCGTATTCTCCAGCTTCGGCGCCGATCTGCCCGCGCCGACCCTGATGGTGATCGGCATTTCCGATTTCTTCGTCGAATACTGGTATCTGGTATTCGGCACCATTGGCGGTGGCCTGTACTTCCTGCTGCAGGCCTGGCGGCGCTCACCCAAGGTCCAGATGTTCGTCGACCGTACCCTGTTGAAGCTGCCGATCTTCGGCTCGGTGGTGGAAAAGGCCACCATCGCACGCTGGTTGCGCACGCTCTCCACCATGTTCGCCGCCGGCGTACCGCTGGTCGAAGCGCTCGACTCGGTGGGCGGGGCTTCCGGCAACCACGTCTACCTGATGGCCACCAAGCGCATCCAGCAGGAGGTTTCGACCGGCACCAGCCTGACGGTGGCGATGCAGAATTCGACCGTGTTTCCGAACATGGTGCTGCAGATGTCGGCCATCGGCGAAGAGTCCGGCTCGCTCGATTCGATGCTGTCCAAGGCGGCCGACATCTACGAGCGCGAGGTCGACGATGCCGTCGAGAGCCTGTCAAGCCTGCTCGAGCCGCTGATCATGGTCGTGCTGGGCACCTTGATCGGCGGCCTGGTGGTGGCCATGTACCTGCCCATCTTCAAGCTCGGCCAGGTCGTGTAGGGGTCCGCGCAGGCGATGCTCGCAGCCCTCCAGCACCAGCCGTCGCTTGCGGTGGCTGCCGCCGCGGTGTTCGGACTGCTGGTCGGGAGCTTCCTGAACGTGGTGATCCACCGCGTTCCGAAGATGCTCGAGCGTGACTGGGCACAGCAGGCCGCCGAATTGCGCGGCGAGACGCCAGCGCAGTCCGCGCGCTTCAACTTGCTGGTGCCGCGCTCGCACTGCCCGGCCTGTGGTCACCACATCAGCGCGCTCGAGAACATCCCGCTGCTGAGTTGGCTGTGGCAGCGCGGCAAGTGCACCGCCTGCGGCGCTGCGATTGCGCTGCGTTACCCCCTGGTGGAACTCGCCACCAGCGTGCTGAGTGCGCTGGCAATCTGGCACTTCGGTCCGGGCGCGGCCGGCATCGGCGCACTGCTGCTGAGCTGGGCGCTGATTGCGCTGGCTGCCATCGACATCGACACGCAGTTGCTCCCCGACAACATCACGCTGCCCCTGCTGTGGCTCGGCCTGCTGTTCAACCTGCAGGGCGTGTTCACTACCCTGCACGCGGCAGTGATCGGAGCCATCGCGGGCTACCTGGCGCTGTGGTCGGTGTACTGGCTGTTCAAGCTCGCCACCGGCAAGGAGGGCATGGGTTACGGCGACTTCAAGTTGCTGGCCGCGCTCGGTGCCTGGTTCGGCTGGACCGCCCTGCCCTCGGTGATCCTGCTGGCCTCGGTAGTGGGCGCCGCCATCGGCATTACCCTGATGGTGTTCGCGCGCCGTGGACGCGAGGTGCCGATGCCGTTCGGACCGTACCTGGCCGGCGCCGGCCTGCTGGCGCTGTATTTCCGCGAACCCTTGGGCACGCTGTTCGGGATCGCCTGAGCCGCCACCGGCTGGTAGAGCCGCGCAGCGGGTAGACTCGCCGGATGAGCCCCGCAGCCCCCGCAGCCGAACCGCACGCCCGCGCCCCGGGTGCCGCGCGCCGGCGGGTGCCGGTGATCGGCCTGACCGGCGGTATCGGCAGCGGCAAGAGCACGGTCGCGGACCTGTTCGCCGCACTCGGTGCCAGCGTGGTCGACACCGACGCGATTGCCCACGAACTCACCGGTCCAGGTGGCGCGGCGATGGCGGCGATCGGTTCGGCATTCGGCGCCGCTGTCCTTGCGCCCGACGGCTCGCTCGATCGCGGCGCGATGCGCGAGATCGCGTTCAGCGATGTGCTTGCACGCCGGCGCCTCGAGGCCATCCTGCACCCGATGATCCGCCATGAATCGCAGCGGCGCGTTGCCGCCGCGCGCGGCGCCTACGTCGTGCTGGTGGTGCCGCTGCTGGTGGAGTCGGGTCGGCATGCCCACGACATCGATCGCGTGGTGGTGGTCGACTGCCCGGTCGAGGTGCAGATCGAACGCGTCATGCGGCGCAACGGATTCGAGCGTGCGCGCGTCGAGACCATCCTCGCTGCGCAGGCCAGTCGCGCGCAGCGACTGGCGGCCGCCGACGACGTGATCGACAACAGTGGCAGCGCCGAAACGCTGCCGGAACAGGTCGCCGCACTGCATCGCCGATACGTGGCGCAGCAATGAGGGATCGATTCCGTTTGTCAAGCGAATCGCTTTGCGCCAGAATTCGTGCGTCTTCGAGCATGCCATGCCATGCTCATCCGGGGAGCCCGCCGCGGCGCTGCTGCGGGCTGCAGCCCCTGCGGCCCAGGACAGCACATTGATCTTGTACGAGTATCCGCTGAACGAACGCGTCCGTACCCTGTTGCGGCTGGAAGACCTGTTCGAGCGCCTGGAGTTCTTCGCCGGCAAGGAGCAGGCGCCCGATCACCACGTGGCGCTGGTCACGCTGTTCGAGATCCTCGACGTGGCAGGCCGCGCCGATCTCAAGTCGGACCTGCTGCAGGAGCTCGAGCGGCAACGCCAGTCGCTGATGGCGTTCCGGAATAACCCGGACGTCTCGGGCGATGCGCTCGAGCGCATCCTGGAGCAGATCGACGAAGCGGGTCGCGGCCTCGGAGCCATCACCGGCAAGAGCGGCCAGCACCTGCGCGACAACGAGTGGTTGATGAGCATCCGCAGCCGCACCATCATCGCCGGCGGCGCCTGCGAGTTCGACCTGCCATCGTACTTCGCCTGGCAGCACCATCCCTTCGAAGCACGCCAGCGCGACATCGCAGCCTGGGCAGCGCCGTTCAAGCCTCTCTACGACAGCCTGGCGATCGTGCTGCGCCTGTTGCGCGAGAGTTCGCAGCGCACCCTGCTGTCGGCCCAGCAGGGCAGTTTCCAGCAATCGCTCGGCGGCAAGACCTACCAGATGGTGCAGGTGCGACTGGACGAAGGGATCGGTGCGATCCCCGAGATCAGCGCCAACAAGTACCTGCTGTGGATCCGCTTCACCAGCCAGGACGGCGACCTGCGGCCGCGCCCCTTCGAAGGCAGCGTCGAGTTCGAACTGACCCTGTGCAACCTGTAGCGTGAAAAGCAGCAGGGTCGAGGTCGACTGCCCGGCGTGCGGGCGCAAGGCGGCGTTCGAACCGTCGAATCGCTGGCGACCCTTCTGCTCGCAACGCTGCAAGACCCTCGACCTGGGCGCCTGGGCGGCCGAGCGCTACCGGATCAGCAGCGAGACGCACAGCGGACTGTCCCCGGAAGTCGACCCGCAAGACCATGGCGATTCGACCGACATCGGGCCGATGCGCGACTGAAGCCACCCGCTGCGCCGACGGCAAACGCGCAGCGTAACCGCTCACTCCCACATTGCGCGCATCATCGCCAGGCCCTGCGCGCCCGCACGGCGGGCTTGCGACGCATCCCGCTCGCCGAGGCCGCCGAGCGCATACACCGGCACGCCGGAACCACGCACCCGTTGCGCGAAGGCCGGCCAGCCGAGTGTGCGCGCAATCGGGTGCGTCTGCGTCGGCTTGACCGGCCCGAGCAGCGCGAAGTCGGCGCCCAACCGCGTCGCAAGGGCCAGTTCATCTGCGTCGTGACAGGATGCGCCGACGAGACGCAAGGCCGGGCGCGATGCGATCGATCGCAGATCTGCCGCGCGAAGCTGCACACCGTCGCAGGCTTGTGCATAGGTATGCGGATGTGCGCTGTTGACGATCAGGCGCGCGCCGTGGTGCGCGCACAAGCGGCGCACACGGTGAAACAGTGCGTCGAAGCGCCCGGCATCCATGCCGGGTTCGCGTAGCTGCAACAGTCGCAAGCCGCCCGCCAGCCGCTCCTCGAGGCGCGCCAGGAAACCGGCATCGCCAAATTCCGTGGCGCATGAAATGGCCAGGCGATCGGGCAGGCGCAACCAGGCGATCGCGGGGATGCTGGCCGGCAGCAAAGGCGCCAGGTCGATCTGTTCCGGCTTGCGCCAGGCCAGCGCCTGACCCTCGCGGGCCCGCGGTTCGCCCGACCAGGACCATGCACGCTGGAACCACAGGCGCACATGCGCATGGGGGTAGTGGTGCTCGCGCACGACCCAGGGACGCGACTCGCGCAACGTGATACCGACTTCTTCGTACAGTTCACGCGACAATGCCTGTTCGACCGTCTCGCCCCGCTCCAGCTTGCCGCCGGGAAACTCCCACCAGCCGGCGTAGGGCTTGCCGGCCGGACGCTGGCCGAGCAGGACCGCGCCGTCGGCACGCTGCAGCACTCCGACGGCGACATCGGTGAGGCGAGCCGGCAGTTCGGCAGTGCGGGTCGAAGCCAAGTCCGGCGAGGGCCTGTTCACAGTACGATCGTAGGGTGAACAGGCCCTAGGAGGCTGTCGGGCCGCGTCCCGGCAAGCTGCGCGGGGCAGCCCGGGCACGCAAGCGTCCGGCGTGATCCTTTGCGAACTGCCAGGCCACGCGCCCCGATCGCGAGCCGCGTTCGAGGGCAAAGCGCAGCGCATCGGTGCGTGCTGCCATGATCTCGCGCTCGTCGCAGCCGAAACTGGCCAGCCAATGCGCTGCGATCGCCAGGTAGTCGTCCTGGCGAAACGGGTAGAAGGACACCCACAAGCCGAAGCGCTCGGACAGCGAGATCTTCTCCTCGACGCTCTCGCCCGGATGGATCTCACCGTCGGCCTGGTGCTTCGCGTCGAGGTTCTCGCGCATGTACTCGGGCATCAGGTGGCGCCGGTTCG
>CAZXLV010000096.1:0-9722 GCA_964641405.1 uncultured Limnobacter sp. | reverse complement strand
TCAGCGGCTATCGCGGTTCGCCGCTGGGCGCCTACGACCAGCAACTGTGGCGCGCACGCGAGCGACTCGATGGTGCCGGCATCCGCTTCCTGCCGGCGGTGAACGAGGAACTCGCGGCGACCGCGGTGCTCGGCTCGCAACAGGTCGAGAGCGACGGCGAGCGCAGCGTCGATGCGGTGTTCGGGCTCTGGTACGGCAAGGGTCCCGGGGTGGACCGGGCCGCCGACGCGCTCAAGCACGGCCACGCGCGCGGCGCCTCGCCCAACGGCGGCGTGCTGGTGGTGGCGGGCGACGATCACGGCTGCGTGTCCTCGTCGATGGCCCACCAGAGCGACTTCACGATGATGTCGTGGAGCATGCCGGTACTCAATCCGTCCAGCGTCGCCGAACTGCTCGAATTCGGCCTCTATGGATGGGAGCTGTCACGGGCATCGGGGGCCTGGGTCGGCCTGAAGGCGATTTCCGAGACGGTGGAGAGCGCCGCGACGGTCGATCTCGATGCCCTGCGCGCGCGCCTGGACCGCGCGTTGAATGGCATGCCGGTCGACTCGGCTGGCGCTGCGGATGGGCATGGCAGAGGGCATGGCAAGCGCAGGCCGCCCGATGCCGTGCTCCACTACCGTGCCGACGACCAGCCGGGGCGCGACCTGGAGGCGCGCATGGCAGCGCGGCTCGAAGCGGTGCGCGCATTCGCGCAAGCGCATGCGATCGACCGGATGATCTGCGATCCGGCCGGGGCGACGATCGGCATCGTCACCTGCGGCAAGGCGCACCTCGACCTGCTCGAGGCGCTGCGCCGCATCGGCCTGGGCCCCGATGATCTGTGCCGGGCCGGCGTGCGGCTGTACAAGGTGGGCCTGAGTTTTCCGATCGAGCCGGCGCGCATGCGCGGCTTCGTGCAGGGACTGAGCGAAGTTCTGGTGGTGGAGGAGAAGGGCGCCGTTGTCGAGCAGCAGATGCGCGCGTTGTTGTACAACGCGCCATCTGCGCAGCGCCCCACGATCCTGGGCAAGACCGACGCGAGCGGTGCGCCGTTGCTGGCGGCAACCGGCGAGTTGCGCCCGTCGCGGGTGCTGCCGGTGCTGGCCGCATGGCTGGCGCGGCATTGCCCGACGCTCGATCGGCGCGAGCGCATCGAGCAGTTCGTGCGCCCGATACTGCCCTCGAACGCGGCCGACGCGGTGCGCCGGATCCCCTGGTTCTGTTCGGGCTGTCCACACAATACCTCGACGCGCGTGCCCGCGGGCTCGCGCGCGCAGGCCGGCATCGGCTGCCACGGCATGGCGGCCTGGATGGAGCGCAGCACCGAGGGCCTGGTGCAGATGGGCGGCGAGGGCGCCGACTGGGCCTCGCATGCGCAGTTCACGCGCACCCGTCACGTGTTCCAGAACCTGGGCGATGGTACCTACTTCCACTCGGGCTACCTGGCCATCCGCCAGGCGCTCGCGGCGCGCGCCAACATCACCTACAAGATCCTGTTCAACGGTGCGGTCGCGATGACCGGCGGCCAGCCGGTCGACGGCACGCTCAGCGTCGAGGCGATCGCGCATCAGGTGCGCGCCGAAGGCGTGCAGCGGCTGGCAGTCGTCTCCGAAGAGCCCGGCAAGTACGCGCGCGGGCGCGCGCGCTTTCCCTCCGGCACCAGCTTTCACGGGCGCGCCGGACTCGATGCGCTGCAGCGTGCGCTGCGCGAGACGCCGGGCGTGTCGGTGCTCATCTACGACCAGGCCTGCGCGGCCGAGCAGCGCCGCCGGCGCAAGCGCAAGGAGGTCGCCGCTTCGCCGCGCCGGGTGTTCATCAACGAGGCGGTGTGCGACGGTTGCGGCGATTGCGGCGTGCAGTCGAACTGCCTGTCGGTGACGCCGAAGGAGACCGCGCTGGGTCGCAAGCGGCGCATCGACCAGTCCTCGTGCAACCAGGACTTCCGCTGCGTCGACGGTTTCTGCCCGAGCTTCGTGTCGGTGATCGGCGCGCGCGTGCGCCGGCCGGCCGCTGCGCTCGGCGCCGAACGGCTGGAAGCGCTGCTGGCAGCACTGCCCGAGCGCGAAGCGGCGCACTGGCAAGGCCCCTGGGACCTGCTGGTCACCGGGGTCGGCGGCACCGGCGTGATCACGGTGGGCGCCGTGATCGCGATGGCAGCGCACCTGGAAGGCAAGCATGCCTCGGTGCTCGACTTCACCGGCTTTGCCCAGAAGGGCGGCAGCGTGCTGTCGCACGTGCGGCTCGCGGACCGTGCCGAGGACCTGAACCAGGCGCGCATCGACACCCAGCAGGCTGATGCCATGCTTGCCTGCGACCTGGTGGTGGCGGCCAGTGACGACGCCTTGCAGTCGCTGAGCCAGGGACGCACCCTCGTGGTGGCCAGCCGCGACGTGCTGCCGGTAGCCGCGCAGGTCGGCGATCCCGACGCGCCGCTACCGGTGCCCGCCTTGCTGGCCAAGCTGGCTGCCGCAGCGGGCGCCGAACGGCTGTCGACGTGCGACGCGCAGCGGCTTGCCGAGCAGGCGCTCGGTGACGGACTGGCTGCGAACATCCTGCTCACCGGCTACGCCTGGCAGAAGGGCCTGATTCCGCTCTCGCGCGCGGCGATCGAGCGCGCACTCGAACTCAACGGCGTCGCGGTGGCCAGCAACCTGAAGGCCTTCGGACTCGGGCGCCTGGCCGCGCACGATCGCGCCGCACTGCAGGCAGCCCTGGCCGGCGAGGCCGATGCCGCATCGCCCGAGCCGGCCGGGCCCGACCCGGCGGCATCCGGGCCGATGGCCGGGGAGCCGCTGGCAGCGCTGGTGGCGCGGCTCAGTGACGAGCTCCTTGCCTACCAGGATCGTGGCCATGCGCTGCGCCTGGAGCGCCTGGTGGAACACGTGGCCGAGGCCGAACGCGCCTGCCGGGCGGCCGGCGAGCCGCTGCGGCTGGCCGAGACGGTGGCACGCAATTACGCGAAGCTGCTTGCCTACAAGGACGAATACGAGGTCGCACGCCTGTATACCTCGGGAGCCTTCCGCCGCCAGCTCGAGGCCCAGTTCGAGGGCGATTACCGCCTGCAGGTTCACCTTGCGCCGCCGCTGCTGGCCCGCCGCGGCCCCAATGGGGTACCGAAGAAGATGGCCTTCGGCGGCTGGGTGTTCCCGCTGCTGCATGTGCTCGCGGCGCTGCGGCGCCTGCGCGGCACGCCCTTCGATCCGTTCGGCTACACGCGGGAGCGGCGCATCGAACGTGCCCTGCCGGCCGACTACGCCGCGACCATCGAGGCGATGCTGCCGCGCCTGGATGCCAGCCGCCTCGGGGCGGCCGAGCAACTCGCCGGCCTGCCGGCATCGATTCGCGGCTTCGGGCACGTCAAGCTGCGCAACCTGGGCGAGGCCAAGCGGCGCGAAGCGGCGCTGGCCGAACGGCTAGGCCTGGTGCCCGTGGTCTCGAAGGCGGTGCGCGACGCGCTGGCGCGACTCGCGCCAGCCGGTTCGGCGACACCTTGATCGGGTGCGGTACGATCGCCGCGCAGATCCTCTTTCAATGCTTCGCTACACCCGCAACATGGCAGAATGGGCTTCCCGGGTCGTCGGCTCTGCCACGCAAGCCGATCGACTCCGAGGTCGAGCGTCATGTGCAGCGTCACTTGCGGGGACGACAGATGAACTACCGGGGTAGCTGTCACTGCGGCCGGATTGCCTTTGGCGCAGAGGGCGAAATTGGCGAGGTCATTGCCTGCAATTGCTCCATCTGCCAGCGCAAGGGCTCGTTGCACTGGTTCATCCCGGCCGGCAATTTCCGCCTTCTGAGCGAGCCGGCGGCGATGAGCACGTACTCGTTCAACAAGCAGGCGATCCAGCATCGCTTCTGTCCGAACTGCGGCATTCACCCGTTTGCGGAAGGCGAGCTGAATGGCCAAAGGATGGTGGCGGTGAACGTCCGCTGCGTCGAGGGCGTCGAGGTGGCGTCGTTGCGTGTCAGCCACTTCAACGGCCGTGCTCTCTAGACATCATGGTCGGCATCTCGAAGGGTGTGCGCGCGTTCGTTCTGGCTGGTGCTCGCCTCGTTGCCGCTATTCATCATCTTGCCGGCCTTGCTCGGGAACGGCGTGGCCTTCTGGTCAGCGCTGGTCGCGTCGTGCCTGGTAACGGTGGGCTTGTACTTCAGCCTGGTCTGGGTACTCGGGCGGTTCGGTGTGCAGTTGTAGTCCTGGAGACATCGCCATGCCATCAAGCGCGGTTGCCGTGATCGCTCTCGAACAGGCGCCGAGGACAAGGCCATCGAACTATCCGGAGCCATCCGTGTCGCTCATGGCGGAACGCGTGAAGAGGCCGCTCGGTGAGCCATATCGAGGCCCCGGGATCCAGGAGCCTGGCTTCGAATGCGCATGGTGACCATCGGAATGGGACCGCTGCAGACTGAGGGCCTTGTGTGGCTTCGAGGGTTGAATCTCCAACATCCAGCGAGTCGCCCTGCATGAGCGCCTTCGACCGCCTGCGCCAGCGGGTCAACCGCGATGCAGATGGGTCATACCGCGGTAACAACCGGCGGCTCGGCGGGCTCGAGATCGCCGGCTTGCTGCTGGTCATTGCGGGCTTGCTCTCGTGGCTGTTTCGCGCCGAACTCGGGATCAATGCCGCCTGGTCATTCGCCGCCGGTGTGGTCGGCCTGCTGCTTGCACGGTTCGGCGGCGTGCACCCCAACACCACCCTGAACAGCCGCCGGCACGAGGCGGACTTTGCCAGGCGCGGCTATCGCCTGGCCCAGGCTCTTCTGGGCCTGGTTTTCGCCGGTATCGGACTGTACGTGGCGATGGTCGGTCAACCGGGCACCTTGGCGCTAGCGGCAGCGGCTCTCTTTCTGGTTCTCGGCACGAACGCGCTGCACGCGGCCTGGCGAGGTCGACAGTCCTGGCTTCTGATGCTCGGACCGCTCTTCTAGGGGAGGCCGACAGCCTCCTACTCGAGCATGCGTTCTTCAACGAATTCAATGCCGCTTCGATTTGACATGGTGGCGGCGCTGCCGTGCCCGCTGCGCCGGCCGGGCGCGCTGGCGGGCTGGCTGCGATGCGTGTCGATGGTCGTGCTGTCGACCTGCACCGGCGTCGCATTCGCATGGAGCAACCACGCGCTGAACACCTGGCCGGCGGTGCGCGACATGCCCGAACTGCAGCGCCTGGCGCCGGTCGAGGTGGAGTCGCTGGGGGCCTTCCTGCTCGCCGAGGCGCCGCGACTCGAGGCCGTGCTCGATGCCGAAGAGCAGTGGGCGCGCGTGCACGTGCCGAACTATCCGCCACGTCCGGATGCCTTGCGCTTTGCGGCGGCGGGCGCCCAGGACGCGGCCGAACTGCGGCGGCGCTTCGTCGCTGCGGTGCGCATCGCGCCGAACCTGCCGCTGGCACTGTTCCTGCAGCGCCTCCCGGATCAGCCGCCTGACGGCCGGCCGGCGCTGGCGCCGAGCGCCGTGAGCACGCTGGCCAGCGACGAGGTGGTCGGCGCGACACCCTACGTGATGCTGCGTGAAGGCGAATCGGTCTTGCCCGCCCTGGTGCTGACGAGTTCGGCCGACGAGCCCGACTACGGCCTGGATATCGGCTTGTGGAGCGACAACGGCACCGACTATGGCCGGCGCTACGGCTTCGGCAAGCAGCCGTTCGGCAACCCGGCGCTCGACTTCTCGAGCCAGGCGCCGTTTCACATGGGCTTCTTTCATGAGTCGGCGATCATCTACGCGGCTGCGAGCTTCCTGAAACGCACCTTTCCGGAGTACCGCATCCACCTGTGGAAGACGCTGGCCGAGCACGCCTTCCGCACCGGCCACCCCTACTGGGGCTGGCGTTTCACTGGCTGGGCCGCGCACTACCTGCAGGATCTCACCCAGCCCTATCACGCGCGCGTGCTGCCCGGCGTGAGCACGCTGCGCATGTTGTGGATCAACACGCTCGACCTCGCCGGTTGGCCGGGGGCGAAGCAGCGCGCCATCACGCTGGTTTCGAACCGGCACCTGGCGCTGGAGAACTTCGAGCGCACCGCGCTGTCGGCCGCCTATGCCGAACCGGCGGGCGCGGCCGCGGTGCTGTTCGCCGCCCTCGCCGGAGAGGGTGGCGGCCAGGCCATCGCTGCCGGCGATCGTGCCGGCCTTGCCGCCGAAGCGCCGGCGAGCCTCGCGGCGACTCGACCCGTGTACGAGGACAGCACGCCACGGGCGGTGGTGAGCAAACGTTCGGCAGCGGCGGCCGACGCTGTCGATCGGGCCATCGCTGCCGATCTGCCGCCGCGCTACGTCGACGATCCCGGCTTCGAGTTCGGTGTTGCCGGTCGTGGCATGGATCTGTACGCACAATCGGGCCAGGGGCCGACACCGTGGCGCGCCGGTGCCCTGCAGGTGCTGCCGCCGTTGATGTCGGATTTCGGCAGCTACACACGAGCCCTGGTGCGCGCGATCCTGGCGGCGCGCTGAGAAGCGCAATGCGAGCAACGGGTAGACTGCTGGTCCATGCCAGATCCCAGCCAGCCGCTCAGCACCCGCTTGGCCGAATCGGGGCGCACTGTCGAGACGACCGTCAACACGGCCAACCTGCCGGTACACCGCGCCTCGACGGTGCTGTTCGAAAGCCTGACACAGGCCGAGGCAGCCGGGCGGGCGGTCGGCCAGGGCGAGCGCAATGCCACCACCTACGGCACTGTCGGCACGCCGACCACGATGGCGCTGATGGACGCGCTGGTCGAGGTCGAAGGCAGCGGCCACCCGGTGCGCGCGGCGCTGATGCCTTCAGGGCTGGCCGCCATCACCACCACCTTGCTGGCCATCCTCGCGCCGGGCGATCACTTGCTGGTCACCGACTCCGCCTACGGTCCCACCCGCGTGTTCTGCGACGGCCTGCTCGCACGCATGGGCGTCGAAACCAGCTACTACGATCCGGCCATTGGCGCCGGCATCGCGTCGCAGATCCGCCCCAATACCCGGCTGATCTGGCTCGAAAGCCCCGGCAGCTACACCTTCGAGGTGCAGGACGTGCCGGCGATTTGTGCGCTGGCACGAGAGCGCGGTGTGCTCACCATGATCGACAACACCTGGGCCTCACCGGTGTTTGCGCGGCCCTTCGACTGGGGCGTCGACCTGTCGATGCTCGCGCTCACGAAATACTGGGGTGGCCATTCCGACCTGCTGATGGGCGCGGTGGTGGCGAACGAGGGGCTGTGGCCGCGCATCTGGGCGGCCACGCGCCAACTCGGGCAGTGCACCAGCGGCGATGATGCCTATCTGGTGCTGCGCGGCCTGCGCACCGTGGAAGTCCGCATGCGCCGCCACCAGGAAAACGGCCTGGAAGTCGCACACTGGCTGCAACGACGTGAAGAGGTCGAGTCGGTGCTGCATCCGGCGCTCTTTTCGCACCCGCAGCACGCGCTGTGGCGGCGCGACTTCAGCGGCGCCAGCGGATTGTTCTCGTTCTCGCTCGAACCGGGCCTGTTCGGCGATGAGGCGCGCCGGCGTGCGGCGATCGCCGCGCTGTGTGAGCGTCGCAAGCACTTCGCCATCGGCTATTCGTGGGGCGGCTTCGAGAGCCTGATCATGCCGGCGCAGATCGGGCACCTGCGCAGCGTACGGCCCTGGGCGGGCGGGCCGCTGGTGCGACTGCACGTCGGACTCGAGGATCCGCGCTCCCTGATTGCCGACCTGCAGGCCGGTTTCGAGGCCATGGAACACGCACTCGCCAGCTGAGAACCGCTGCATCCCTGGCGTGTATCGCGCGACCCCTTCCCAAAGCCCGACAGCCTCCTAAGGCGTGGCGAACGCCGGTGCCCGTACCGAGCGCAGCGTCCAGTCGAGCAATACCAGTTGTCCTTCGTAGACTTCCGCACCGACCGAGATCGGCGTGGCCGGAGGAAGGGCGAGGTGTGCATCCCGCTCGGAGCCATCGATCACGATGCGCATGCCGGCCTTGCCGGCGATGTGCATCATGGCCCGGTTTTCCGAGAGACAGTGCATGTACAGCACGCGAAAGCCGCGATTGCGCGCGTGCAGCATCGCGCGGCGGAACATTGCCTGCGCCAGGCCCTGCCCGCGCATCGCGGCGTCGACCGACAGGCCCAGTTCGGCGGTGTCGTCGACGCCTGCAACGTGAGTGAGGCCGATCAACTGGCCATCATCGTCGCGGACACCGAATACGGTATCGGCGCTGAAATCGATGCCCGCCACATATCCGGCGATGCTTTCATCGGAGCTGGGCACGCCGAAGCGCAGTCGGCGATCATCCCGGGAGAGCCGTATAAGGTGTGCACTTACTTCCGTCCTGCTATGAGCCGACAGTGGATAGACGATGTTCGTAGTCATGGCACCCTCCTCGAGGGGTCGGTGCGCGGATGCGACCGTTCAAGCCAAGTATAGCTATCGATTGCTGCAACGCAACATGAATGTTGGACGAAGTCGTCAGCCTCGAATACACGGGTACGACTCGCGACGGCAACTCCGAATCCCTACAATCAAGGCGTTCGCCCTTCCGCCATCGCGAGCAGGTCGCCCGATCGGTTTGCGGGCGGCCGGCGTACTGACCAGTACAATCCGCGCCCATGCTAACGGAACAAAAATCGCGGCTGGCAGCGCTCTTTCGCGAGGCCGCGCAACGACTCATCAGCGAAGCGGGCGCCAGCCATGCTGTGCCACCGGTCGAACTGGAGCGGCCCAGGCAACCCGAGCACGGTGATCTCGCCTGCAACCTGGCGCTGCAACTGGCGCGCCCCCTGAAGGCCAACCCGCGCCAGGTGGCGCAGCAACTGGCGGCGCTGGTGCGCGCACTCGACGGTGCCGGTAGCGACGCGCCGCTGCTCGAATCGCTCGAGGTTGCCGGGCCCGGATTCATCAACCTGCGCGTGCACGCGGCGGCCAAGCGTGCCGTGATCGGCCGCGTGCTGCGCGAGGCAGACGCTTTCGGGCGCAGCCAGCGGGGCGCCAAAGGTCGGGTGATGGTGGAGTTCGTGTCGGCCAATCCGACCGGTCCGCTGCACGTCGGCCACGGTCGCCAGGGCGCGCTGGGCGACGCGCTGGCGGCACTGCTCGAGGCCGACGGCTGGAGCGTGGTGCGCGAGTTCTACTACAACGATGCCGGCGCACAGATCGACAAGCTGGCACTCTCGGTGCAGGCGCGCGCGCGCGGCCTGGCGCCCGACGATGCGGATTTTCCGGTCGATGGCTATCGCGGCGACTACATCGCCGAGATCGCCGCCGACTATCTCGCGCGCAAGACAGTAGCGGCCGAGCGGGTGGCCACGGTCAGCGCCGCCGGCGACAGCGACGACCTCGATGCGATCCGCCGCTTTGCCGTGGCCTGCCTGCGCCGCGAGCAGGACATCGACCTGCGCGCCTTCGGCGTGCGCTTCGACAACTACTACCTCGAGTCCTCGCTGTACCAGGATGGCCGCGTACAGGCGGCCGTGGATGCAATGGTGCGGGCCGGCAAGACCTACCTGGACGGCGGCGCACTATGGTTGCGTACCACCGCGTACGGTGACGACAAGGATCGCGTGATGCGCAAGTCCGACGGCACGTACACCTACTTCGTTCCCGACGTCGCCTACCATGTCAGCAAGTGGCAGCGTGGTTTCACGCGCGCCATCAATGTCCAGGGCTCCGACCACCACGGCACGATCGCGCGGGTGCGCGCCGGATTGCAGGCGATCGACAGCGGCATTCCTCCGGGCTACCCCGACTACGTGCTGCACAAGATGGTGACCGTGATGCGCGGCGGCGAGGAG
>CAZXLV010000095.1:0-9831 GCA_964641405.1 uncultured Limnobacter sp. | reverse complement strand
AGGACTCGAACCTTCACGCCTTGCAGCGCCAGGACCTAAACCTGGTGCGTCTACCAATTCCGCCACGGCCGCGAAACGCGACATTCTAAACGAACCCGTACGGACGCCCGGCGCAGGAAGCAGCGGCGCTGCGGGAAGCAACGCCAGCCCGAAGCGCGAAGCCTGCGGAAGGATGCGCGCGGCCATCTACAATTGCGCCCATGCTGCACAACCCGCTCAGCTCGGTCGAACACTACGAGAACTTTCCGGTCGGCTCACTGCTGTTGCCGGCACGCTTGCGCCCGGCGGTGGTCGCGATCTATCGTTTCGCGCGCCACGCCGACGACCTCGCCGACGAGGGCGATCAGCCGCCGATCGAGCGGCTGCAGGCGCTCGAAGCGCTCGACGGTGCGCTGCGCGGCGAGAGTCCCGACCCCCCCATCGTGGCGCAACTGCGCCCGCACCTGGCCGCCCATGACTTGCCGGTGGCGCCGCTGCGTGCCCTGCTGACGGCCTTCGCGCAGGACTGCGGCACGGTGCGCCACCCGAGTTGGGGCAGCGTGCTCGATTACTGCCGCCGCTCTGCCAACCCGATCGGCGAACTGATGCTGCGCCTGTTCGGCGCCTGGAACGCAGCGACGCGCGAGCGCTCGGATCAGCTCTGCACTGCCTTGCAGGTACTCAACTTCCTGCAGGATCTGGCCGCCGACTGGCGCCGCGACCGCCTGTACCTGCCGCTGGACGAACTGCGCGAGGCCGGGCTGGGCGAGCGTGACATCGGCCGCGCAGTGGACAGCGGTCGCATGCTCGACGTGCAGCTGGCGTGGTTCCTCGCGGGCCAGACCACGCGTGCGCGCACCATGCTGCAAGCGGGTGCGCAGCTGAGCGCACTGCTGCCCTGGCGCCTGTCGCTGGAGCTGCGCGCCATCGTCGCCGGCGGCCTGCGCATCGCCGAACGCCTCGAACAGGCCGGCGATGACCCGATCGCGCGGCGACCGTCGCTGGGCTGGCGCGATGCGCCGGCGCTGGCGCGCCTGTGGTGGCGAAAGCCGGCATGACACCCGACGAGTACTGCCAGGCACGGGCCGCGCAAAGCGGCTCCAGCTTCTACTACAGCTTCCTGTTCCTGGCGCCCGAGCGGCGGCGCGCCATCACGGCCCTCTATGCGCTGTGCCGCGAACTCGACGACACCGTGGACGAGGTCAGCGAGGCCGAACTGGCCCGTACCCGGCTGGATTGGTGGCGTGGCGAGATCGATCGCATGTTCGCCGGCCAGCCGCAGCATCCGGTCACGCGGGCACTGGCGCCACACCTGGAGAGCTGCGCCATCAGGCGCCATCCGCTGGTCGAAATCGTCGACGGCATGCAAATGGACCTCGAGCAGCACCGCTATGTCGATTTCGAGGGGCTGCGCCTGTACTGCCATCGCGTGGCGGGCGTGGTCGGCACCCTGGCCGCCGGGATCTTCGGGGCCACGCGCGCGTCCACGCTGGCCTATGCCGAGCAACTCGGCCTGGCCTTCCAGCTGACCAACATCATCCGCGACGTCGGCGAGGACGCCCGCCGCGGACGCGTCTACCTGCCGATCGACGAGTTGCGCCGGTTCGAGGTACCGGTGCACGAGATCCTGGCCGCGCGCAGCAGCGAGCGCTTCGTGGCGCTGATGCGCTTCCAGGCCGAGCGCGCACGCGAGTACTATCGCCACGCCTTTGCCTTGCTCGAAGCGCCGGAGCGGCGCGCCCAGCGGCCCGGCCTGGTCATGGCGGCGATCTATGCCCGATTGCTCGACGAGATCGAGCGTGACGGCTTCAGGGTCCTCACTCACCGCACCTCGCTCACGCCACTGCGCAAGTTGTGGCTCGCCTGGCGCACCTGGTCGCGCGGCATTGCGCCTCCGGTCTGATCGATGGCTGGCGCCGATGTCGCAGTCATCGGGGCGGGCTGGGCTGGCCTGGCGGCTGCGATCCGCCTTGCGCGCGCGGGACGGCACGTCCACCTGATCGAATCGGCTCCGGTGCCGGGTGGACGCGCGCGCGAAGCGCAACTCGACTTCGGCTTCGGGCCGATCACGCTCGACGCCGGCCAGCACCTGCTGGTGGGGGCCTATCATGAGACGCTGGCCCTGGCGCAATGGCTGCACGCGTCGCGCGCGCCGCTCGAGCGCTTCCCGCTGTCGCTGCGTGATACCGCCGGGCTGCGCCTGGACAGCCTGCCGCTGCCAGCGCCGCTGCACCTGGCCGGCGCGCTGCTGCGCGCGCACGGCCTGTCGCTGCGCGAGCGCCTCGCCCTGCTGCGCTTCATGGTTGACCTGCGCCGCGCCAGCTGGCGCGGCGCGACCGGCGAGTGCGTCGATGCCCTGCTGGCGCGTTTCGGGCAGCCCGCTTCGCTGATCGAACGCCTGTGGGCGCCGCTGTGCGTGGCGGCGCTCAACACCGCCCCATCGGAAGCCTGCGCAAGCGTCTACGCGAGGGTGCTGCGCGACACCCTGGGCGGTGCGCGCGGCGCGTCCGATTTCCTCCTGCCACGCTCGACGTTGGGCGCGCTGATCGCGCACCCGGCCGCCACCTGGCTGCGCGAGCACGGAGCGCGCCTGTCATGGCGCACTACGGTGCGATCGATCAGCGCCTGCCCCGGCGGTTGGCGGCTGCATACCCAAGGGCCCGGTGCTGAAGCCGGGCAGCCGGCGCCTGCCGGCGCGCGCCCGCCTTTCGAGGGCGCAAGCCTGGACGTCCGCCAGGTGGTGCTGGCGGTGCCCGCGCGCAATGCCGCGCGCCTGCTCGCGCCGCTGAGCGGGCGCGCGGCGCTGCTGGCGCAATTCGTCGCAGACCCGATCGCCACCGTCTACCTGGCATGGCCCGCCGCGCAGGTTCGGCAACTGCCGCGCTGGATCATGCTGCGCGAGTCGCCCGAGCGTGGCGAGCACGGCCAGTGGCTGTTCGACCGGGGCTGCGCCCGCGGCCACCGCCTTGCGGCCGCGGTGATCAGCACGAGCGGGCGTCGCGGCGTCGATGCGGGCGCCCTGGCCGGCGGCGTGGCCCGTCAATTGGCGGCGCAGATGAACCTGCCCGCGCCGCTGGCGACGCGCACCGTGGTGGAGAAACGCGCGACCATTCGCTGCACGCCGCTGCGCCCGCGCGTGCATGCCGACCTGGTGGCGGCCGAGGCCCCGGGACTATGGCTGGCCGGCGACTTCGCCTATCCGGACTATCCCGCCACGCTCGAGAGTGCGGTGCGCAGTGGCCAGATCGCCGCCGCGCACGCGCTCGCCGTCGACAGCAACTGATTCGTTCAGCGCTTGCCGGCGCGCCGGCGCCGTCGGCGCCGCGCCTCAGGCCCAGGCGGCATCGAGCGCCTGGTCGATCCGCTCGAGCGCAATCGTCTGCACGCCCTCGATGGCCCGCTTGGGTGCATTGGCGCCCGGGATCAGCAGACGCGCAAAACCCAGCTTGGCGGCTTCGCGCAGGCGCTCCTGGCCACGCGGCGCCGGGCGGATCTCGCCCGCCAGGCCGACTTCGCCGAACACCGCAAGGCCACGCGGCAGCGGGCGGTTCTTCAGCGAAGACACGATGGCCAGCAGCACGGCGAGATCGGCGGCCGGTTCGCCGATGCGCACGCCGCCCACTGCGTTGATGAACACGTCCTGGTCGTAGCAGGCGATGCCGGCATGGCGGTGCAGCACCGCCAGCAGCATCGCCAGCCGGTTCTGCTCGAGTCCGACCGAGAGGCGCCTCGGATTCGGCACGTGCGCGGTGTCGACCAGCGCCTGGATCTCCACCAGCAGCGGCCGCGAACCCTCCTGCGTGACCAGCACGCACGAACCCGGCACCGCCTGCTCGTGCCGGGACAGGAACAGCGCCGACGGATTCGACACGCCGCGCAGGCCACGATCGGTCATGCCGAATACGCCCAGCTCATTGACGGCGCCGAAGCGATTCTTGAAGGCACGCACCAGTCGGTACGACGAGTGGGTGTCGCCCTCGAAGTACAGCACCGTGTCGACCATGTGCTCGAGCACGCGCGGGCCGGCCAGGGTGCCCTCCTTGGTGACGTGACCGATCAGCACCATCGCCACGCCGGTCTGCTTGGACAGGCGCGTGAGTTGTGCGGCGCATTCGCGTACCTGCGCCACCGAGCCCGGCGCCGACTGCAGTTGCGTCGAGTAGAGCGTCTGGATCGAGTCGATCACCACGATGGTGGGCCGGCGCACGGCGATCGATTCGAGGATGCTCTCGAGCGTGATCTCCGCCAGCAGGGGCACGCGCGCATCGCCGACCCCGAGGCGGCGCGCCCGCAGCGCAACCTGGGTGGCCGACTCCTCGCCACTGACGTACAGCACTTCGCGCGATTGCGACAGATGCGCCAGCGCCTGCAGCAGCAAGGTCGACTTGCCAATGCCGGGGTCGCCACCGATGAGTACCACCGAGCCTTCGACCAGGCCGCCGCCGAGTACGCGATCGAACTCCGCGATGCCGGTGCCGATGCGTTCGACCTCGGTCGCCGGCACCGCATCGAGGGTCAGCACTTCGCGCGCCGGTGCCAGCGGCTGGTATCGATGCGGCGCGCCGGCGCGGTTGTCCAGCGCGACCTCCTCCAGGGTGTTCCAGGCCCCGCAAGCAGGACAGCGACCCTCCCACCTGGCGGCGCTGGCGCCGCATTCGCTGCACACGTAGCGGGTCTTCGGCTTGGCCATCGTGTCGGTATCAGCCGGGCCCGCTGTCGAGAACGCGCACGGGTACGCGTGACGCCAGCGCGCACATCAACTCGTAGCCGATCGTGCCGGCAGCCTGTGCCACCTCGTCGATGGGTACCCGCTCACCCCACAATTCGACCGGCGTGCCGGGCCGTGCTTGCGGCACCGGTTCCAGGTCGACCATCAGCATGTCCATCGCGACCCGTCCGACCGTACCGGTGAGCACGCCATCGACCGCCACCGGCGTGCCGTTGGGCGCATGTCGCGGATAGCCATCGGCGTATCCGCACGCCACCACGCCGATGCGCATCGGTCGCGCCGCGCGGAAGATCGAGCCATAGCCCACGGTATCCCCCGGCGCGAGTGCCTGCACCGCGAGCAGGCGTGAAGCGAGGGTCATGGCAGGCCGCAGGCCGAGCGCGCGCGCCGTGCGAGCGGCAAATGGCGTGCCCCCATACAGCATCACGCCGGGTCGGATCGCATCGGCATGCGCTTGCGGCAAGGCGAGGATGGCCGCCGAGTTCGCCAGGCAGCGCGGCGCGTGCAAGCCGGTCGTCGCGGCGGCGAACTGCTCCATCGCCGCATCGGCACCACCGGGAAGATCGGCATTGGCGAAGTGGGTCATCAGCATGATCCGACCCACCGAGGGCAGGCTGGCAAGGCGGGCATGAGCCGCCTCGAATCCCCGGCGGTCGAAGCCCAGGCGATTCATGCCGCTGTTGAACTTGAGGTGGACCTCCAGCGCGCCGGCGGGCGCCCGTGCGGCCTCCAGCCAGTGCAACTGGCGCGCCTCGTGCACCACCAGGGCGAGCCGTTCGCGCACCGCTTGCGCCACGTCGTCGCCGTCGAACGCCCCTTCGAGCATCAGCACCGGACCGCTCCAGCCGTCGCGCCGCAACTGCGACGCCCGGTCGAACTCCACCAGCGCCAGGCCATCGGCCGCCGCAAGGCCGCGTACCGCATTGGCCAGCCCGTGGCCGTAACCGTCGGCCTTGATCACCGCCCAGACGAAACGTCCCGGCGCGCGGTCACGCGCCAGCGACAGGTTGTGCCGCATCGCGGCGATCGAAACGGTGGCGTGGATCGGACGAGGCATGGCGGTCGCGGGCAGTCGCAGCGCGCCCACCAGGGCGTCGCGGCAGGCTCACTATACACAGCAGATCTGCCCGGTGGCAGCGGGCGGGATCATGGTATAAACCGTGCGCGCCCGGCAGCGGCACCCTGGCCCGCTCGCAACGCAGCATTGCGTCAGACCGGCCTTCGGCTTCGCGTGGAGTCGGGCCGCTTGCAACGCAACGGAGACCCCAGGCACCCTGCCGATGAAGCGCGGCTTCTACACGATCATGGCGGCGCAGTTCTTCTCGTCGCTGGCCGACAATGCGCTGCTCATCGCCGCCATCGCCCTGCTCATCGAGATGCAGGCGCCCGAGTGGATGAAGCCGATGTTGAAGCTGTTCTTCACCGTCTCCTACGTGATGCTGGCTCCGTTCGTGGGCGCCCTGGCCGACTCGATGCCCAAGGGGCGCGTGATGTTCGTCACCAACCTGGTGAAGATCGTCGGCTGTGCGCTGATGTTCTTCACCGTGCACCCGCTGCTCGCCTACGCGGTGGTCGGCTTCGGCGCCTCGGCCTATTCGCCGGCCAAGTACGGGATCCTCACCGAATTGCTGCCTCCCGAAAAGCTGGTGGCCGCCAATGGCTGGATCGAGGGCACCACGGTCGCTTCGATCATTCTGGGCGCCGTGGTGGGCGGCGCGCTGATCAGCCCGGCGGTGGCCGAGGCGCTGCTGGCGATCGATGTGCCGGTGCTGGACACCGGGATCGACACACCGGCCGAAGCGGCGATCGTGGTGATCGCCGTCCTGTACGCCATCGCGGCGCTGATCAACCTGCGCATCCCCGATACCGGCGCACGCTACCCGCAGCAGGCGCACAACCCGTTCACCCTGGTGCGCGACTTCGCGCGCTGCTGCCGCGTGCTCTGGAACGACAAGCTCGGCCAGATCTCGCTGTCGGTGACGACCCTGTTCTGGGGCGCCGGCGCAACCCTGCAGTTCATCGTGCTCGACTGGGCGCACCATGCGCTGGGCATGGCGCTGAACCGGGCGGCCATCCTGCAGGGCGTGGTTGCGCTGGGCATTGCCAGCGGGGCGATCCTTGCCGCGCGCGCGGTGCGCCTGCGCGATTCGCTGCGAGTGCTGCCGGTCGGCGTCGCAATGGGCCTGGCGGTTCCGCTGATGACCCTGGTCTCCAGCGAATGGACGGCCTTCCCGCTATTGATGGCGGTCGGCGCGCTCGCCGGCTTCTTCGTGGTGCCGATGAACGCGCTGCTGCAACACCGCGGTCACGTGCTGATGAGCGCCGGCCACTCGATTGCCGTGCAGAACTTCAACGAGAACCTGAACATCCTGCTGATGCTCGGCCTGTACTCGCTGCTGTTGCGCCTCGAACTCGGCGTCAATGTCGTGATCGTGCTGTTCGGCGCCTTCGTGGCCCTGATGATGCTGGCGGTGATCCGCCTGCATCGCGCCAATCAGCGCGTCTTCGATTCGGTTGCGCTGATCGGGCAAAGCAAGCACTGAAGCTGGCACGGCGGCAGTCCGACGCCCTGCCCGCTCAATCGGTGCCGGCGCCTGCGTCATGGATGCTGCGCGCCAGGCACAGGTCGGTCCAGGCACGCGCCTTGTCCGGGAGATTGCGCAGCAGGTAGGCCGGGTGGTAGGTCACCACCACCGGAATCGCACGCTCGCCGATGCGGCAGGTGTGGACCCGGCCGCGCAGGCTCGCGACGGACGCATCGGTCTGCAGGAGGGCGTGCGCCGCCACGCGCCCGAGCAACACGATCACCCGCGGCGCAATCAGCGCGATCTGGCGCTGCAGGAACGGCTGGCAACGCTGCAGCTCCTCCGGCAAGGGATCGCGGTTGCCGGGCGGACGGCACTTCAGCGTGTTGGCAATGAACACCCCCTTCTCGCGGCTCAGGCCGAGAGCGGCCAGCATCGCATCGAGCAGGCGGCCGGCGTTGCCGACGAAAGGCTCGCCACGCCGGTCTTCCTCCGCGCCCGGCGCCTCGCCGATCAGCATCCAGCCCGCCTGCGGATCGCCACTGCCGAACACCGTCTGCGTGCGCGAGGACGCGAGCGCACAGGCCTGGCATTGCACCACTGCCAGGTGCAATGCCTGCCAGTCCATCGCCGCAATGGCAGCGGCACGAGTCGCTTCGCCAGCACCGGCGAGCGGCGCCGCCGGCGCCTGCGCGGCGCGCGGCGCAGGGTGCCCCAGGTCGCGCAAGCGCCACGCCGGGCCGATCTGCAGCGCCGCAAAGGCGCGTCGTTGCGACTCATTCATCGCCGCGTCCATCGGGCGGGTTGGCAGACTGCAGCGTGACGAACAACACCAGGGCGTCTTCGCGCGTGCCTTCCTCTGCCGGGTAGTAGCGCTTGCGCACGCCGATGTGTGCAAAGCCGAGCGAACGATAGAGCGCGATGGCCGCCGCATTGGACGGGCGCACTTCCAGCATCATGCCGCGCGCCTCGCGCGCTTGCGCATCGCGCATCAGCCAGTTCAGCAGCGCGCGGCCCAGGCCATGGCCCTGGCAGTCGGCGCGCACGCTCAGGTTGAGCAGGTGCACTTCGTCCGGCAGCCACATCACCACCGCGTAGGCCAGTGGCACCGCGTCGACGGCATCGCCGCGCTCCAGAATCCAGGCGTCGTAGCCAGCCACCAGCGAATCGGCAAAGTTGCCGCGCGTCCATGGAAACGGGTAGACAAGGCGCTCGATCGCCGCCACCCGGTCCAGGTCCTGGTGCCGCATCGGGCGAACGCGCAGCGGCCACTCGCGTGGCCACGCCCGATCTTCCAGCGCTCGTGGCAACGCGCTCACGGGCGACTCGCACCGGCATCATCGGCACGGCGGCGCTCGCGCAGCGCGCGCTGCTCGTCGCGATCGAGGGCGATCTTGTCGCGCACGTAAAGCGGCGAAGCCTCGCCGGCGTGGACGACCAGGCCGTCGCACCAGCCTCGATGGGCCAGTTCGGCCAACGCATCGGCACGCACATACGACTCGTTCTCGCCGGGCGCCATGGCCGCCGCCGGTCCGTGGCGTGCGGCCCATTCCTCCAGCAGGCCGAATCGCGTCCAGGCATTGCCCGCCAGCAACACCTCGCCGATCGGCACGCGACCCGTCGGCCATAGCGCCTGCAGCGCCTCGCCAAAACCCTGCCGGGAGATCAGGCGCGCAGCCAGCACCGGTTCGGCCCGAGGCAGCGCGCTGCCGCAGGCAGACCGGCCAGCCTCAGCCGACTCGGCCGCCTCGACCCGGTACAAGGCCACATACAACTGACCGATGCGCGCGTCACTGGCAACCAGCACCCACGCCCCTGGCACCGTGCCCGCGCGCACGCGCTGCCAGGCGAGGCTGGCCGGCGTGTCGACTGCGATCAGCGGGCGCCCGAGCGCCAGGCCCAGGCCTTGCGCGACCGCGCAGCCGATGCGCAGGCCGGTAAATGATCCGGGACCGGCATCGAAGGCGATGGCGTCTATCGCCTGCAGGTCGCCGCCGGTCACCTCGCGCACCAGGGCGAGGATACGTTCCGATTGTGCCGCGCCCAGCAGTTCGGATCGGCACTCGCTCTCGCCGATCACACCGCCGTGACGGTAGCGGGCCACCGAGCACCATTCGCCCGAGGTGGCCAGCGCCAGCAGGCACACACCCTGGCCGGCAGCGGGCACAGGCGTGCGGCCGGACTCCCCCGCCATGGCGAGCGATGGCTGGTCCGCGACCATGGTGCCGATCAATTGCGGCCGCGCCCGCGGGCACGCTCGTCCGGGCGACCTGCCTCGCGCACCTGGCGTCGCAGTTCCTGGCGCTCCTGGGGCGAAAGGCGCTGCCGATCGTTGCCCGCCTGGGCATCACGTGGCGCGCGCTGGCCCTGCTGGCCGAGTTCGTGCCGCAACTGCTCGCGGGCGCCCGGATCCATGCGGCCGCCGCGCGCCTGTGCCAGGGCGTCGTCACCGCCGTCGGCGAGCAGCGCCAGCGCCAGTGCGAGGACCATGGCCGAGCGACGTCGTGCAGTGCTGATGCGGGAGGCGGTATTGCGCTTCATGCCAGCATTCTAGTCAGCCGCGCCAGGCCGCGCAGCCCGCACGACGGTAAGCGCTGT
>CAZXLV010000094.1:0-9908 GCA_964641405.1 uncultured Limnobacter sp. | reverse complement strand
TGCCCACGCGCATCCAGCGCTACGACGTGCTGCGCTCGCCGCACGTCAACAAGACCTCGCGCGACCAGTTCGAGATCCGCACCCACCAGCGCCTGATGGACATCGTCGACCCGACCGACAAGACCATCGATGCGCTGACCAAGCTCGACCTGCCAGCGGGCGTCGACGTCAAGATCTACGTGCAGCAAGCCGAAGGCTGGCGCGGTTGAGGCAGCCTGCCGGCGCGCCGGGCAGGACGCCGTTGCGCAACGCGGCTCAATACCGGATGCCGGCGTAATACGACTTGCGCGCCGCCTCGCGCGCCTGGCCGAGCGTCACGATGCCCTGCAGGCGCAGCAGGCCGATCAGCTTCAGGAACACCTCGGCGGTGGCCAGGGCGTCGCCGACCGCGGTGTGCCGTCCCGCCACGCCGACGCCCAGGCGCGCGGCGATCGCTTCGAGCGCGTGCGAGGCCTGGCTCGGATGCACGACGGCCGACAGCAGCAGGGTGTCCAGAACCGGCTGCTCGAAGCGCACGCCGCTGGCGGCCTGTGCAAGTTGCAGGAAGCGCATGTCGAACGCCACGTTGTGACCGACCAGCACGGTGTCGCGCGCAAAGGCGTGAAACATCGGCAAGGCTTTTTCGATGTTCGGGCGCCCGCGCACCATATCCTGGGTGATGCCGTGGATGCGGGTCGAGCTCTCGGGGATGAGGCGCTGCGGATCGACCAGTTGCTCGAAGCACTCGCCGCGCAGCAGTCTGCCGTTGACGATCCGGGTTGCGCCGATCTGGATGATCCGGTCACCGCCGGCAGGGTCGAGCCCGGTGGTTTCGGTATCGAACACGGTGTAGGCAAGTTCGTCGAGTGCCCGATCCTCGAGCGCGCGACTGCTGTCGCTGGCGCGGAACAGGTCGAAGTCGTAGAACTCGGGGCGGCTGGCGCCGGGCGACACATTCGCGCCCGATGCCGGCAATTGCTGTTGTGCTGCCAGCGGCAGCAGGAAGCGGAAGAAGGCAAGCTGCCGGGCGCGCTCGCGCTCGAACCAGATTTCGCCGCCGTGGCGCTGGACCACCTCGCGTACCGAAAGCGGCGACTGCTGCTGGCCGAGTTGCATGGCGCCGAGTTGCCAGGCCATCACGGTCTCGGTGTTCACCGGGTGGCCGGACCACAGCAGGTCGAGATGCGCACGCGAATCCGCGCGACTCAGGCGCAGTTGCAGCGTGCGAGGGCCGAACTCGCCGGCCAGGCAGCCTGCCAGGTGCACCAGTGCCTGCACCAGGGAGAAACTGTCGACCTTCAGCCACAGCGAGCCGTCGACTTCGGGGGCCGTCACCGAGGCCCCGGTCACCGCAGCGATGCGTCGCGCCGCCGCCGACACCAGGTCGGCACCGGGCATGTCCTGCAGCGGCCAGCGCGTCATCAGGTCGGTCGAACTCGCCTGCGTCATCGAATCGAGTTGCCGCCCCATCGCTGCGATCTCGTCACGCACCACGCCCTGGAAGCGCGCGCGCATGGCGGCTTCGAGGTCGGGTAGTTCGAGCATGTCGAGCGCCGCCTGTACGCTCGCGAGCGCGGCCCGGCTACCTTCGGTGAGCTGCATCAGGTGCAGGTCGCGGCGCGACTGCTGGTCGAATTGTTCGGAGATGTCCTCGAGCATCAGCACGAAACCATCCAGTTCGCCTGCCGCTGGGGAGGTACTGGATGCCGCGCGCACCGCCGCCATCTGCACGCGCAGCAACTGCCCGTCCGGCATGCTGGTCACGAATTGCGTGGAGGGGCTCGCCTCGCCGCCGTCGCGACGCGCCATGCCCTGCTCGATGCTCTCGAGAGCGTGCGCGACCAGCCCACGCTCGAAGACCGCGTAGATCGAGCGACCCAGGCCGATCAGCTCGGCCCCCGCCGCCGGCATGTGCGTGGAGGCACGGAACAGGGCGCGCGCGCGCGCGTTGTACAGCAGGATGCGTCCGTCCAGGTTGCACACCACGACGCTCTGCGCCAACTCGGCCATCAGCGCGGCCAGTCGGTTGCGCTCCTGGGCAAGCTGGCGGTTGGCCTCGCCGACCTGCCGCGCGACGTCTTGGTGCAGGACGGCCCGCTGGCGTGCCAGCGCATTGATCGCTGCGGCCAGTCGCCGGGCCGGCTCACCACCCTGGCTCGCGAGTTCGGGCGTGTCGACATCGCCGATCAGTACCTCGGCCGACTCGGCCAATCGTGCCGTGGCGGCAACGTGGCGGTCGTGGAGCCGATACAGCACCCAGGCCGCCGCTGCAGCGGCCGCCAGCCACCACAGCAGCGGCAGCAGGCCGTGCGTTTCCAGCAACGGTACGAACGCGCCCGCGACCTGGCTGCGTTGTGCCGGATCCAGGGTCAGCCAGAACAGCACGCTGCCGGCGATCGCCCAGGCCGCCAGCGCGAGGCCCGGCACCGCGAGGGCGAGCAACAGGCGGCGATCGGCTTTCACGAGTCCGGTCTAGCCGGCTGCAAGCAGTTCCTGCACCTTGCCGAGCAGGAGCCGGGTGGAGAAGGGCTTGGTGAGGTAGGCGTCGACGCCGACGCCCATGCCGCGGGCCAGATCGGTCTCGCGCCCCTTGGCCGTGATCATGAGGATCCTGGTGTCGCGCAGCGCTTCACTGGCGCGCACCGCCTGGCAGACGTCGAAACCGGACATGCCCGGCATCATCGCGTCGAGCAGGACCAGGTCCGGCCGTTCCCGCTCGATCATCCCGAGGGCCTCGCGGCCATCGCGAGCGATGAGTACTTCGTAGCCGGCGCGCTTCATCATGTATTCGAGCGACACCACGATGTTCGCCTCGTCGTCGGCGATCAGGATTCGCTGCCCCACTCCATTCTCCCCGCCAGTTGTCCGCTTCGTGGCCGGCACCCTGCCCGGGCCGGCAGGCCGACGCTACAGTGATTCGCCACGCGGTTCAACGTCGGCGTGCCAGGGCAGCCAGAATGCGAAGCAGGCACCCTCGCCCGGCGTGGATTCGAGCCACAGCCTGCCGCCGAGGTGCTCGATGATCTCGCGACTGATCGTCAGGCCCAGGCCGCTGCCCGGCGGCCGGTTCGCTGGCTGGCCGCCCTGGCGGAATTTCTCGAACAGGCTGGCTTGTTCGTCCAGCGGTACGCCGGGGCCGTTGTCGCGCACCTCGACGGTCATGCCCGACTCGTCGCTGTGCAGGCGCAGCACCACCCGCCCGTTGCCCTCGGGCACGAACTTGGCTGCATTCGACAGCAGGTTCAGCACCACCTGGGTCAGGCGATCCGGATCGGCGCGCAGCGCGCGAACCGACTCGGGCGCATCGAGCCGCACGCCTGCCCCGCGCTCGCGGAACAGTTCGGCGGTCGACTCCAGTGCGCGCACCAGCAGCGCGCGCATGTCGACGTCGCTGCTGTGCCACTCGGCGTGGCCGGATTCGATCCGCGCCAGATCGAGCACCTGGTTGACCAGGCGGCTGAGCCGCTCGCTTTCGGTCACGATGATGTCGAGGAAATGCTGGCGTTGCGAGGCTTCCATGTCGGGTTCGTCGACCATCAGTTCGGCCAGCGCACGGATCGACGTCAGCGGGGTGCGCAGCTCGTGCGTCACCGAGGACATGAAATCGTCCTTGAGGTGATCGAGGCTCTCGAGCTTCTCGTTGGCCGCGCGCAATTCGGCGCTGGCCTGCTCGAGCGAGCGCGACTTGTCCTCCAGGGCGCGCGCATAGCTGCGCAACTGCGAGGCCTCGTCCAGGATCTGCATCACGTCGTCGATTGCCAGTGCCTCCTCGTCGACCACCGAAGCCACCATCACCCGTGCCGACGCGCTGCCCACCGTCCCGGCCAGCAGGGTCTCGACGAACTGCACCAGGCGTGCATCGGGCACGATCTCCTCGATGTGCCGCCCGCCTTCCTGGCGCGCGAACTCGTCGAAAGCCCTCCTGGCCCGCTCCGCACCCAGCACGCGGCTGGCCAGCGGGAGCAGGTCGGCGACGCGCGCGCGTCCGCGCCAGAAGATCGGGGCGCTCGCCCCACTGGCCGGGCCGCGCGCGTACACGTCGACGAACAGCAGGGCCTGGCTCGCCTCGCCCGCCGAGGGCGCGCGCCACAGGGACAAGCCGACGTACAGACCGACGTTGGCCAGCAGGCTCCAGAACAGGGAGTGGGTCAGATTGTCCAGCCCGGCCAGGCCGAACAGCTGCTCGGGCCTGAGCAACGCGATGCCGAACAGGCCCTGCTCCAGGAATTGCCCGGGCAGCCAGCCCGACTTCACCACCGAGGGCAGCATCAGGGTGTAGGCCCACAGGCCGAAGCCGGCCAGCAGGCCGGCGAACGCGCCGAGCCGCGTACCGTCGCGCCAGTACATGCCCCCGAGCAAGGCCGGTGCGAACTGGGCGACCGCGGCAAAGCTGATCAGCCCGATGCTGACCAGCGCATAGGCCTCGCCGGCCAGATGAAAGTACAGGTAGCCCAGCAGCAGCACGGCAACGATCGCCGCGCGCCGGATGGCGAGCAGCAGGCGGGTCAGGTCACCCCCGGCACGATCACCGAAACGGCGCAGGCGCAGCAGCGAGGGCATCACCAGGTCGTTGCAGACCATGGTCGAGACCGCGATCGTTTCGACGATCAGCATGCCGGTGGCTGCCGACAGCCCGCCGATGAAGGCGGCGAGCGCCAGCAGCGGCTGGCCATGGGCCAGCGGCAGAGACAGCACGAAGGCGTCGGCATCGGCGCGCCCGGGTCCGAAAGCAAGTTGGCCGCCGATCGCGATCGGCAGCACGAACAGATTGATCAACAGCAGGTAGAGGGGAAACACCCAGACGGCGCGCTTCAGGTGCCGCTCATCCACGTTCTCGACCACCATGACCTGGAACTGGCGCGGCAACAGGAGCGCCGCGAGCAGGGCCAGCAGGGTGAGCGCAAACCATTGCTCGTAGGCAAACGGGGCCGACCTCGCGCCACCGGCCAGGTGCAGCATCGTGCTCAACTCGGGCAGCGCGTGCGCACGCGCCCAGATATCGGCCAGGCCGTCGAAGATGCCCCAGGTCACGAAGACGCCCACCGCCACGAATGCGAGCAGCTTGACCAGCGATTCGAAGGCGATCGCGGCGACCATGCCCTCATGGCGTTCGGCCGCGTCGAGATGGCGCGTGCCGAACACGATGGTGAACGCTGCCAGCGCCAGCGCGACGTAGAGTGTGCCGTCGCGCCACCACTGCGCCGCATCGAGGCCCGGGGCCTCCGGCGCCATGGTCAGCACCGCGTAGCCGACCGAAATCGCCTTCAGTTGCAGCGCAATGTAGGGAACGATTCCGACCACCGTGATCAGGGTGACCAGAGCTGCGAGCAGGCGGCTCTTGCCATAGCGGCTGGCGATGAAGTCGGCGATCGAGGTGATCCGGTAAGTCCTTGCGATGCGGATCATCTTGCGCACGACCAGCCAGCCGAGCAGCATCGCCAGCGTCGGGCCGAGATAGATGGGCAGGAACCACATGCCCGAGACGGCCGCCTGGCCGACGCTGCCGAAGTAGGTCCAGGCGGTGCAGTAGACCGCCATCGACAGCGAGTAGATCCAGGCGTTGCCGATCACCGAACGTCCCTGCGCGGCTCGCCGGTCGCCGAAGGCCGCCACCGCGAACAGCAGCAGCAGGTAGGCGAAGGAGGTGCCGATGACCGCTGGCGCCGACAGCATGGCTTGCGCCCCTTCAGCCGCCGCCGCTGTCGCGTTCGACGTTCCAGGCCAGCAGGCCGATCAGCACCGCCCAGATCGCGAACAGCGCCACCGGCAGCAGCGGCAGGCCGAACAGCGTCACGTCACGGTCCCACAGCGACAGCAGCGGGAAATTGAACAGCAGGCAGGCGGCCCCGAACAGCGCCGCCAGGCGCTGGCTGCGTGAACTGCCGGCTGCCCGCTCGCCGCGGGAGGTGCCGATCACAGCGAATCCAGCCGATAGTGGCGGCGCAGCCACTGGCGGAAACGTCGCACGATGGCCAGCGAATCGGCGAGCGAATCGCGCTCGAGCGTGCCCAGGCTGTCGGGCCGGAGCAGGTTGTCGGGCAACTGGCCGAGCCGGCGCTGGCGCAGGTTGCTGCGCAACTTCAGGCCGATCAGGAAGCGCAGGGCATCGATCAGGTCGCGCGCCAGCGCCTCGTCGATGTGGCCCAGTGCGACCAGCGAGTGCAGGCGCTCGGCCGTGCCCAGTTCGCGCACCCGGTACTGCAGGGACAGCGCGCGTGCGCCGTGCACGATGGGGAAGATGCCGAGCTTCTTCAGGTCCACCTCGACGCCGCCGTGCGCGCGCCGGCCCGCCAACCGGGACCACCAGCCCCCCGGCTCGCCGAACTGGTCGATGGCGGCGGCGAAGCGCGCGTAAAAGGCATCGCTGTCGACCAGCAGGCGATCGACCTGGTCGCGTGCGTGCCCGAGCAGCGTGGCGTCGCCGGCCACTGCGCTGGCGTCCAGGAAGATTGCCAGGTTCAGCGGACCCAGCGGGTCGGCGCCATGGATCCACTCGCGCAGGCTGTCCAGGAATCCGCCAAGCGGCTGGCACCACAGTGGCCTGCTCAGCATGATGCCGCCCGGGCAGGGCGGGTAGCCGAAGGCTTCCAGCGCGGCGCTGAAGCGCGCGGTCAACTCGGCCAGGTCCTCGAAGGCATGGCCGTCGCGCAGCAGCAGCGCGTTGTCCTGGTCGGTCTTGATGATCTGTTCGCCGCGGCCCTCGCTGCCCATCACCAGCAGGCAACTGTTGTCGCGCAACGCCGGTCCGGCCAGCAGCGACCACAGCCGGACAAACAGCTGCCGGTTGAGCTCGCGCACCAGTGCGCTGATCACTTCGATGCGCACGCCGTCGCCGTGCAGGACCTCGATCAGCCGGTCGACCTGGTGCGCCGCATCGCGCAACTCCGCCACGCTGGCGGCCTGTTCGATCTGCAGCGCGATCAGGTGCGAATGGTTGGATACGAAGCTCATCAGGTCGAGTTGCCCGAGCACGCCGACTACCGTGTCGCCGTCGCGCACCAGCACCCGATGCACCCGATGCCTGAGCATCAGCAGCATGGCCTCGAGCAGTTCGGCGTCGGCCGATACCGAGATCGGCTCGAAGCGGGCCGCCTCGCGGACCACCTGCCCGGCAGCCGGTTCGGGACGCGCCAGCGCATCGCGCAGGTCGGTGGTGGTGAACAGTCCGAGCCGCTTGCCGTCGCGCACCAGCGCCTCGGTCCGGCCCTGCTCGGCAAGCAGCCGGCACAGTGCGATGAGCCCGATCGAACCGTCGACCACCAGCGGCTTGCGCAGATAGGCGTCGCGCACTCGCGACATCAGCAGCGAGGCGAGTTCACGCTGCGGCCGCACCGCCGATTCGCTCGACAGCGTGCGCGCCAGGCTGGCGAACAGCGCGGCGGCGAATGGCGCGTTGCCGGCGATCAGGTCCTGCACGAGCGGTTTCGGCAGGCGCAGCGTGCTGACCGCACCACGCGCCGTGAAGCGGCTGTCGTTGCGCCCCGACAGCAGGGCGCGCAGCGCCAGCAGCTCGCCCGGCTCGCAGGTGAGCGGCGCCTGCGCGTCGTCGAGTTGCTGCACCTGCCCGGTCAGCAACAACCAGGCGTGCGTCGGTTCGGAGCCTGGCGCCAGCAGCGTCGCATCGGCCGCGTATTCGATCGTCTCGGCGGCTTCGCGCAGCTGCGAACGCTCGAGCGGCGTGAGCAGGTCGAACGGCGAAGCATCGAAAGGGCTGCCGGGCATCGTGGTCGCCGCGTTTCCTGCGCGAGGCGCTCGGCCCCCGGCGGCGCAGGAGGCTGGCGGTCGAGCCACCCCTGCCGCTTCTCAATGCGCCGAAGCCGAGGAGGCGCCGATGCCGGTCTCCGAGCGCACCTTCTGGGCGAGGAATCCGGCCCGGTCGATACGCGCGCGCTCGCTGCGATCGAGCACCGAGAACAGCCAGATGCCGACGAAGCCGATGGTCATCGAGAACAGGGCCGGCGAAGTGTACGGGAACAGGGCCGAACCCTTGGGATTGCCGAGCGTGGCCTCCCACACCGAGGGCGACACGATGGTCAGCAGCACCGAGGAGATCAGCCCCAGGAAGCCGCCGATCACGATGCCGCGCGTGGTGCAGCCCTTCCACAGCAGCGACAGGAACAGCACCGGAAAGTTCGCCGAAGCGGCGATCGCGAAGGCCAGCGACACCATGAATGCGATGTTCTGCTTCTCGAAGGCGATGCCGAGCACGATGGCCAGGATTCCCAATGCGATCGTGGTGATGCGCGAGACCCGCAGTTCCGCGGCGTTGTCGGCCTTGCCCCGCTTGATCACGGTGGAGTACAGGTCGTGCGAGACGGCCGAGGCGCCCGAAAGGGTCAACCCCGCCACCACTGCGAGGATGGTGGCAAAGGCGACGGCCGAGATGAAGCCCAGGAAGATGTTGCCGCCGACTGCGTCGGCCAGGTGCACGGCCGCCATGTTGCTGCCGCCGATCAGGCCGCCCGTGGCGTCGAGGAATCCGGGATTGGTCAGCACGAAGGTGATGGCGCCGAAGCCGATGATGAAGGTCAGCAGGTAGAAGTAGCCGATCCAGCCGGTCGCCCACATCACCGACTTGCGCGCCTCCCTGGCACTGGGGACCGTGAAGAAACGCATCAGGATATGCGGCAACCCCGCAGTGCCGAACATCAGTGCCATCCCGAACGAGATGGCCGAGACCGGATCCTTCACGAAGTTGCCCGGGCCCATGATCGAAATGCCCTCGCGCGCGGCCACCTCGGCCGGCTTGCCGGCGGCCTCGGCGAGCCGGGTCTTGACGCCCACCGCGTCGGCGAACATCGCCTCGGCGCTGAAGCCGTAGTGCAGCATCACCATGAACGCCATGAAGGTGGCGCCGCCGAGCAGCAGGCAGGCCTTGATGATCTGCACCCAGGTGGTGGCGGTCATGCCGCCGAACAGCACGTAGATCATCATCAGCACTCCGACGATGACCACCGCGATCCAGTACTCGAGGCCGAACAGGAGCTTGATCAACTGGCCGGCGCCGACCATCTGCGCGATCAGGTAGAAGGCCACCACGACCAGCGTGCCGGCGGCGGCGAAGATGCGCACCGGTGCCTGCTCGAAGCGGAATGCGGCAACGTCGGCAAAGGTGAACTTGCCCAGGTTGCGCAGGCGTTCCGCCATCAGGAAGGTGAGGATCGGCCACCCGACCAGGAAGCCGATCGAGTAGATCAGGCCATCGTAGCCGCTGGCCATGACCGCCGCCGAGATGCCGAGGAACGAGGCTGCCGACATGTAGTCGCCGGCAATGGCCAGGCCGTTCTGGAATCCGGTGATGCCGCCGCCGGCGGTGTAGAAGTCGGCGGCGGACTTGGTCCGCATGGCGGCCCACTTGGTGATGAACAGGGTCGCGAGGACGAACAGCGCGAACATGCCGATCGCCGTCCAGTTGGTCGGCTGCTTGACGGTGGCGCCGAGATCGCCACCCGCCGCCCAGGCGGCCAGCGGTACCGTGAACAGCATTGACAGCGCGCCCGCGCGCCGCATCGTTGCGCAACGCAGGCTCATTTCAGCGCCTCCTTCACGATGGCAGCGACCTGATCGTCGAACTCGCGGTTGGCGCGATTGATGTAGATCACCGTGATCGCAATGGTGAACACGATGACCCCGAAGCCGATCGGCATGCCCAGGGTGGTGACGCCCTCACCCAGGCGCGTGGCCAGGAATTCCTTGTCGAAGGCCACCAGCAGGATGAAGCCGTAGTACACCACCAGCATCGCGATGGCGAGCCACCAACCGAAGCGGGAGCGCGCCTTCACCAGCGCCTGGTAGTTGGGGTCGCGCGCGATTCGTTCCGCGAGGGGGGTATCCATGGCGTCTCCCGGCAGTTCCGCGCCAGTGTGCCCGAAGCCATCCTGATCTACCAGAGGATCGCGGCCGGCCACCAGGCGGGGGCCGCGGCCGGC
>CAZXLV010000093.1:0-10093 GCA_964641405.1 uncultured Limnobacter sp. | reverse complement strand
CCATGGCCTCGACGCGCTGCGCGAAGCCGCCTATGGCCTCGAGGCCGAGGTTCTCAGGCGTCGCCGCTATGATCGCGAACGCGGATGCGGCGTCATTCACTGGACCAGAAGCACCCGGTTCAGTGTCACGGGCAGCCGATTCCCACCGGGATCAGCATCGATGTAGCTGAACGTGAATGTCGCCGCAGCCCCCGCAAGATCGAGCACCTGGTTGCCGGGAACCATCAGTTGCATGAAGGGCGCCATGGTGACGGACTGCAGGCGAAACACGCCCGGGGCAACGGCCGGCACGGCCAACACTTCCCTGTCCCCCTCGCTGCTCGTGACGGACACGCTTATTTCGCCGAGACCCGCGAGGTCGGGATCGGCGATCTCGAGCTGCAATGCAATGCGCTGCGTCGGCGCATCCGCACCGGGGACCAGGCTCACGACAGACGGCGCCAGCGTAAAGCGCGCCAGCATGCCCGTGGCGCTCGTGAACAGGTTGTCCTGCGCCACGGCCGCAAGGCGCCACCCCTCCGCTCCGCGGTGCATCAGGATCGTGCTGCGACCGGTCAGCAGTCCAGGCTGGAAATCGCTCACCGCAAGATAACGCTTCTCCCAGGCGGTCTGGATCACGGCGACGTCCGGGCCGACGGTCACCTGTGTATCGATGAGCTGGATGCGAAGATTCTTGAGGGCGTTCGCATCGCGTCGGACGCCATCCAGGAATACCTGGTAGCCGATCATCGAAGGATCGAGTCGTCGCCGGACCTGGCCGACATTGCCGCTTTCGTAGGCACGCAGCAGTTCGTCGAATGCGTCGCGCGCCTTCTGGATCTCGGAAAAATCAGGCAGCGCATCGCGCGCTGCCGCCCCGGCGGCGGCCGACACCCCGTTCGCACGCTCGCCACCGACTGGGACCTGCGAGCGGATGTCGGAGCCCGGAGGCAACGGATTGTGATCCCGTGACGGAGTCTGCGCGGAGGCCGTGGCCATCGACAGCACCAGCAGGATGGCAGGCAGGCAGGCGCAAAGCCTGGATGTACGTGAGGGCATGACGGATGGCTTCACGGATCGAGACTCCCGGCACCGAATGTGGAGAGGAATTGCAGTCCGAACACTTTCTCCTCGTAGGCGATCAAAGTGTTGCCGGAAAAGCTGTTGTTGTTCCTGAAGTAGAGTTTCAGCGAACCGATCCGGCCCAGCGAGTGCTGTGCCTCCACCTGCAATTGCCGTTGATCCAGGTCCTGGCCCGTGGCTGTGTCCCGCACGCGCCCGTCGTACCAGACGAGGGCGAACCGCCCCCAGCGTTGATGCTGCGCGTTCATGGACAGCTGGTAATTGCTGTTGCGGGTGCGTCCGCCCGCATCGAGTGACTGGCGCTGGTCGCTGTAGAACACCTGAAAGCCTGCATTCCACGCGCCCGCAGCGGCCTCGCCCCACTGGCGGCCCAACAGGAGATTCCATCCACGCGTGACAGCGTTGGTGGCGGACAGCGCGCTGTTTTCGACGTCGTAGCGCTGCAGGCCCAGTGCCGCCGTCCAGCCTTGCGCTCCATACTGCAGGTTCAGCGTCGAGTCATCGGCATCGTTGCCGCCACCGCCTGCATTGCTGCCATCGGATGCGGTGTGCTGCAACTGCAGGTTCAAACCTGGCACCGGCAGGATCGCGACGTTGCTGCCAAGCGTCCAGCTGTCGCTCTTGTATGCGTTGGGCGTGCCCGGTGGCGAGCCTGGAGGCAGCGACGGCAGCGCTCCTGCGCGCCTGTTCAGCGTGTGGCGCACGTCGCCATTGAAGCTCAGCCAGTCATTGGTCGTCCAGTTGGCCGAGCCGTAGGTCTCCCGCACGCCTGCCAGCGCGGCGCCGGACAGCGTTGAGTAATAGGCGCCGAGATCATGGTGGCCCAGCTGCACGCCGATGCGGTTCCCTTGCCAGCCGCCATCCACAACCCAGGCGTGATCGTCCTCGTCATTGTGGCCGCTCTCCTTCAGCGTGCTCGTGCCTGCCTCGCCATTCAGGCTGAAGCGCTGGTGCTGCAGGCTGAATCCGGCCGTGCTCGCGTTGCCCTTGGCCGCGGCCAACCCGGTCATGGCGGCAATGCGCGTATCGGCGTCGTCGGAAAATCCCTGGGTCGTCAGAAAGACGGCGAGAGAATCGTTGACGCCCTGCTGCAGTTTCACTGCCCAGCCGTCACGCAGGTACATCGATCGTCGCTCGCGTTGCGCCAGCGCCTCCCAGGTATCCGACTGCACCCCGGCCACCGCCTGGATGAGTGTGCGTCCGATGTGCCCTTCACCCTGCAGGCCGCGCAACCCGGCGCTTGCCCCGAGTGTCGAGAGATTGACTGCAACATCACCGAGCGACACTCGATAGTTCTCGCCTTGATGACCCATTTGCAGTGTGCCGATCATGGCCGGATGATTGAGCACCGCGCGATCATTGCTCGCATTGCCGCTGAACATGAACCAGCTCTGGTTTGCCGCGCTCCAGTGGGCACGGCCTTCAGTCTGGACCTGCACGGAGTAGTTGCCATCCCGGTTCCCGACCGGTGTCATGATTTTGCTGCCGCTCGAACGGCTGCCGTAGAAATCAGTCGACAGCGCGCCGCGCCAGCGCAGGCGAGTCCCGCCCTCGCGGCTGCGCTCGAGTGCGGGGGCACTGCCACCGGATGCCTCCTCCCAGAGTTGCAGCACCTCGGAGTTGCGCGCTACCCGCCCCTCCCCCGGCACCATTCCCGCCTGCACCGGGCCTGATACCACCACGACCAGCAGCGGCATCATCAGCCGCAGACAGACCGCGCGCGGCACCTTCCGGAACTTTGGCTTGCTCTCCAGCACCGATTCCTCTCCCTGTTCGTATGCGATCACGGCCGGCTCACCGAAACCGGCGGCGAGGGGGGGCCTTGCGAACCATCACGCGCCTGATAGACCAACCGATACTCCAGCCGTCCCTGTGGGGCTGCGGCGTCGAACGCCAACTCTCCCGTCACGGGTCCTGCCACGACACGCCAGGGCGAATCAGTGCCCTCCCGTCGTTGCACGAGGATGGCCATGCCGGGAGACACACCTGTGATGCGCAATTCCACTGCGCTGAATGGCTCGGTGACGTTGCGCACCCGCGGCGCAGGAGGAGCAGGAATCGGGCCAGTGCCGATGCGCACGGCTACGGCTGCTCCAGGCGCACTGCGATTGCCGGCGACATCCATGGCCACCAGCCGATACCAGTAGGTTTCTCCGGCCAGCACCCAATCGTCCGCCCATTCGCGCGCCGTGCCGGGCAATGGATCACCGAGGACGACGCCGGCATCCTCGGCCGAAGCGCCCCGCAGGACCAGAAATCGCGCCGAATCACCCGCCGGCCCCGCGGGCGCAAATCGCAGGCGCGCCTGCCCGCCCGCACCGTCGGCCGCCACGATGCGCGGCGCGCCGGGCGGCTCGTCATCCGCAAGCGTGACACTCACAGCTTCGCCTGGCACGCTTTCACGGTTGTCATGGCCAACGGCGACGACGCGGTAGTCGAAGCTTCCGCCAGAGGGCAGCCCGGTATCGTCGTAGCGCGGCTCAGGGGTGATGGGATCATTGAGAATCCGCCAGTCCCGGCTGCCGCCGGTGCGGCGTTGCAGGTAATAGCCCGCCACCCCGGGCAGCGGATCCCAGTGCAGGATCACGCGCGAGCGGCCCACCTCCGTCCGCGGCGTTCCGGGTCGCGGCACGGTCGTCGTCGCGATGCGCGCCATCGTCGGGAGCGAAGGCTCGCCGAGCACACCTCGTGGATCCATCGCGCGCAGGCGATAGAAATACCAGGTGTCTTCGACCGGGCCTTCGTCGAGAAAGGATGTCGTCGTACGTGCGAGGCCGTCGGGCGTCACCACTTCATAGGGCCCGCCCCGCAGCACGGCACGTTCCACCACGTAGCCGCTGGTGTGCGCATTTTCACTGGCGTCCCAGCGCAATTCGATCGCACCCCTTGCAGGTACGGCACTCAACTTCGTGGGTGGATCGCGGGCCGCGATATCTTCGATGAAGGCCGACACCCCGGTCCAGGGGCCTGCCCTCCCGAAGACATCGAGCGGGGCGACGCGGTAGCGCACATCCGTCTCGAGCGGTGCGCCTCCATCGAAGAAGGCCCGGTTCTGCGCCGGCCAGCTCTCGCCGAGCAGTACCGGGCCATCGCCCAGCCGCTCCCCATCGCGTTCGATGAGCCAGGCGATGCCGGGGGGCGCGCGTGGGGCCTTCCCCGGCTGCCAGAAAAGTCCGGCACCACCACGAACCGCAACGATCCGCAGGTCATTCGCCGCGGGCGGCAATGGATCGGCCTTGTGGCTGTCAATGATCCGGCCCCGCAAGGCCGCGCCGAGCACGCTGCCGTCCGCCCGCAGCGGGACGACGCGGAAACGGCGCTCACCCGCCGGCACACCATGAAGTTCACGAGCAACGCCGCGCTTCTGCGCGAGCGCCCAGTCGCTCATGGCTGTCATGTCCGCGAACACCTGCCGGAGCGGCTGCGACCCGGGATCTCCCGTCGGGTGCGAGGCAGGAGGGCCAACCACAGGGATGTTTTCTTCGAGTACCCGGGTCTGCCCGCCGGCTTCCACCTCGAGCCGCCAGGCTGCGGGAGCCAGCCCGTCGGCCGCAAACCAGATGAGCCGGACGCCACCGTTCCCATCGCTTGCCGTCATAAGCGCCCCACGGCTGTGAGTCTCGGCCGCCAAAGACCGCCCGCCCAAGGCACCGAGAAATGCCAGTGCGACAGTCATGAAGGTCACCGGGATGACGCGTACGTACATCGCATTTACCAGAGTGGATTCATGTCACACCAATCGAGATCCGGACTCAGCCCGGGTGAAGGCAGAACCTTCAGCGTCAGACCGACATCGGGCACCGGACAGGGCAGATCGATCGAGAAGCCGTACCTCATCACCGGACCCGGCAATTCGGCATAGGCATCGACGTCGCCACCCACCCCGGCGCACGCGCCGTCGTAGCAGCCTCCCGCACTCACGCTGACCCGGGCGGTCCCGGCCAACTTGAGCGGGCTCGTCGCGAGCAGGAGACCTGCGTCGGCCTGGCCCTTGACGTAAGCACAAAGATCGTCGCAGTCGCCGAGGGAGGCCTCCATGTCAGCACCGCCGCCCAGGGCGAGTCGGGAGGGGCTGAGCATGAGATAGGCATTGCCCTTGATGAACAGTGCATGCCCCTGGACACGCGGGCCGCTGTCCTTGCCGAGGTAGGCGTGCCAGTCATCACTGCCGAAGTGCAGCTGCGCAGCGCCTTTCGGGACGGTGACACCCGCCTTGCCGCCGAAGAGATCGAGACCGCCCCACAGCTCGCCGTCGAAGCTCCCACCCTGGAACTTCATGTAACCTTCAAAGGGCGGCGAACCCGATATCCATGTACTGCGGCTGCTCAGGACGAAAACCCCGAAATCCAGGCGCACACCCGGATCGCTGCCCGCCACCTTGATCGACAGGTCCCCACGCCCTCCGAGAATGAATGCGTCCGGGGTACCTACCGTCGCGGCGGCATTGAAGACCGGCGCCCCGCCACTCGATGAGTAGCCGAGTGACTCCAGGCCGTGGCCCTTCAGCGACTCAAGTGAAACGTTGTAGCCGAGGCCGCCCCCGACCGCGTAGAGACTGAGGAACGGGGGCAGCAGTGGCGCGCCATTCGGCCCGAAGCCGTCGTAAACAGCCTTCATTGCCCAGAAGTCGTCATTGCCTTCGTAACCCAGGGCAAAGGCCGCCTTCATCGGCAGGTCGAAGAGATTCATGTCCACCGCACCGCGATAGCGGATCGGGCCTGCCTCGCTCGCGGATTGCACATCTATACTCGCCTTCACCGTGCCATCCGCTTTCGGGAAGCTCACGAGGAAGGGTTCCATTGTCTGCGCAACCGGTCCGCTTGCCGCGTAATGGCCCTCGTCGGGTTCGGCGATGCCGTAGCGCACGCTCATCCTGGCCGACTCCAGCGCCTTCGAGATGCTCGCGCGCCCGGTAAAGAAGAAATCCAGCCGTTGCGCGCCGCTCGCTTGCGTGCTCACCATCACATCATCAAGCGCCATCGACACCGCCCCGGAAGCGCTGTTCTGTCCACCGAGATTCACCTTGACCGCCGTGGTACCCGGCGCGAAGTAGGCACGGCCATCCAGGCCGAAATGCAGGTCCTTCACCCACACGTCCCTGGCGAAAACCCCGCGTTCACCGGCGAAATCGAAGCGGGTGTCGCTGCGCACGGCGGGCACCATCCCCTCGAGCTTGACGAGTTGCAGGTTCTGCGCCTCGAAGGAAATCGGTCCGTACTTGCGCTTGACCGGTCCTCCGACGAGATCGAGGCTCACGCGGCGAACACCGGCGCCCTCGCCCGCCTCGAGGAGCGGATCCGTCGTACCTTTCAATTCGGCATCGAGCCACGGCACCCGCACGCGCAGGTTCTGGTAGACGGCCTTGAACTGGCCATGGCTGGCGTTGATGTCGATGCCATCCCACCGGAACTGCCCGCGCAGCTGCTGGGTGGCATGAGCGCCGACATGGGCCGTGCCACACAGGCCCCGCGAATCGATGCCGAAGCGATCTGCAGTCCCCGTGCTCTCGCCGGGCAGATCGAAGTCGTAGGCCGTGAGTGTGGCACCGGCACCGAGGTGCACTCCCATCCACTCGATGCCCGTGCCCGCACAACTCGGGTCGGGCGCCTCACCCTCGGCAGCACTCAGATCGAGCGCCACGCTCTTGGGTGCGAGCGTGAACCCGCTGTCGTAAAGGGCCAGCGGACCGGTACCCAGCCCGGGAGCGTACCAGTCGCCCTCCGGCGAAAGCACCGCCGTGGCGCTGGGCAGTTTCAGCGGTACCTGGCTCGCTGCCGACTGCAGGTTGGCCTGTGCCAGGCGGCTCTTGAGCGTCGCCTTCACATCCTGCCGCGCCGTTCCCCCCAGCTTCTCGATCGTATAGGCAACGCCGCCCGCAACCAGCTCGCCGCCCGGCCATGCACCAGCCTCGAGTCGGCCCTCCTCGACGGTGTGGCCGTCGGATGCGACCGACCAGCCCTTGAAGGACAGGGGCAGAGGCAGGCGCTTGCCCGGCTGGCCCGGCACCGGCATCTGCAACACGCCGTTGCCCGAGAAGACATTGCCCTCGTGGGTAACCTTCGACTTGCCCTGCTCTTGCAGCCCACCGACGATGAACCTGCCACCCGTCACCGGAAAATCGAAGGTGCAGGGTGCTTCCGTGTCGTGGCCGACGACGGCAAACGGGGTCGGCCCGGATTCGACGAATCCAGGTGGTTTCTTTTCAGGAATCAGGGAGCCTGCGACCTTGCCCAGCGCACCCCCCACACTCATGACGCGCGGCAGCGCTCCTGCCGTGGCGGCAAGCAGAATGGGCTCGGCGCGGGCGGCCAGTTGCATCAGTGAGTCGTTCACGTAAGTCACAGGGGGCAGCCCGGCGCCGGACCAGGAATAAGGACTGAGCACACCGATCTTCGGACCGCCCTCGGCGCCACTCAGGATGGCTTGCGCCGCCCGGGCATCGGCCTGCCTCCCGCCGGCACCGAGGGCCGCCGCAAGTGCATTGCGCAACCCGGGCAATCGGGTGGAGTAAATGACCTCAGCCTCCACGCTCACATTGCGCCGGCCGGGCGTGTCGAGCGGGATGGCCGCCGACAGCAGGTTCTCGCGCACGCCTTCGAGTGGCGGGCCCTGCTTCGCCGGATCCCGGGCCAGGACTGCCTGCGTCCGCGACGGCGATGGCCCGATATCATCGTAGGTTTCTTCGTGGAAGCTCCTGCCATCGAGCTTCCAGCGCAGCCGTGCCGAGCCCTGGCCCACATAAGTCAGCGCTGCACCGGCGGTGAGCGAAACATCGCAGGCGCTGAAAGCCGGCGTGCCGCCTGCCCCCGTTCCGAAGAGTGAAGCGGCCGCAACCATGGACTGACGGGCAGACCTTGCGAGGTCCGCCGGCGTGCTGTTACCGCCGGTGGAAGGCGCGCCACCTCCTCCAGACTTGCCCTGCTGTTGTGCCGGGGCCGCCCACGGGAACCCCTGGACATCGATGCGCACGAGCTTCAGGGGCCCGTTGGCATCGGAATCGGTACGGGGTGCGACGCTCACATTCTGGCAATAGAGCATGAAGGCGCTGTCTGCCATGGCCTGGCTGCCTGCCGGGCTGTGATCCACCGCGCTGCCGCCGTCGTCGAAGAGCAGCGTCTTCTGATAGAGCGTGTCCGGGCGGTCCTGTGCGACCGACACCACCTGCGCGCCTGCGCTCTGCGCCGCCGTGGCCGGCAACTGATAGACACGCACCACATAGTTGCCGGGCTCCTGGTACCGGTGCGTCCACCCTTGCTCGCCGAGCGACAACTCGGTATCGGGTGAGTAATGGCCACCATCCCCGCCGCGCCACATGGTGAAGGGTTGCTGCGTGCCATCGCCCCAGTCGACGTACACGTTGTCGAATGACCAGCTTGTGAGCAGCGGCTTCCCCTGCATTGCAGTCGTCGATGGCGTCGGTTGCGATACATAAGGGCTCTTCGACAGCGAGAACTCGCCGGTCAATCGCATCAGATCGCCCGGATGCGTGCTGCTGACGCCTTCCTTGCTGAGATTGACGAGGCCGAAGCGGCCGATGAGATCCTGGCCACAGGCCAGGCCCGTTGGCTGGTACGGAGTGAGCAGCGGCCAGCGCTCGGAGATCTCCACCTCCACCTCGGTCATCATTTTGGCCGTGCCGCCGGCGCCGCGCTGTATCACGCCGCTCGGGGCGTAGCGGCGCAAGCCCGCAACCTCCCAGTACAGGTCGGCTGTTGCCATTGCCCGATCCTCGGGCGTAGCAGCCACGGAAGAAACTGCGACGCTGCTCGTGGAGTACTTCGGCCCGGCCAATGCCCCGGTCGTGGAGCCCGCGGAGCCGGGCCGGGCGGGCTGCCGCGGCGTCAGGATCTGTGCCAGCAGTGCCGCATCGATTCGCAGCCACGTGGGTACATTGCCGCCCGAACTTGCATTTGACCCCGCGGCGGAATCCGGATCGATGCGTCGCGTGGCCACCCGCTGCCCGCCGCGATAGAAGCGGACTTCGAAATGCTCCGCGACATTCGGATTCCGTTCTTTCCAGCTGAAAAGCTCGCCTTCCCGGAGTGCAGGCACGGCGACCTTCCAGATCGCGACCGGCGCGCTGAGCGGCTGGCCGGTCACCGGATCCTTCGGCGGCAGGGTCGTGCCGGTCTGCATCTTCCAGGCCGGTTGCAGGAGATCGATCCGCTCCTTGAGCACCGTGGAGAAGTCCAGCGGCTGGATCTGCGGCTTGGGCAGACCGCCCGCCACAACGGTCGGCACGCTCCTTCGAGGGGTGACGATGAATACGGCCTGCTGTTGCACCCACTGCGCGCGGGCATGAGCGCCCAAGCGCACACGGTGGGGACCCGGCCGCGCATCGGGGCTGATCTGCACCTTCAGGCGCACCTGGTTCGTTCCCAGCAGCACCGGCTCACCGACCACCCCGATGTCCGATCCGAAATCGAAACGCATGCCCTGCGTGAGAGCCGAACCCTGCAACTGCAGCGTCTGGCTGCTGCCCGCCTCGCCCGCTGCAGGCATCACACCCGTGATCTTCGGGAGAGAAGACGGCCCGCGATCCGTCGGCGTGAAGGTCGCCGTATCGCCGAGTGCAGGCGGCGCCGTGGTCGTGACCGGCGCCTCGAAGGTCGGCGCCGTGACGGATGTGCTGGCATTTGGAGCCGTGGTCACTTCGATCGCGCGGGTCAACTGCACACGGCGCGGAGGTGGCGCGGCGAGGGTAGTGGCGCTCGAAGCTGCGGCAGGCACGAGGAGTGTCAGGTTGCGAAATCCCGCTGCGGCACCGGCCCGGACCTGGACCTGCAGTTGCGCGCTGGTCGGCCCGCGGACGATCACGGGCCCCAGGACATCCACGCCTTCAGGAGTGAAACTGGCCGTCATGCCAGCCGCGAAGCCGCTGCCGTCGAGGGTGAGGCTGTAAACGCGGCCCGCTTCGACACGGTTGGGAAACACGCGGGAAATCGCCGGCTGCGCGAGCGCAGGCAGCGGCGCGCGCATCACAGCACTCTGCGCCGGGGGCGACGCATCCATCAGTCGCGGCGGCTCCGCC
>CAZXLV010000092.1:0-10242 GCA_964641405.1 uncultured Limnobacter sp. | reverse complement strand
ACGCCTTTGGCTGCGCCGCCGGGCAAGCGGCGCCTTTACGCTCAGCGCTGGGCGGCCTACGCCTTTGCCCGCGTCGCTCAGTCCTTTCTGCCGAGGCGCAGTTCGGCGCTGCGCGCGTGCGCCTCGAGGCCCTCACCGCGTGCCAGGGTGGCCGCCACCGGCCCGAGCCGGTGCGCGCCCGCCGGTGACAACTCGATGATGCTGGTGCGCTTCTGGAAGTCGTAGACGCCCAGCGGCGAGGAAAAGCGCGCCGTGCGCATGGTCGGCAGCACGTGGTTCGGGCCGGCGCAATAGTCACCGACCGCCTCCGAAGACCACGGGCCGAGGAACATCGCGCCGGCATGGCGGATACGCTGCGCCCAGCGGGGCGCATCCGCGGCGCTGATCTCCAGGTGCTCGGCGGCGATTTCGTTGGCGATATCGCAGGCCTCCTCCATGCTGCGAACCACGATCAATGCGCCGCGATCGGCCAGCGAGCGCGCAATGACCGCGCGCCGCGGCATCGCGGGCAGCATGCGGGCGAGTGCGGCGGCCACCCGCTCGGCAAAGGCCGCATCGGGGGTCAGCAGGATTGCCTGCGCCATCTCGTCGTGCTCGGCCTGGGAGAACAGGTCCATGGCGACCCAGTCGGAATCAGTCGAACCGTCGCACAGCACCAGGATCTCGCTCGGACCGGCGATCATGTCGATGCCCACGGTGCCGAAGACGCGGCGCTTGGCTTCGGCCACCCAGGCATTGCCGGGACCGACGATCTTGTCGACCGCCGGAATCGAATCGGTGCCGTACGCCAGGGCGGCGATCGCCTGCGCGCCACCGATGGTGAACACGCGATCGACACCGGCGATGCAGGCCGCTGCCAGCACCAGGGGGTTGCGCACACCCTCGGGGGTCGGTACCACCATGACCAGTTCGGACACACCGGCCACCCGGGCGGGCAGCGCGTTCATCAGGACCGAGGACGGATAGGCGGCCTTGCCGCCGGGCACGTACAGGCCGACCCGCTCGAGGGCGGTGATCTGTTGGCCGAGGCGGGTGCCGTCGGGCTCGACGTACGACCACGATCGGGCCAACTGGCGCACGTGGTAGTCACGCACGCGATCGGCGGCCAGTTGCAGCGCCGCGCGTTCGGGCTCGCCCAGTTCATCGAGTGCGGCCTGCAGCGCGGTGTGCGGCAATTCGAGTTCGGCGGCGCTGCTGGCCTCGAAGCGATCGAAGCGCCGGGTGTACTCGAGCAGCGCCGGGTCACCGCGACGACGAACGTCGCGCACGATGTCGGCGACCACGCGCTCGATCTGTTCATCCTGCGTGGGCTCCCAGGCGCGCAGCGCCGCCAGCCGCGCGCGGAAATCGGCCTGCCGGCTATCGAGGCGAGCCAGCGACAGGGGTGTATTCATGGCCGTGTCGCAGCAGTTGCGGCCGCTCCGTCTGCGGCCCGGGCGATCGCCGCCAGCAGTGGCTCCAGGGTGGCGGCCTGTGTCTTCAGCGACGCCTGGTTGACGACCAGGCGGGATGAAATCGGCATGATGTCCTCGACCTCGACCAGGTGGTTGGCGCGCAAGGTGCTGCCGGTGCTGACCAGGTCGACGATGGCGTCGGCCAGTCCCACCAGCGGCGCCAGTTCCATTGAGCCATACAGCTTGATCAGGTCGACGTGCACGCCCTTGGCGGCGAAGTGCTCGCGCGCGGTTTTCAGGTACTTGGTGGCAATCCGCAGCCGCGCACCCCGGCGCACCGCGTTGGCGTAGTCGAAGCCGACCGGCGCGGCCACGCACATCCGGCAGCGCGCGATACCCAGGTCGACCGGCTGGTACAGCCCTTCCCCTCCATGCTCGAGCAGCACGTCCTTGCCGGCCACGCCGAGATCCGCAGCACCGTACTGGACGTAGGTCGGCACGTCGGAGGCGCGCACGATGATCAGGCGCAAGCCGGGATCGCCAGTCGGCAGGATCAGCTTGCGCGATGTGGACTTGACGCTGCCGAGCGCGATGCCTGCCGCCGCCAGCAGCGGCAGGGTTTCGTCGAAGATGCGGCCGCTGGACAGGGCGAGCGTGATCACGAGGGAGGGTCTCCTGCTGCAATTCCCGGCGCTGGCCGGACTCGCGCGATGCGGGCGCCCAGGCGCTCCAACTTCGCTTCCATCTGTTCATAGCCGCGATCGAGGTGATAGATGCGATCGACGATCGTCTCGCCCTCGGCGACCAGGCCGGCTATCACCAGGCCCGCCGAAGCACGCAGGTCGGTAGCCATCACGGTAGCGCCCGAGAGCCTGGGCACGCCACGCACGATCGCGGTGTTGCCCTCCACGGTGATGTCGGCTCCCAGGCGCTGCAATTCGAGCACGTGCATGTAGCGGTTCTCGAAGATGGTTTCGGTGACCACGGCGGTGCCATCGGCAACGCAGTTCACCGCCATGAACTGCGCCTGCATGTCGGTGGCGAAGCCCGGGTAGGGAGCCGTGCGCAGGCTCACCGCACGCGGGCGCGCAGGCATCGACAGCGTGATGCGTCCCACCCCGGCCTCGATCACCGCGCCGGCCTCGCGCAAGCGCTCGAGCGTGGCTTCCATGCTGGCGGGCTCGGCACCGGTCAGCGTGACCTGGCCGCCAGTGGCGGCGGCCGCGCACAGGAAAGTGCCCGCTTCGATGCGATCGGGCATCACGCGATGCGTCCCGCCATGCAGGCGCTCGACGCCGCGCACCACGATGCGATCGGTGCCCGCGCCCTCGATGCGCGCGCCCATCGCCAGCAGCGCCGCGGCGAGGTCGGCCACCTCGGGCTCGCGGGCGGCATTCTCGATCACGGTTTCACCTTCGGCCAGCGTGGCGGCCATCATCAGGTTCTCGGTGCCGGTGACGGTGACCATGTCGGTAACGATGTGTGCGCCCTTCAGTCGCGCCGCGCGCGCCACCACGTAGCCATGCTCGATGTCGATGCGCGCGCCCATCGCCTGCAGGCCCTTGATGTGCTGATCGACAGGCCGTTGACCGATCGCGCAGCCGCCCGGCAGCGACACGCGCGCCTCGCCGAAGCGCGCCAGCAGCGGACCGAGCACCAGGATGGCGGCACGCATGGTCTTGACCAGTTCATAGGGCGCTTCCACCGAGGCGATGTCGCGCGCATCGAGCCCGATGCGCGCGCCCTGGCGCTCGGCCTTCGCGCCCAACTGGCGCAACAGCTTCAGCGTGGTGGCGACGTCGTGCAGGTGCGGTACGTTGGACACCTCGAACGGCTCGGCGGCGAGCAATCCCGCGCACAGGATCGGCAGCGCGGCATTCTTCGCGCCCGACACCGCGATTTCGCCGCGCAGCGCCTGGCCACCCTCGATTCTCAGTTTGTCCATGTTCGTACTCGAATGCGAAGCGACCCGCGCGACGGCGCGCCGCGATCGATTCCCGGTTCAGCCGCCCCGGTCGGCGAACTCCTCGGGGGTCAGCGTGTTCATCGACAAGGCATGGACCTCCTCGCGCATGCGATCGCCCAGCGCCGCGTAGACCAGTTGATGGCGCTGGATCAGGCGCTTGCCCTCGAACAGCTTCGAGACGATGAGCGCCTCGAAATGCCGGCCGTCGCCGTTGACCTCGAGATGCTCGCATTCGAGCCCGTCGGCGATGAAGGTACGCAAAGTATCGGGGGTAACCATGGCGAAATCCGGGCAATGGAAAGGTGGATCACTGGCGCAGCCCGTAGCCGCTGGAGAGCATCCGCAGCGCCGCCGCGGCAACCAGCAGCAGGGATCCCGCCGCCACGGCGGCGCTCAGCGCCGGCGGCACGTCGGAGACGCCGAAGAACCCGTAGCGGAAGCCGTCGACGAGGTAGAAGAACGGGTTGAACCGGGACAGAGTCTGCCAGAACCCCGGCAGGGAATGCACCGAGTAGAACACGCCGGACAGGAAGGTGAGCGGCATGATCAGGAAATTCTGGAAGGCCGCGATCTGGTCGAACTTGTCGGCCCAGATACCGGCGACCAGGCCCATTGTACCGAGAATTGCGCTGCCGATCAGGGCGAAGGCGAAGATCCAGCCGGGCGCGAAGAACGAAAGGCCGGCAAACCAGGCGGTGACCAGGAACACGCCGGCACCCACGGTCAGGCCGCGGATCATCGCCGCCAGCACGTATGCGCCATACATCTCGAGATGCGACAGGGGCGGCAGCAGCACGAACACGATGTTGCCGGTGACCTTGCTCTGGATCATCGACGATGAGGTGTTGGCGAACGCATTCTGCAGCACGGCCATCATCACCAGGCCGGGCAGCAGGAAGGAGGTGTAGCGCACCCCGTCGAATACCTGCACGCGCTCCTCCAGCACGTGCGAGAAGATCAGCAGGTACAGCAGCGAACTGAGGATCGGCGCGCCGATGGTCTGGAAGCCCACCTTCAGGAAGCGCAGCAACTCCTTGTGCAGCAGTGTCAGGAAGCCCTGCAGCGCGAAGCTGGCCGGCTCGCCGGAAGCAGGCGGCGCCATTCAGCGCGCCTCCTTCATCACCTGGACGAACACGTCCTCCAGGTCGGCGCGCTGCATTTCCATCTCCTCGATGCGGCAGCCCGCCTCGCGCAGCGTGGCAAGCATGCCCTCGATGGCCGAGTAGTCGTCGACGCGCAGCGTGACGCGGCGCTGCGCGGGATCTTCCGCGCCGAGGCGCAGCGGCGCCAGCGCTGCCGGCAAGGGCGCGCCCGACAGGCACAACTGCAGCCGTCCGCTGGCAAAGCGCTGCAACAGCGAGCGGGTTTCGTCGAGCGCCACCACCAGGCCGTGCTTGAGCATCGCAATGCGCCCGCACAACTCCTGCGCCTCCTCGAGATAGTGGGTGGTGAGGACGATCGTGTGCCCATCGCGGTTGAGCCGCCGGATGAAGGCCCACAGCGTCTGGCGCAACTCGACATCCACACCGGCGGTCGGCTCGTCGAGCACGATCACCGGCGGCCGGTGCACCAGCGCCTGCGCGACGAGCACCCGCCGCTTCATGCCGCCCGAGAGCGCACGCATGTTCTCGTCGGCCTTGTCCTCGAGATCGAGGTGGGCGAGGATCTCGTCGATCCACGCGTCGTTGCGACGCAGTCCGTAGTAGCCCGAACTGATGCGCAGGGTCTCGCGCACCGTGAAGAACGGATCGAACACCAGCTCCTGGGGCACGACGCCGAGCGCTCGACGGGCGGCACGGAAGTTGCGCGTCACCTCGTGACCCATCACGCTCGCCTCGCCCGCACTGGCGCGGCTCAGCCCCGCGATGATGGAGATCAGCGTCGTCTTGCCTGCACCATTGGGGCCGAGCAGGCCGAAGAACTCGCCCTGGCCGATCGACAGGGACACGCCCCGCAAGGCCTCGAAGCTGCCGAAGCGCTTGACGATGCCACGCACCTCGACGGCCGCGTCGCTCACCGGGGCCGGGCACCGAACAGCAGCGCTTCCACCCCGTACAGGCCGGCCAGCTTGCGCAGGTTGGACGACGGCTGCACGAACACGCAGGCGCGCTCTTCGGCGGCGGCGCGCCGCGACAACTCGAGCAGCAGCGTGATCAACGACGAATCGAACCGCTGGCAGTCCGACAGGTCGAATGCCGGCGCAGGCACGGCCAGGCCCGCAGCCACCTGCTCGAGCACGGCGCAAGCGTTGGCGAAGCGGACCTCGGCAGGAAAACGCGTGATGCCGATGCGTGCCTGCGGGCTTGCCTGGGCGGCAATCGCGTCGTTCACCGGCACGCTCAGGAGGCCCGCCCGCCGGCAGCCTGGCGGTTCTTCTCGGCGAGGCTGCGGATCAGCCCGTCGATGCCGCCCGCGCTGACCTCCTGGGCGAACTGGCTGCGATAGGTTTCGACCAGCCACACCCCGAGGATATTGACGTCGTAGGCCTTCCATCCATCGGCGGTCTTCTCCATGCGGTAGTCGAGCTGGATCGGCTCGCCGCGCGGCTGCACCACCTCGCTGCGCACGATGACGTCGGTGTCCTGCGGGCCGGCGCGCAGCGGGCGCATGCGCACCTTCTGGTCGCCCACCGTGGACAGCGCTCCGGCATAGGTGCGCAGCAACAGGGTGCGGAACTCGGACATCAACTCCTGCTGCTGGGCAGGCGTGGCGCTGCGCCAGTTGCGCCCGACCGACAGCGCGGTCATGCGCTTGAAGTCGACGTGCGGCATCACGATCTGGTCGACCAGCGCCGACAGCTTGTGCAGGTCACCCGATTGCAGCGACGGATCGGCCTTGATGCGCGCGATCATCTCGTTGCTCACGCGCGCGATGAGGGCATCGGGGCGTTCCTGGGCAGCGGCCGCCAGCGGTACCGCCAGCAGCGCACACAGCAATAGCGAAAACAGTCGTCTGATCATTGCCTGGCTCCCGGGGAGTCGGTGGCACCCGATGGCGCCTCGCCCGCGTCCGGGGTCGGACCGGGATCGTCGTCGGGCTCGAATGGTGGATTGCCGTCGTAGACCTGGTTGCGGCGCCGCTGCAGCCAGGCGTCGCGCACGAAGGAATAGCGATCGAGCGCCGCCCCCTCGATCACCCGTTCGGCGCGCAGCAGGCTGGCGCGTGTCTCGATGGTACGCAGCAGGTAGGCATTGTTGCGCTGGCCCCGCGAGTCGATCGCCAGCACCGGGTCACCCACGTAGAGGTCGACGCCCAGGCCCGGCGCATCGCGCACGCTGGACGGTCCGAAGAACGGCAGTACCAGGTAGGGGCCCGCCGGAAGGCCCCAGCGCCCCAGCGTCTGGCCGAAGTCCTCGCGGTGCTTCTCGAAGCCCATGTCGCTGGCCGGATCGCCGAGCCCGGCGAAGCCCACCGTGGTGTTGATGAGCACGCGCGCAGCGTCGGAGATCGCCTCGCGCGGCTTGCCCTGCAGCAACTGGTTGGCCGCCGTCCACACGTCTGCGAGGTTGCCGAAGACGTTGCCGACGGCGTTGCGCAGCACCTCCGGCAGGTAGTCCTGGTAGGTCTGCGCAACCGGCTTCACCAGGGCGCGATCGAGCGCGTCGTTGAAACGATAGACGGCGCGGTTCATCGGTTCGAGCGGATCGCGATCGGCGGCCGGCGCGCCGGCCGCCGCGCAACCGCCCAGCACCAGCAGCGCGCCCACCGCGCCCACGGCCAGCGACCGGCGCAGGCGCAGCAGCCGGGGCATCCCCGCGCGCTCGCCTGGCCGACCCGCCTGGCGACCCGCCTGGCGACCCGCTTGCCAACTCTGCCAACTCGCTTGCCGACTCACTTGCCGCCTCCCTCGGCCGCCTTGCCATAGAGGATTTGCCCGATCAGGTTCTCCAGCACCACCGCCGATTGCGTCATGGTGATGCGATCGCCACTGGCGAGCATCATTGTGTCGCCCCCCGGCTCCAGGCCGATGTACTGCTCGCCGAGCAGGCCGGAGGTGAGGATCTTCACCGAGGAATCCTTCGGAAAGTGGTATCGCCTGTCCAGCAGCAGCAGTACATCGGCCCGGTACGACTGGTCGTCGAAGCGAATCGAGGACACCCGCCCGACCACCACGCCGGCACTGCGCACCGCGGCGCGCGGCTTGAGCCCGCCGATGTTGTCGAACTGCGCGCTGACCTCGTAGGTAGGCCCGAGCCCCAGGGCGCTGCTCATGTTGCCGGCGCGCATCGCCAGGAACGCCAGCGCGGCGAAACCGAGCACCACGAACAACCCGACCAGCAGATCGACTCCCGAGCGCTTCATCGAAACATTCTCCCTGGTCAGTTGGTGCTGAACATCAGCGCGGTGAGGATGAAATCCAGGCCGAGAATCGCCAGCGAGGCCGCGACCACGGTGGTCGTGGTGGCACGCGCCACGCCTTCCGGCGTGGGCTGCGCCCGGTAACCGACGTACAGCGCCACGAACGCCACCGTGAAGCCGAACACGACACTCTTGAGCAAGCCGTTGCCGACGTCGTCGAGCCAGTCGACGCTGCTTTGCATCTGCGACCAGAAGGCGCCGGCATCGACGCCGATCATGCTCACCCCGACAACATAGCCGCCCAGCACGCCCATTGCCGAAAACAGCGATGCCAGCAGCGGCATTGCGATCACCGCCGCAAGGAAGCGGGGTGCGAGCACGCGCGCCACCGGATCGACCGCCATCATCTCCATGGCATCGATCTGTTCACCGGCCTTCATCAGGCCGACTTCGGCCGTCAGCGAGGTGCCGGCACGTCCGGCGAACAGCAGGGCGGTCACCACCGGGCCCAGTTCGCGCACCAGCGACAGCGCCACCAGCACGCCGAGTGCCTCTTCCGAACCATAGAGGCGCAGCGTGTGGTAGCCCTGCAGGCCGAGCACGAAGCCGATCAGCAGTCCCGACACCAGGATGATCGACAGCGAGTAATTGCCGATGAAGTGGATCTGGTCCAGCACCAGGCGCGGGCGCCCCAGTGCCCGCACACCCAGGACGCACAGTCGCAGGAAGAAACGCGCGCCGCGACCCACCGATGCGAAGAAATCGAGCAGCACGTTCCATGGGGTACGCAGCACCTGCATCATCTCGTGAGCCCCAGGTCTTCGGCGAGCGGCCGGGCGCCGTAGTGAAAGGCGGTCGGACCGTCGATGTGCCCCTGCAGGAATTGCCGCACGTTCGGCTCGTCGGACGCGCGCATCTGCTCGGGCGTGCCATGCGCCGGGATGCGCCCCGAGGCGAGCAGGTAGACATAGTCGGCAATGCCGAATGCCTCCTTGATGTCGTGCGACACCACGATCGACGCGCAGCCGAGCGCATCGTTGAGCCGCCGGATCAGGTTCGCCACCGTGGCCAGGGCCACCGGATCGAGGCCCGCGAATGGCTCGTCGTACATGATCAGGGGCGGATCGAGCGCAATGGCGCGCGCCAGCGCGACGCGGCGCGCCATGCCCCCGGACAGTTCGCTGGTGCGCAGCGGCGCGGCGCCCCTGAGGCCTACGGCTTCCAGCTTGAGCAGGACCAGGTCGCGAATCATCGCTTCGGGCAGTCCGGTGTGCTCGCGCAGCGGGAAGGCGACGTTCTCGAAGGTATCCATGTCGGTGAACAGGGCCCCGAACTGGTACAGCATGCCCATGCGCCGCCGCAGTGCGTACAAGGCATCGCGATCGAGACGGTGCACGTCCTGCCCGTCGAACACGACCGTGCCCCGTTGCGGTCGCAACTTGCCGCCGATCAATCGCAGGATGGTGGTCTTGCCCGACCCGGACCCACCGATCAGCGCCACGACCTTGCCACGCTCGAAGCGCATCGAGATATCGTCGAGGACGGGGCGCTCGCCGTATCCGAACCGGACTTTTTCCAGTACGAGGAAGTCTGGCATCCAGGAGCCTGTCGGCGTGGGATCGAACCGGGCATTCTAAACCGTGGCGCCCGGCCGCCCGCATGCCGGCCATGCACGACGTGCTCGTCATATACTCAGGCGCATGAGCGCACCCAGATGAGCGAACCCGCCGAGGCGCAGTCCGAACGCCTGATCGCCCAGGCTCGCGAAGTCATGCGCATCGAGGCGACCGCGGTCGCGCGACTGGCCGATCGCATCGACACCAGCTTCGCCGATGCCTGCCGCATCGTGCTGGCATGCACCGGCCGCGTGGTGGTCAGCGGCATCGGCAAGTCGGGGCACGTTGCACGCAAGATCGCCGCCACGCTGGCATCCACCGGCACGCCGGCGTTTTTCCTGCATCCTGCGGAGGCGAGCCACGGCGACCTCGGAATGGTCACCCGCGACGATGTGTTCGTGGCGCTGTCCAACTCGGGCAGCACGGCGGAACTGCTCACCATCATTCCAGTGGTCAAGCGCCAGGGCGCGCGCCTGATCGCCATCACCGGCAACCCGCGCTCCCCGCTGGCGGGCCTGGCCGACGTGCACCTGGACGCCGGCGTCGATCGCGAAGCCTGCCCGCTGAACCTCGCCCCCACCGCCAGCACCACTGCAGCGCTGGCCCTGGGTGACGCGCTTGCGGTGGCCTTGCTGGATGCGCGCGGATTCGGCGAACTGGACTTCGCGCGCTCGCACCCCGGCGGCATACTCGGGCGGCGCCTGCTCACCCGCGTCGGCGACCTGATGCGCACCGGCGATGCCCTGCCCAGGGTGGATGCGGGCGCCCGCCTGGTCGACGCGATTCTCGAGATCACGCGCAAGCGCATGGGCATGACCGCCGTCATCGCGCCCGACGGCACTCTCGCCGGCATCTTCACCGACGGCGACCTGCGTCGCCTGATCGAGCAGGGCCGCGACCTGCGCGGCCTGAGCATCGACGAAGTGATGACCCGCACCCCGGGCACGATCGACGCCCAGGCACTCGC
>CAZXLV010000091.1:0-10289 GCA_964641405.1 uncultured Limnobacter sp. | reverse complement strand
ACAAGGCGGGAGTCGAACGGGCGTACAAGGCGAAGAACGCATGGCCGAAGACCGAGGAGGTTGCGGCCGCCATGGCCGGCGTCAAGGTCGAATCGCTGGGCGGTCCCGGCCAGATGCGGGATGACCACATCGCGGAGCAGACCTTCTACCAGGGCCTGACCACCAACAACAACAAGTACGATTTTCCGACGCTCGGCGTGGTGGACACGATGTACTCGGACCAGCTCCAGAAGCCGGCCGGCGTCGATTTCTGGAAGTGGATCGAGACTGCACAGATCAAGCTGTAGCTCCGGCGTCACCTCTTTCCATTCGAGCAGACGAACTTCGTGACAGCGTTCCTGAATGTGCTCCTGGGCGGCGTGTTCCACGCCGCCGTTCTTTTTCTGGTTGCTGCCGGCCTGCAGATCGTTTTCGGTGTGCAGAAGATCCTGAATCTGGCCTGTGGCGCGTTTTACGCGATGGGCGCCTATTTCGGCGTCAGTGCGGTGACCTGGGCGCTCGGGGTCGGCATGCCCCCGCAGTGGTTCCTGGTGGTCCTGATTCTGTCCGGGCTGCTCATTGGGGCGGTGATCGGACCGCTGGTCGAGCTGCTGCTGCGACCGGTATACGATCGGGACGAGAGTTTCCAGCTCCTCCTCACGTTCGCGCTGATCCTGATCTTCCTGGACGTGATTCGCTATTTCTGGGGCGCGAATCCGCAACAGCTCGGCAATCTCGTCATGGTGTACGGCAAGCTCGACACGAACGGCGTGGAGCTTCCTGCCTACAACATACTGGTCATCTTCGGCAGCATCGCCATTGCCCTGGTCCTGGGCTGGTTCCTGCAACGCACCCGCTATGGACGCATCCTGCGGGCAACGGCCGAGAACCGCAGCATGAGCGAGGCACTCGGGGTCGACATCCGCAAGGTCAACGTTGCCGTGTTCACTCTCGGAACGGTGCTCGGCACGGTGGGGGGCGCCTTCGTGGTCCCGACGGCGGCCGGCTCCCTCGACATGGCGGTGGAACTCGTGGTCGAAGCCTTTGCCGTCGTCGTGATCGGCGGCCTGGGCAGCATGCGCGGCGCGCTCGTCGGTGCACTGGTCGTCGGCCTCATGCGTGCGGCCGCCATTTCCTTCTACGCAGAACTGGAACTGCTCTCGATCTACATGGTGGTCATCCTGACTCTGATCTTTCGGCCATCGGGCCTGTTCGGGAAGCCGGCGGAATGAGGGAGTCCACTACCGCCGTGGGCGCAGCACTGGTTCTGATCGCCCTCGCATCAGCCCCCTGGTACCTCAGCCCGTACAACGTCACCCTGCTGATTCCGGCGATGGCTTTCGGGATCGCGCTGCTGGGCCTGAACCTGCTGTTCGGATATACCGGATTGCTGTCGTTCGGCCACGCGCTCTTCATCGGCGTGGGCGCTTACACGGCCGCGGTGCTGACCAGCAAACTCGGCATCCGAAGTCTCGAGCTGATCCTGCTGACGTCGGTGATCGCTGCACTCGTGTTCGCGATTCCCATCGGCCTGCTGTCGGTACGCTACATCGGCATTTTCTTCGGCATGCTGACGCTCGCCTTCGGCATGCTGTTTCACTCGTTTCTGTTCAAGTTCTACGATCTCACCGGCGGCGACAGCGGCATGCGGATCGTACGCCCGCTGCTGCTGGGCAACGACTATGACGAGTTGAGCAAGACGGCATATCTCGTCGGTCCCTTCTTCTATTACGTGCTGGTGCTGCTCGTGGTCCTCGGCTTCATCATGTGGCGCGTCGTTCACTCGCCCTTCGGCCTGCACCTGAAGGCGCTGCGGGGAAATGCGCGCAAGGCCGAGTATCTGGGCGTTACCGTCCGGCGCTTTCGTCTCTACGCCTTCGTGATGTCCGCGAGCTATTGTTCGATAGCCGGCGTCATCATCGGCATCCCGACCGGCCTGGCGGATCCTGAACTCGCATACTGGACACAGTCGGGCAATCTGATCTTCATGATGTTGCTGGGCGGCTTCACCAATTTCTTCGGCCCACTGCTGGGCGCGTTCACGTTCACTTTTCTCCAGGACCAGCTGATGACGGCAACGGAATACTGGCGTCTCTTCCTCGGCTGTACGCTGCTGCTGATCGTGATCGTGTTCCCGCGCGGACTGATGGGGTTGATGGAAGACGCCGCGACGCGCATGCGGCGCACGCTGCCATGAACGCCTTGCTGGAAGCGCGCGATGTCACCAGGAAGTACGGCGACTTCGTCGTCCTGGCAGGGGTGTCGCTCGCGGTTTCCGATGGCGAAATGCTGTCTATCGTTGGACCCAACGGCGCCGGAAAGACAACCCTGGTCAATGTCCTGACGGGCTTGCTCAAGCCGACTACGGGCAAGGTGGAGTTCCGTGGGGTCGACATTGCCGGAATCGGCCCTGTTCGCCTGGCCAGGATGGGCATGGCCCGTTCCTTTCAACTGGTGCACACCTTTCCCGAATTGACCGTGGGAGAAAGCATTGCCGTGGCAGAGGTTTCACGCACCGGGAAAGCGCTGCGGATGTTCTCTGCGATCACGCGTCAGGCGGACGTGCAGGACAGGGTACGAACCGTCGCGACGATATTCGGGCTTCAGGACAAGCTCGACACGCCGGCTCGCCTGCTGTCCCAGGGTGAGAAGAAATTGCTCGATATCGCCAGTGCGTTCGCGCTGCAGCCGGAAGTCATTCTGCTGGACGAGCCGACCAGCGGCGTGTCTTCGGGCGACAAGCACGGGATCATGAAAACGCTGGTAGGAGCCGCGCGCCGCGAGGGCGTCAAGGCAATCATCCTGGTCGAGCACGACATGGATCTGGTGGCGGAATACTCGACCCGTATCGTGGCATTGCAGGAAGGGCGGGTGCTTGCCGATCTGCCTCCCGCCGAGTTCTTCGCGGATCCTGCGATCGTTTCCGCAGTCGTCGGCAAGAAGCCCACCTATGCTTGAAATCGACACGCTTACGGTCGACATCCAGAACAGCCGGATTCTACGCGGCATTTCGCTGCAGGTTCATGCCGGCGAACTGGTCTGCCTGATCGGGCGCAACGGTGCGGGCAAGACCACCACCCTGCGTACCATCATGGGTTATCGCGTGCCGCTTTCGGGCGGGATCCGATTCGATGGAAACCCGATATCCGGACTGCGTACCAATGTCATTGCCCAGTTGGGTGTCGGCTATTCGCCCGAGGAGAGCGAGGTCTTCGGCGACCTGACGGTGGCCGAAAACATCGAACTCGCGACCTGGACCCGCCCCAGCAAGCGACCGGCGCAGGAACGCATCGACCTTGCCTACCGGGTGTTTCCGAAACTGGTGCGCTACAAGGCACGCGGCGGCATGCAGTTGTCGGGCGGCGAGCGGAAGATGGTGTCGGTCGCTCGCGCGCTGGCGCTCGACCCCAAGATCCTGCTGCTCGATGAACCGTTCGAGGGCCTGTCCCCGGCGATCATACCGATCATCAGCGAAGGGATCGCTTCGATCCGCAGCATGGGGCATGCGGTGCTGATCGCCGAATCGAACGTGCATCACATTCCCGAATTCACCGATCGCCTGTACGTGATCGAGCGTGGCGAAATCATCTTCACCGGCACCCCGGCGCAGGCTTTGCAGAACGCCGATGTCATGCATGTCATCAGCGGTCCGGCCTGACGACGTGGGCACAAGCGGTCGGCTCATGCCGGCCGTGACGTTTTTACACGGATAGAACAGTGGCAGCACAGATACTGGACGGCCGCGCACTGGCCGAGGATTTGCGTCTCGGGTTCCGGGATCGTGTGGCCAGGCTGACGAAATCGGGTCATCGTCCGGGGCTGGCGGTCGTTCTGGTCGGCGAGAACGCCGCGTCCCAGGTCTACGTACGCAACAAGGTGAGTGCATGTGCCGCTGTCGGAATGCACTCGGAGGAGATCATCTATCCTGCGGACGTCGAACCCCGGGAGGTATGCGCCCGTATCCTGGAGCTGAATCGGGATGATCGAATTCATGGCATCCTGGTCCAGTTGCCATTGCCCCGGCAATTCGACGAAATGGCGATCCTGTCCGCCATATCCCCGCACAAGGACGTCGATGGTTTTCATGCGGAGAACGTCGGCGCGTTGATGCAGGGAACGCCTCGCTTCATTCCGTGCACGCCGTACGGCATCATGAAACTGCTCGAACGCAACGGTGTGGTGCTGGCCGGCAAGGAAGTGGTGATCGTGGGGCGCTCCAACATCGTCGGCAAGCCGATGGCAATGCTGATGCTGGCGGCGAACGCAACTGTCACCGTATGCCACTCGAAAACGAGCGGGCTTGCCACGCATACCCGCCGCGCGGACATCCTCGTTGCTGCAGTGGGCAAGGCGAGGATGATCACCGGTGACATGATCAAGGCGGGCGCCGTGGTGATCGATGTCGGCATCAATCGCCTGCCGGCCGATCAGGGCGGCAAGCTCTGTGGCGACGTGGATTTCGAGTCGTGCAAGGCGGTAGCGTCGATGATCACACCCGTGCCCGGCGGCATCGGTCCGATGACCATTGCCATGCTGCTTGCCAATACCATCGAAGCTGCCGAGCGCAGCGCGGGACAGGCAGACCGGCACACGGCGCAGGCGCAGTGAATGCGTGCTCTTGTGAACCGCGCTTTCGGGCACAATCATGCCAGCCATGCCGATTTCGCCTGAGTTCGCGGACCTGCGTGCGGATGCGCCGCCGCCCGATCACGATCGTTTCGCCGACCTCGCTGCGACGCCGCCGCCGCAACGCCGGCGCGAGGTGATCGAGCGCCTGCGCACCATCCTGGCGCCGCACTGCCTGCTGTATCGCGAAGAGGACACGCGCCCCTACGAATGCGACGGGCTCACCGCTTTCCGGCAACTGCCGCTGGCGGTCGCGCTACCCGAGAGCGACGACGAACTGCGCGAGGTCCTGCGCGCCTGCCGCGCGCTCGAAGTGCCGGTGGTGGCGCGCGGGGCGGGCACCAGCCTGTCGGGCGGCTCGATGCCGCATGCGGCCGGGGTGTTGTTGTCGATGGCCAAGTTCAATCGCATCCTGGCGATCGATCCGCTGGCTCGCCTGGCGCGTGTGCAGCCCGGCGTACGCAACCTCGCCATCTCGGAGGCGGTCGCGCCGCACGGACTCTACTACGCGCCCGACCCGTCCTCGCAGATCGCCTGCACGATAGGGGGCAACATCGCCGAGAATTCGGGCGGGGTGCACTGCCTGAAGTATGGCCTTACCGTGCACAACGTCCTGCGCGTGCGCGGCCTGACCGTTGACGGCGAGCCGTTCGAGTTCGGCAGCGAGGCGCTCGACGTTCCGGGGCTGGACTTGCTGGCGCTGGTGATCGGGTCCGAAGGCATGCTGGCGATCGCCACCGAGATCACCGTGCGCCTGTTGCCGGTGCAGCCGCTGGCGCAACTGGTGGTGGCTTCGTTTGGCGACGTTGCCACCGCTGGCAACGCGGTGGCAAGTCTCATTGCTGCCGGCATCATCCCGGCCGGCCTGGAGATGATGGATCGCAAGGCCACCGTCGCGGTCGAGCAGTTCGTGCACGCGGGCTATGACCTCGAGGCCGCAGCGATCCTGCTGGCCGAGTCCGACGGTACGCCCGAGGAGGTGACCGAGGAGATCGGCCGCATCGAGCAGGTACTGCGCGAGGCGGGCGCGACGCGCCTGCAGGTATCGCGCTCGGAGGCCGAGCGCCTGCTTTTCTGGTCGGGCCGCAAGAATGCCTTTCCGGCGGTCGGTCGCCTGTCGCCCGACTACTACTGCATGGATGGCACCATTCCCCGGCGCATGCTCGGGCGCATGCTGGAAGCCATCGAGGGCATGGAGTTGCGCTATTCGCTGCGCTGCATGAACGTGTTCCATGCCGGCGACGGCAACCTGCATCCGCTGATCCTGTTCGATGCCAACGACGCCGACCAATGGCAGCGCGCGGAGCAATTCGGCACCGACATCCTCGAACTGTGCGTCGAGCTGGGCGGCACCATCACCGGCGAGCACGGCGTGGGCATCGAGAAGATCAATTCGATGTGCGTGCAGTTCTCGCCCGCCGAGCGCGCCGTCTTCTTTGCCATCAAGCATGCCTTCGATCCGCCGGGGCTGCTCAATCCGGGCAAGGCGATCCCGACGCTGGCGCGTTGTGCCGAGTACGGCAAGATGCACGTGCACGGCGGCCAGCTTGCCTTCCCTGAACTGCCGCGCTTCTGATGCGCACCCGGACGACGCGATGACCGAAGCGGCTCCCCAGGCAGCGCTGGCCGAATTGGGCGATCGCATTCGCGCGGCGGCCTCGGCAGGGCGCAGCCTGTACATCCGCGGTGGTGGCAGCAAGGAGTTCTACGGCGAGAGCCCGGTCGGCGAACCGCTCGACATGCGCGGCTATCGCGGCATCGTGGCCTACGAACCCAGCGAACTGGTGATCACCGCGCGCTGCGGCACGCCGCTGGCCGAGGTCGAGGCTGCGCTCGCCGAACGCGCGCAGATGCTCGCATTCGAGCCGCCAGCGTTCGGTGCGGCAGCCACCCTTGGCGGGGTGGTCGCGGCCGGATTGTCGGGGCCGCGCCGTGCCAGCGCCGGCGCGGCGCGCGATTTCGTGCTGGGTGCCTCGCTGCTCGACACTTCTGGCCAGGTGCTGAAGTTCGGCGGCCAGGTGATGAAGAATGTCGCCGGCTACGACGTCTCACGGCTGGCCTGCGGATCGCTGGGGATCCTCGGGCCGATCGTCGAGGTGTCGCTGAAGGTGCTGCCGGTGCCGGCGCACGAATGCACGCTGCAGATGCGGCTGGCCGAACACGAGGCGCTGCGCGCGCTCAACGAGTGGGGCGGGCAACCCCTGCCGGTGTCGGCGAGCGCCTGGCGCACCGGTGAACTGGCGTTGCGCCTGTCGGGCGCGGCCGCCGCTGTCGAGGCGACGGCGCGACGACTGGCGCGTGAATACTCCGCCGCACGGCTGGACAGCCGCGAGGCGGGGCGCCTGTGGGCCGGCATTCGCGAGCACACCGACGCCTTCTTTGCCGGCACGCAGGCTTTGTGGCGGCTGTCGGTTCCTGCCACGGCACCGGCGCTCGGGCTGCCCGGCGCCCAGTTGATCGAATGGGGCGGCGCGCTGCGCTGGTTGCGCAGCGACGCCGAGGCTGCGCAGGTTCGCGCGGCGGCCGAGCGCGTCGGCGGCACGGCCACCCTGTTTCGCGCCACTGATCGTCGCGCCGGCGTGTTCCACCCGCTGGCACCGGCCAGTGCGCGCTTGCAGCGCCGGCTCAAGCAGGCCTTCGACCCGAATCGCCTGTTCAATCCCGGCCGCATGTACGCGGACCTGTAGCGACGCCAGGCCATGGAAACCCATCTCGCGGACTGGCTGAAAGACACTCCCGACGGCGACGACGCCGAGCTCAACCTGCGTCGCTGCGTGCATTGCGGGTTCTGCCTGGCCACCTGCCCGACCTACCAGTTGCTGGGCGACGAACTCGACAGCCCGCGCGGGCGCATCTACCTGATGAAGCAGGTGGTCGAAGGCGCCACGCCGAGCGCGTCGACGCTCAGCCACCTCGATCGCTGCCTGACCTGCCGCAACTGCGAAACCACTTGCCCCTCGGGGGTCGAGTATGGTCACCTGGTCGACGTCGGACGCAAGCTGGTCGAGGCGCGCGTGCAGCGTCCGCCGGGGCAGCGGGTCTTGCGCTGGTTGCTGCGCGAGACGCTCACGCGGCGCTGGCTGTTCGGCCCGGCGATGCGCCTCGGTCAGTGGGTGCGACCACTGGTTCCGGCTGCCCTGCGCGACAAGGTGCCGGTGCGCCGTGCTCCCGGTCCCTGGCCGACGCGCGGCCATGCGCGCAAGGTGCTGATCCTGAACGGCTGCACGCAGCCGGCGATGATGCCGGGCATCGATGCTGCCACCGCGCGCGTGCTCGACCGGCTTGGCATCCAGACCCTGGTGGAGCGTCGCTCGGGCTGCTGCGGCGCGATCCGGCATCACCTGGCCGATACCGAAGGCGCACTCGTACAGGTGCGACGCAACATCGACGCCTGGGTGCCGCATCTGGATGCCGGCGTCGAGGCGATCGTGATGAACGCCTCCGGTTGCGGCGCGATGGTCAAGGAGTACGCGCATCTGCTGCGCGATGATCCGCACTACGTCGTGAAGGCCTTGCGCGTCGTTGCCGCCACCCGCGACCTGGCCGAGTGGCTGCCGGCGCAACTGGGCGATTCGATCGCATCGCTGCGCGCCGGCATCGAGGCGCGCAGCGCGACCGGCGCGGCAGCGCGCGTCGCCTTTCATTCACCCTGCACACTGCAGCATGGCCAGCGTATCCGCGGCGAGGTGGAGCAGTTGCTGGCCGCCCTGGGCGTGCCGCCGCTGCCGGTCGCCGAGGCGCACCTGTGCTGCGGCTCGGCCGGGACCTATTCGATCCTGCAGCCGGCGCTGTCGCTGCAGCTGCGCGAGCGCAAGCTTGCGGCCTTGCAGGCCGGTGGACCGAACCTGATCCTGTCGGCCAACATCGGTTGCCTGGCGCACCTGCAGGCGGGCACCGGCACTCCGGTGCGGCACTGGATCGAATGGCTCGACGAGACGATGGCGCAGGCGGGTCAGGCCGCCCGGTAGTCGAGCAGCTCCCAGCGCACCCAGTCTTCGCGGTAGAGCGGACGGAAATCGGCGCCCGGAATGACGTAGCTGCCAGTCCACTCGCGCTGCACCCAGCGGTTGACTTCCGGCGCGTACCACAGGGTGTCCTGGCGCGTGGAATCTTCCCGGAAGATGTCGATGTGCCGGAACTGGATGATCCGTTCGATGCGCAAGGCGAGGAATTCGCCGGCGGGCACCTTCACGCGTTCCCAGCCGACCGCGCAGCGACGTTCGGCCCAGGCCAGCTGCACGTCGCGGTTGACCACCGCAACGTAGGACCTGGCGAGGAACGTGCAGGCGCCCGCCGCGGGCGGATCGGGCAGCAGCGGCAGGGGCCGCAGGAACACCTGCGTGATGTCGTAGTGCGGTTCCTGGATGACGTTCCAGGCGCCGGCGTAGGTTTCGTCGTCGCGGTGCTTGCCGCTGGCGTCGGTGACCGAGACCCGCAACTGGGGCGCGAGTTGCGCCACTTCGGCGCTCAGTTCGGTGCGCACCTGGCCGTTGTAGCGGTTGATCTCGCGGTAGCGCCAGCGCTGGCCGATGCGCACCTGCGGCGGGCCGACCGGAGTGGCCGGCGCCGCCACCCATTGCGGCGCGGCGCAGGCGGCCGGCAGCAGGGCGGCAGCCGCCAGCAGGAAGCGCCGGCGCTCGGGGCAGGCGGATGATGCGGGCTTCATCGTGATCGGGTCGGGCAAGCGGCGTGCTGCTTACGGCACGGCACGTCCGTCGTTCAGGCGCAGCCAGCCCTTGATCATGCGATAGGCGAACCAGATCTGCGCGATCACGAAGAACGGCACCAGGAACAGCGTGAGCGCGGTGGGGATCATCAGCAGCACGAACCAGAGCAATCCCCACCAGAAGGAGCGCATCTGCCAGGCGAAATGCGATTCGTAGATCGTGCCGTGTGCATCCTCGCGCTTGATGTAGGCCAGGATCAGCCCGACGATGAAGCCGATCACGGTGATCAGGCCCAGCAGGTGCATCGCGTAACTGAGCATCGCGTACTTGCGCAGCGATTCCTCGCTGGGCGTGGTGACGACGACCTGGTTCATGGCGCGCCCGGCTATTCGATCGCCTTGACCATGTCCTCGACGACCTTCTTCGCGTCGCCGAACACCATCATGGTCTTTTGCATGTAGAACAGTTCGTTGTCCAGCCCGGCGTAGCCGGAGGCCATCGATCGCTTGTTCACGATTACCTGATGCGCCTTGAAGGCCTCGAGGATCGGCATGCCGGCGATCGGCGACTTCGGGTCCTTCGCAGCCGGGTTGACCACGTCATTGGCGCCCAGCACCAGCACCACGTCGGTGTCGCCAAACTCCGGATTGATGTCCTCCATCTCGAACACCTGGTCGTACGGTACCTCGGCCTCGGCGAGCAGCACGTTCATGTGCCCGGGCATGCGGCCCGCCACCGGGTGAATGGCGTAGCGCACCTCGATGCCGCGCGCACGCAGCTTGTCGGAGAGCTCCTTGAGCGGGTGCTGGGCGCGTGCCACCGCCAGGCCGTAGCCGGGGACGATGATCACGCTGTCGGCGTTGCCGAGCAGGAACGCGGCGTCGTCGGCCGAGCCCGCCTTGACCGGCCGCTGCTCGGCGGCGCCTGCGCCGGCGGAACTGGTTTCGCCGCCGAAGCCACCCAGGATCACGTTGAAGAACGAGCGGTTCATCGCCTTGCACATGATGTACGAGAGGA
>CAZXLV010000090.1:0-10407 GCA_964641405.1 uncultured Limnobacter sp. | reverse complement strand
CGCCGCCGAATCCCACCAGCGCAGACGGACGCGAGTGCGGCAGTGGCCGTCCTTGTCGTGGAACGAGTGCCCATCAGGCAGCGCAATCTCGACCCCCTTCGTCACGCACTCCACCGTGCGGAACTCCATCCAGCCTTCACGGCTCGCGGCCTGCATCAGATCGGCCGTGAGGCGACGCTCGGGGGTCAGCCGCGGCTCGAGCTCGGCCATGTAGTCGGGATGCCAGCAGGCGTGCACGACCCGCAATTCGGGGAGGTCGAGCCACAGTGGCAGGCTGAGGAACCAGTCGATGATCTCGCGATGCAACTGCGGGCGGTGCTCGACCTCGGCGAGGAATGCGCCGTGCTGCTGCCGATTCCGCTCGCCAAGCTCGCCCATGCGGGTACGCAGTGTGTCGACGGGACGCTCCGGATCCGGCAGGTACCAGGCGATGGCATTGAACTCATGGTTGCCCATCACCGCCAGCGCCTGACCGTCGTCGACCATCCTCCGGACCAGGTCGACGGTGTCGAGTTGCTGCGGGCCGCGATCGATGAAGTCTCCGACGAAGATTGCCTTGCGGCTCGGGTGCCGCCAGATGCCGGCGCGACGGCGATACCCGAGGAGGGCGAGCAGGTTCTCGAGCATGGCTGCCTGCCCGTGGATGTCTCCGATGATGTCGTAGCTCACTTCTTCTTCTTCCTTAGTGACATAATATCACTATCATCGACTACTTCTTGACATTTTGCAACTATGTCGAGTCCGAAACTCTCGAATCGTCGGCAGCTCTTCCCGCTCGTCTCCGCCGACATCGCGCTCTTCAGCATCGAACGCGAACGGCTGCGGGTGCTGCTCGTGCAGCGCGCCAACGAGCCCGAGCGCGGCCGCTGGGCGCTGCCAGGCGGCTTGCTGAGACCCGAACTCGACGCGAGTCTCGAAGATACGGCGCGTCGCATCCTGCGTGAGAAGACGCAGCTGTCAGTACCGTACCTGGCGCAGGTTGCGACCTACAGCGGCCCTGATCGCGATCCCCGTGGCTGGTCGGTCGACGTGCTCTTCTATGCGCTTCTGCCGCTCGACCAGGTGCCGGCCGTCGCTGGATCGAAGACCGAGGCGGTGTCGTGGCGGGATGCCGAGCGCCCCGGAACTGCACTGGCCTTCGATCACCCGCAGCACATTGCCGCGGCGCTCGCAAAGCTGCGCGCGAAGGTGGAGCGCCATGCATTGCCGCTGCACCTGATGCCGCCGCAGTTCACGCTCACGGGTCTGCAGAAGACGGTCGAGGCGATCGTGGGGCGCGAACTGGAGAAGAGCTCGTTTCGTCGCCGGCTCAAAGGCGAGACCTCGTTCGAGGCGGTCGCTGGCGGGTTCGAGCGCGGCGTGCAGCGGCCCGCACAGCTCTATCGGGCCGCCAGGGGGTTCGTGTTCGAAGGTTGACAAATCGACTCCTCCGTGGCGTCTTATCCGCCGGACAGCGTCGAGCGCCTGTGAGGCCACGATCGCGCGGCCCTGGAGAAGTGCGAACCTATCGGCCGGCGGGGTACTGGGCATACATCGAAGAACCATTCAAAAATGGAGCGATTGCGGGCTGACATGTGTCCTTTGCCGGCCGTCCATTCGTCGCTCTGAAAGTCGTCGCTGCCTGGCAGCCACGACTGGCGCTCTCGGCGTAGGGATGGGTGTGTGGGTAATCCGGCGGCGATTTGGGTTGTTCTGATCTGCGAACCGGCAAATCGGAACTGGCGAGCGCCGGCGAGCCTCGGTGCCGAAATTGTCCTGGCGTACGTTCGATCTGGAGGCGCAGTGAGAAAGAAGCAGAAGCGGGCTGCGGCGACAAGAACTTTGGGACGATGGTGCGGACCGATTACACCGCTCAGGGGCACGCTTATCGTTACCAGGTCCAGAATCACGTTGGACGTCGTCAGGCGAATCGCATCGAGATCCGCGTCGATCCAGAACACCAGCAGTTGACGGGTTGCATCATGAGCAAAGTGTATGTACTCGGAACGGATGCCGCGGCCAAGCCGCTTCAACGCGTTCGGTGCCAGGACGAAGGCGCCGAACTCCAGGACCTACTGGAGCAGAACCCTCACATACTGCCAAGCGAGCAGATTTACCCAGACAACCCACCTCAGTGGCTTCTCGTGAGACGGGAGATGCCTGTAGTCGACCCGGCGACCGGTGCGCAGCGTTGGTCGGTTGACTTCCTTTTTCTCGATCATATGGCGATACCCACGCTGGTCGAGTGCAAGCGCTGCGACGACACGCGCTCCAGGCGAGAAGTCATCGCGCAGATGCTCGAATACGCCGCGAACGGCTACCACTACTGGTCAGCGGAGGACTTGCAGGCCTATGCACAAGAATCCGCCGGGGGACTTGAGCAATTGGACGCGTGGGTATCACGCTCATTCGCCGACGGGGGCGGAACCAGTGCGTTCTTTGAGGCCGCAGTCGCCAATCTCCGAAAGGCGACGATGCGGTTGATTTTCTTCCTTGAACAGTCGCCGTTCGAATTGCGCAGCCTCGTGGAATTCCTAAATGGTCAACTCAAGGAGACGGAGGTACTTCTGGTAGAGGCGCGGCTATATGAGTCCCCCGTAGGGCGAGTAGTCGTACCCTGGCTCTTCGGGTATACAGAACAGGCTAGGGTTGCAAAGCAAGAGTCGCGCTCCCTAGTGTCCCGGCTGGCAACCGAGCGCGGTGAAGAGGCCTATTCCGCGGCGGTTGCGCAGAGTGGCTTGTCCGCGGACGTCAAATCTGCGATTCATCAATTGCTAAGTGCTTGGTCGAGGGATCCGGGCATTCCGCATTGGGTATTTGCGAGAAACGCCATCTTCATCGTCCCCGCCATGCTCAGCAAGCGTGGCCTGTTCCACCTTGCCCGCAACGGAGACTTGTCGCTGTACTTCGGCTACTGGAACCCGGACGCGTTCAGTGACATCGGACCGGCCCAAGTGGCGTTTCGAGACACGTTCGCCCAGCGGCTCCAACTGCTTCTCGGCACGCAGTTCACAGAGAAGCAGCTTCGCAACTTCCCGACAGTCAAAGCCGCACAGTGGGTAGGAAAAGCGCCAGAACTCGTGTCGCTTATCGGGCAGATTGCCTCATCAAAGAATGACGTCTGACGCTTAGCTCGAGCCGACGCACGGCGCGGGCTTCAGCATGGTCGAGGCTCCTCAAAGCTTGTCTTCTGCCGTTCCGACCACCAAGGGGGAAAGTGCGGCTCGTCTTGCCCAATGAGAGCACAGGCGTCGGTACTTTCGATGTTGCGAGTCCGTCGAGTCCGGCAGGCAACCCGCGGCGCGCTCCGAGGGCTGTCCGGTTGATGCAGGTCAACCGGGGCAAGCCCGCGCTCGCGCACAGTATTGCGCAGGCACGCCAGCGAGTCGCGACGCCAACCGGCCCCGCGTCGCATCATCGGTCAGGCCCCGGCCGCGGCGTAGATGTTGAGGTACTTCAGGCAGATCACCCGCAGGCACGACGAGATGTTCTTGTCGTTGGCAACGATGCAGCCGTCGTGGACGCGCTCGATCAGGCGCGGCAGCGACAGCTGGCTCTCGCGCGCCATGTCCTCGAGCACGTTCCAGAAGGCGCGCTCGAGCGACACCGTGGTGCTGTGGCCGTGGATGCGAAACCCGCGCTTCTCGGGGATGAACTCGTTGATCTGCGCCGTCGTGCAGGCGTTGAACATGTGGTCCAGGACGTCGTTGACTTCGGTGTAGATGTTCATCCGCCTTTCCCTCACGAAGCGGGTTGGCAATAAATACCACCACTGGCCCTGGCACGATCGACACAATGCCACAGCATACAAGACGGCGCGCGCCCTCCCGGAGTGCGGTGCGTGAAGGAGCGACGATGGAGTTCTTCCGCAAGACACTCGACCCGGTGCTGGCGCTGGCAGCGATCGCCGTGCTCGACATCTTCCTGTTCCTGCTGCTGGGCGCGTGGACCGTCGGCGGCGGCGAGACGATGATGACCGGGCTGGTTGCCAAGGCAGTGCTCGGCGAAGAACAACTGGTGCGGATCCCGTTCTGGAACGTGGTGTTCCCGGTGCACGGCGACTACTGGAAGATCTACATCAGTCTCGGCATGTTCTTCGGCGCCCTGGTCGGCGCCGTGCTGAGCCGGGAGTTCTACTGGCGGATGCCGCGCCACGCCTCGGAGTGGCTGATGATCACCATCGGTGGCCTGCTGATGGGCATCGGAATCCGCATCGCCTATATCTGCAACGTTTCGACCTTCTTCGGCCTGATGCCGGAGATGAACATGGGCGGCTACCTGGCGATGTCCGGCATTCTCGCCGGCGCCTGGGTCGGCTCGCTGATCTACAAGCGAATCCTGGAGGCCTGATCCATGACCCCGGTCGTCGAGTGCCTGGTTGCGTTCGTCTTCGGCTCGGTCGTCGGACTGCTGATGCAGCGCTCGCGCTTCTGCAACACCGCTGCGCTGCGCGACGCGATCATGTTCAAGACCTACCGGAACACCAAGGCCATGCTGATGGCGATGATGATCCTGACGGTCGCCTTCACCGGCTTCATGACACTGGGCGCCGGGCATCCGCTCGAGTTCGACGTCGGGCTGAACACCTTCGCCGGGCTGTTCCTGTTCGGCATCGGCATGGTGCTGGCCGGCGCCTGCACGGTGTCCACGTGGGTCAAGTCCGGCGAGGGCAACCTCGGGGCGGTCTGGGCGCTGCTGTTCACCTTCGTCGGAATGTTCCTGTTCTCGCTCGCCTGGTCGTGGAACTGGTGGCCGCCGGCCCCGGGCAGCATGACCGGCGAGCCGAACCTGCCGGCGCTGCAGTTCGGTTTCGCGAATGCGCGGACGCTGCAGGACAAGCTCGGCATCCCGGCGGTCGTCTTCGGACTGGTCCAGACCGCGGTGCTGTTCGCGATCTACCGGGCGATTCTTCGGCGCGAGCGCGCGCAGCAGGCGCAGCACGACAGGCACCGCGCCGAGTCGACGGGCGAGGCCGGCGCCGTCGCGGCGACGTCGCACTGAAACGAAACGAGGGGAACACCACGATGGGACTGTTCGGAACGAAGAGGAAGGCCGACGTGGCGCCGGTCGCCGGCGAGGCGACGCTGAGCAACGGCGAGCGCGTGCAGGTCGCGCGCCGCGTCGACTGCCGCGGCGACTCCTGCCCGCGGCCACAGTTGATGACGAAGAAGGCGCTCGGCGAGGTGGCAGCCGGCGGACTGGTCGAGGTGCTGGTCGACAACCCGTCGTCGGTCGAGGCGCTGCCGCCGATGTGCAACGAACTCAACGCGACGCACGTCGAGACGATCAAGGATCCGGCCTGCTGGCGCGTCTACATCCGCAAGGACTGAAGACATGCTCGGCAGGCTCCTGATGCGATTGTTCGTCGCGACCGCCGCGGTCGCCGCGATCGGCGGGCTCGGATGGATGTACGTCAACCCGCCAGCGGGCATGCACGAGACGCGCGACGGCGTGCCGTACCTGTCGCCGCCGGTCGTGCATCCGGCGACCGGGGAGCCGGTGCCGCTCGAGCGCCTGGTGCAGCACTTCAAGGGGGGCGGCAAGTGAACCTCGATTTCGAGACCGTGGCACAGATCGTCCTGTTCGTCGTTGCGATGGCAGCCATGGCGCTCGCCTTCTTCAGCGACTCGCTCTGAAGGTGAGCCGATGATGAATCGCCAGAGCCTGGTCTTCTGCGCGAGCGCGCTCGCCGTCACGGTCGCGGTGTTCGCGGTGGGCTATCGGCTCGCGGCGTTGCCGCGCGCGACCATCGAGGCAGCGGCGAAGCCCGCCGCCGCCGAGACGCTGCCCGACGTCGAACTCGGCGGCGGCTTCGGCAAGGTCTCGGTGATCGACCTGATCGGCTTCTACATCGAGAACCCGCCCGCGCCGGCCGGCGCGGGTGCGGCCGGCGCGGCGGTGCCCGCGACGAAGCGTTTCGGCGGGTGCTGAGCGTGGCGCGATCCGCTGTCCTGGCTGTCGTGCTGCTGACGCTCCCGGTGCTCGCGCGCCCGGCGTCGGCCGGGGATGATTTCGCCTACGTCCGCTCGTTGACCGATGTCAGCAGCCGCGACGCCGCGGTCGTCGTCGACACGCGTGCGCTGGCCGAATGCCGCGCTCGCAGCCTGGCCGGCGCGCGCTGCCTGCCCGCCGACGACCTGCTCGGGCCGCAGCGACGGCTTCCTTCGGCCCGCGACCTGCTGTGGCTGCTGGGCACGACGGGACTGAGCGGCAGCGAGGCCGTGATCGTGGTCGGGCAGGATGCGACCGCCCGCGATTTCGTCGCCGGCCTGCTCTACCTGGCGGGGCAGCGGCAGGTGCGCATCCTGGTCGAGCCGGTGGCACGCCTGCTCGGCGCCGGTGCCGCCGCCGCTGCGGGGCGCGAGCGCGGCATGGTCCGCGAGACTGTCTTCGAGGCGCCGATGCGCGACGCGCTGTGGGTCCTTCGCGACGAGTTGCGCGATGCGCTGCGCCCGACCGGCCCGGCGCCGACGCTGCTCGATGGCCGCGCCGACGGCGAATACTGGGGCGAGACCGCGCGCGTGCCGCGCACCGGTCACCTGCCGGGCGCGATCAGCCTGCCGGCCGTCCAGTTGCGTGCGGCACTCGACGCGGGCTCCGAGCGCCGCCCGGTGCTGCCGCAGGGTCCGGTGGTGGCCTATGCGCACGACGCCGTCGAGGGGCTGGCCTATCTCGCGCTGCTGACCGCCGGGCATGGCGTGGCCGCACGCGTCTATCCGGAAGGCTGGGCGGAGTGGGCCGCCGACGGCGCGCTGCCCGCCGACGCCGTCGGGTATCCCGAACTCGGCATGCCTGCCTCGTCGTCGCGGGCGATCGACCGGACGCTGGCGCCGTCGACCGTCGCCCAGGCCGCTTCGGCCGGCGCCCGGCGCGGCATCGTGTGGCCGCCGGCCGAGGCCTTGCTCGCCGCCGCGCTCGCGCTGGGGCTTGCGGCATTCGCCGGCGGCTGGTGGCTCGCGGGCAGGAGGGCGGCACGATGAAGATCCTGTTCCACGTCGCGACCGAAGCCGGCGCACAACTGCTGCTGCCGCTCGCGCTGGCCTGCCGTCGCGGCGGCCACGCATTCGGCGTCTTCGTCACCCACGACGGCGTGCGCGGCCTGCTCGACGAGCGGCTGCAGTCGGCACTGGGCGGTGCCGCGCGCGCGGTGGTCTGCGAGGAGTCGTGGCACCGCTTCTGCCCGGACTCACCCTGTCCGGTGGAGCTTGGCAGCCAGACGGTCAACAGCGCGCTGATGGGCGAGGCGCAACGGGTCGTGAGCCTCTGAGGTGATCGCATGAGCGAGAAGAACCTGCTGGTGCTGGCGCGCCTCGATCACGCCGAGGCGATGCGCGTGGCGGCCGGGCTCACGATCTTCGGTCATCGCGTGTCGCTGGTGTTCATGACCGGCCCGGTCGCGCAGACGCCCGAGAATGCCGCGAACGCCGAGCTGCTCGGGCTCACCGGCATCGAGCCGCAGACCTGCGTCGCGGCGATGGCCGACGAACTGCCGCTGCTCGACGCCGCGGGGCTCGCGCGAGCGATCGCCTCGTCCGACGCCGTGCTGAGCCTGTGATGAAGATTCTCGAACTGAACACCGGTCTGTTTCCTGACGCCCAGACCGTGAGTGCCGCGCTGCGGCAGCTGGCGCCGGCGCACGTGGTCGAATCGATCGACGTGTCGGCGCTCCCGAGGCGACAGGGCCTTGACGAGGAAGCCTGGGACCGCGTCGTCGCGGCGATCCTGAGTTCCGATCTGACGATAACCATCTGAGACGAGGAGTCGACACATGAAGAGGTTCTTGACCAGAGGATGGGGCGCGTGGGTGGGGGCGGTGTTCCTCGTCCTGCTCGCGACGGCACGCAGCGCGCTCGCTGCCGACCCGCTGGTGAACGTGGACTGGGTGAAGGCGAACCTGGACAAGCCGGGCATCGTGTTCGTCGACTTCCGACCTCCGACCGACTACCTGCGCGGACACATTCCGGGGGCCGTCAACAGCAACTACGCCAAGGACGGCTGGCGCGAGGAGCGCGCCGACAAGGTGCCCGACATGTTCCCCGCGAAGATCGAGCCGCTGGCCGCGATGATCGGCAGGCTGGGCATCGACAACAAGACCCATGTCGTGCTGGTTCCCCCGGGCACCTCGTCGACGGACATGGGCATCGGCACCCGCGTCTACTGGACCTTCAAGGTTCTCGGTCACGACAACGTGTCGATCCTCGACGGCGGCATGCTGGCGTGGGAGAAGGACAAGAAGAACCCGTCGCAGGCCGGCGCCGCCAAGCCGGCCGAAGGCAAGGCCTTCCAGGCCAGCCTGCGCAACGACATGATCGTCACGATGGACGACGTGAAGAAGGCGAAGGCCGCCGGCGTGCTGCTGGTCGACAACCGGCCCGAGGACCAGTACGTCGGCATCAACCGCCACCCGAAGGCCACCGAGAGCGGCACGATCGAAGGCGCGAAGAACTTCCCCAACGGCTGGATGACAGTCAATGGCGGCGGCGAGTTCCGCAAGCCGGGCCAACTCGAGCAGCTCTCCAGGGTGGCCGGCGTGCCGACCAAGGGCGAGCAGATCAACTTCTGCAATACCGGGCACTGGGCGTCGATAGGCTGGTTCGTCGCGCACGAGCTGATGGGCAACCAGCAGGCGCGGATGTACGACGGCTCGATGGTCGAGTGGACCATGCTCAAGGGCGGCTCGGTCGAGCAGAAGGTCAAGCTGCAGTAGGGCGTGCTCGCGCGCCTCGTCCTGGCGGTCGCGGCGACGGCGGCCTTCGCCACCGGCGCCGCGGCGCAGGGCGAACACAGTCGGCGACTGGCCGCCAACCTGCTGGTGATCGCGGGCGACGCCGCCCGCCTCGCCACGGGGGCCGACGCCGCGCTGCAACGCGACGGCCTGCGCGCGCGGGTCGTCGGCGAGCTCTCCGCGCTGCCGCTGCTGATGCGGCGCGCGCGCGGCGACGCCTCTGTCGTGCCGGGGCTGCGCGACGTGGCGGTGCGCGGCGACTGGCTGGCGCTGCGCTCGGCACTCGACGCGCTGCAGCGCAGGTATCCGCACGACCTCGACGCGATCGTGTCTGCACCCGCAACGCCGGAGCGGCTTCTTCTCGGGCAGGCGATCCACGCGCAGGCTTGCGCCGGCTGCCACGATGCGCCTGCGGTCGATACCCGCTGGCCTGCGTACAACCTGTTCGAGCAGGCCGCGGCGATGCCGCGCCCCGAATTCGCGGCACGTCTCTACCTGGGGGTGCGCGGCGACCGCAGCACGGCCTATCGGAATCCGTTCAGCGACCTCGAGCTCGGTGCGCTGATCGCCTGGTACGCCAATGGCGGCCGCATCGCCGGGGCTGCTCAGCTCTCGTCGACCCGGCCCTCGGCGGCCGAGAAGCGGTAGCTGCGAACCGCTTCGCAGACCTGGATCCGGTAGTCGCTGAAGAATTCGAGTCTCCCACGCTCCTGCACCGCGCGATGCTCGGGGTGGTCGCGCCAGGCTGCCAGGCTCGCGTGGTCGGCGAATTCGATCAGCGTCAGGCTCTCGCCGTCGGCGGCCGTGAAGTCCTGGTACGAGACGAAGCCGGGCATGTCGCTGGCCAACTCGTACATCCGGGTACCCAGCCGCTCGAGTTCCTGCAGATCGCAGTCGGGGCGGATCCGCGAGCGAAAGCTGATCACGATCATGGCGATGCCCCTTGCCGCGCCGCCGGCGGTGCGTGGAGTGGTCGTTGGCCGAGCGTACTGCACCCGCGAGTCGCGTACAACGCCGATGGGGGCAAACTGACAGGTGGATCCGTGTCAGCGTAGCATTCGCAAAATACCCGTGAGTTTCACCGCGAAGGAGTACCGACATGAACGAAGAAATCCTTTCGAGTCGACGTAGCTTCCTGAAACTGCCCGGTTACGTTGTCGCTGCCGTGGCATTGCTGAGCGCACTGCCACATCGTGTGATGGCCGCCTTGCCACACCTCAGCATCACCAGCAACGCCACCGCCAAAGCACTGAAATATGTCGAGGACAATACCAAGGCCGTGGCGCCGCACAAGGCCGGCCAGGAATGCTCGAACTGCATGCACTACCAAGGCAAGCCGGGCGAGGCATACGGCGCTTGCGCGATCTTCCCCGGCTTCGACGTGAACAGTAAGGGCTGGTGCGCCGGATACGTCGCCAAGAGTTGAAGAAGCCATTCGTCGCGCAGATCGGGTTCCAGCTCGATGGTGAACGCGGCGGCCCCGAAGACGCGGGTCGTACGCGCTTCACCGGGCCCCATCTCCCTTCACGGCCGGCGTTGCTCCACCCCGCATCGCCGCAGCGGGCGCCGCCGCATCAATCTCCGGCACGTACACCATGGTCCCGTTCTTCAGGCGATAGGCCGTCCCCGCCTTGGCACCCTCGCCCTGGCCGATCTGGCCCGACGAGCGGTACTCCTTCAGCTCGTTGCCCTGCTTGACCAGC
>CAZXLV010000089.1:0-10460 GCA_964641405.1 uncultured Limnobacter sp. | reverse complement strand
GTCGAACTTCAACATGTCGGTGGCGGTCACCGACGCGTTCATGCGCGCGGTCGAAACCGGGGCATCCTTCGATCTGGTCCACGCGGTGCGCCCGTTCGACGACAACGGTGCGGGCCAGGACGCCGAGGGCAAGTGGATCTACAAGACGGTGCCGGCGCGCGATCTGTGGGACCAGATCATGCAATCCACCTACGATCACGCCGAACCCGGGGTGATCTTCATCGACCACGTCAACCGCGACAACAACCTCTCCTACTGCGAGACCATCGTCGCCAGCAATCCCTGCGGCGAACAGTACCTGCCGCCCTATGGCTGCTGCGACCTGGGCAGCCTGAACCTCACCCGCTTCATCGCCGACCCCTTCGGCGATGCGCCCAGTTTCGACTACGAGCGCTTCCGGCGCGCAATCGCGATCTCGGTGCGCGCCCTCGACAACGTGCTCGATCTCACCATGTGGCCGCTGCAGGCGCAAGAGCGCGAAGCACAGTCCAAGCGCCGCATCGGGCTCGGCTTCACCGGGTTGGGCAACGCGCTCACCATGATGAAGCTGGTTTACGACACGGATGCCGGACGCGCCTTCGGCGCCACCATCGCGCAGACCCTGCGCGACGTCGCCTACGAGGCATCGGTCACGCTGGCACAGGAGCGCGGCGCATTCCCGCTGTTCGAGGCCGAGCCCTACCTGGCCGAACCGCACGCTGCGGCGCGCCTGCCCGAGGCGGTGCGCGAGCGTATCCGCAAGCACGGCATCCGCAACTCGCACCTGCTCTCGATCGCGCCCACCGGCACCATCTCGATCGCCTTCGCCGGCAATGCCTCGGGCGGCATCGAGCCGGCGTTCTCGTGGACCTACACGCGCCGCAAGCGCATGCCCGACGGCAGCAAGCACGAATACGAAGTCGAGGATTTCGCCTATCGACTGTGGCGCCACCTCGGCCACGACACCACCGCCTTGCCCGAGTACTTCGTCTCGGCCATGCAGATTGCGGCGCTGGATCACATGCGCATGAGCGCGGCGGTGCAGCCGTACATCGATTCGGCCATCAGCAAGACCGTCAACGTTTCGGAAGACTACCCGTACGAGGAGTTCAAGACCTTGTACCTGGAGGCCTGGCGCGCCGGCCTCAAGGGCATCACCACCTATCGCCCCAATTCGGTCATCGGGTCCGTGCTCAGCGTGAGTGCCTCGGCCCAGCAACCGCAGGACCTGCAGTACGAACCCGACCGGCGCCTGCGCCTGGAGCGCATCCCGCAGCCGGCGCTGTCATCCTTGCGCTGGCCGAGTCGACCCAAGCTGGCGGCGGGCAACCTCGCCTACTCGTACATGGTCGAGCCGCTCGACGAGCGCGCATCGTTTTGCATCTTCATCGGACAGACCGAGGAGGCCTACGCGCGCGCCGATGGCATCGAAGGCTCGCGCAGCGTTCCCTTCGAGACCTGGGTCAACGGCAACGAACAGCCGCGCGGACTCGGCGCGATCGCCAAGGCGCTCTCGATGGACATGCGCTCGAACGACCGCGGCTGGCTGCGCCTGAAGCTCGACGCACTGGCGCGCACGCGCGATGAACAGCCGCTGCAGATGCCCTTTCCGCCGAACGGGGAAGTCCGCTGGACACCGGGTATCGTGGCCGGCTTCGCGGAGGTGGTGCGATACCGCTGCGAGGAACTCGGCATGTTCGAGGCGCTCGACGAACAGCCGACCCCGATGCTCGATGCCATGATGTTCCGCAAGGAGCCGAAGTCGGGCCCGCTGGGCACCCTGTCGTGGACGGCCGACGTCAGCAACGCGGCCACCGGCGACGACTTCGTGCTCGGACTGAAGGAGCTGCAGTTGCCCGACGGCGCGCGACGCCCGTATTCGATCTGGCTCTCGGGCGACTATCCGCGCGTGCTCGACGGCCTGTGCAAGCTGCTGTCGATCGACATGTACGTGATCGACGTCAACTGGATCGGGCTGAAGCTGCGCAAGCTGCTCAATTTCGGCGAACTCAACGGGTCATTCTGGGCGCCGGTGCCCGGAGAAGCACGCCAGCAGGTCTGGCCAAGCACCGTCGCCTACGTCGCCGCCTTGCTGCTGCATCGCTTCAAGGTGCTCGGGCTGCTCGATGACGAGGGCCGCGCCATCGGCGGTGCGGGCGCGCTGGCGCTGCCCGACGGCGAATCGACCGGACAAGCCACTGCCGCGCCGCTGATTGCCGGCCAGGCCTGCCCGGCCTGCGGCACGCACTCCTACATCAAGCGCGACGGCTGCATGTTCTGCACCGCATGCGGACACCAGGGCGAATGCGGGTGAGTGGCACGCATGGCAGAACGACTGCTCGTCGTCGATGACGAGGAAGACATTCGCGAACTGCTCGGGAACTACCTGCGCGGCTTCAACTATGAGGTCGTCCTGGTGGCCGATGGCGCCTCGATGCGCGCCGAACTGGCGCGCCAGCCAGTCGACCTGGTCCTGCTCGACCTCGGCCTGCCGGGTGAAGACGGGCTGACGCTCGCGCGCGAACTGCGCGCACAGGCGCGCGCGCCCGGCATCATCATCGTCACCGGGCGCGGTCAGGCGGTCGACCGGATCATCGGGCTGGAGCTGGGTGCCGACGATTACGTCGCCAAGCCATTCGAATTGCGCGAACTGGTCGCGCGCATCCGCAGCGTGCTGCGCCGCCTGGGCGGCGAACAACCTCCCAGGGCACTCGAGGCGGCCGACTGCCTGGGTTTCGACGGCTGGCGCATCGACCTGGCGGCGCGCTCGCTGACCGACCCCGAAGGCGGTGATGTGTCGCTCACCACCGGCGAGTTCGACTTGCTGACCGCCTTCGTGCGCCATCCGAACTGTGCGCTGTCGCGCGACCGCCTGATGGAGATCATGCACCGGCGCGAAGCGGGGCCCTTCGATCGCGCCATCGACGTGCAGGTGGGCCGCCTGCGGCGCAAGATCGAGCGCGACCCCGCCGATCCCGAACTGATCAAGTCGGTGCGCGGCGTCGGCTATCTGTTCGCGCCGCGCGTCTCGGCAATCTGAGACGACGTAAGCGACTGCCGGGGCCCGCACTTGGAAACCGTGGCTGCCTCATCGTCCGACCCGCCGGCTGGCGCGACCGACTCCGGTTCCGAGTTCGAGCAGATCTTTCACAACGCTGCCGACGCCCTGATCGTGGTCGACGACCGGGGCCTCATCCATCTCGCCAACCGGCAAAGCGAGGCCCTGTTCGGCTATCCGATCGCGCAGTTGATCGGCCAGCCGATCGAGGTCCTGATTCCGCACCGCTTTCGCGATGAACACCAGCGCCATCGCGGCATCTACGCCACCCGGCCGGAGTCGCGACCGATGGGCATGAATCTCGCACTGCGCGCACAACACCGCGACGGACGCGAGTTTCCGGTCGAAATCAGCCTGAGCCCGTTCAACCACGGCTCGCGCAAGCTGGTCTGTGCGAGCGTGCGCGACGTGAGCGACCTGCGGCGCGCCCAGGACCTGCTCGCTCGCGCGCGCCAGAACGACGCGATCGCCGACTTCGGACGGCTCGCCCTGGCCAACAAGGAACTCGAGCTGATCCTGCACGAGGCGTGCCGGCTGGTGGCGCAGCACCTGGGCGTCGATTGCACCCTGGTGGCCCGGCGCGACCGTGCCGAGGGGCCATTCGAGCCCGGCGCGAGCATCGGGTTCGACGATCAGGCGCGTGTCGCGATGAGCGCTCGCCTGGGCAACTATGGCGGCCCGCGCGGCGATCCCATCGGGCAAGCGCTCGTGATCGGCGGTGCAAGCAATGCGCCGGGGCAGGGCACGCCGCTGCTGGCCGAAACCGGCCTGGCCGTGGCCATGTTGTGCGCCATTCCCGGCGAGTACGAATACCCCGGCATCCTGGTCGCGGGTCACCGCAGCTTGCGCAGTTTCACGCGCGAGGATGCGAGTTTCCTGCAAGCCGTGGCCAACACGCTGGGCGCAGCCCTGCAGCGCGAGCACGCCGAACGGCAGCTCTTCCAGTCGCAGCGCCTGGAGGCGCTAGGCCAACTCACCGGCGGCGTCGCGCACGATTTCAACAACCTGCTCACGGTGATCTCGGGCAACCTGCAGATCCTCGAGGAGCGCCTGGCGTCGGATGCGCTGTCGGCACGGCTGGCAAAGGCCGCCCTGCGCGCTACCGGCCGGGGCGCCGACCTGACGCGCAAGCTGCTGGCCTTCTCGCGACGCCAGACCCTGCAGCCGCGCGCCATCGAAGTGCGTCAGTTGCTGCAGTGGCTGGCCGATATCCTGCGCCGCACGCTCGGCTCCCAGATCGAGGTGCGCGCGAATGTCGCGGACGAGTTGCCGATGCTCAGGGCGGACCCGGGCATGCTCGACACCGCGCTGCTGAACCTGGCAGTCAATGCGCGCGACGCGATGCCGGACGGCGGCCTGCTGACCCTGGAAGCGCGCAGCGAAATTCTCGATGAAGGATTCACTGCACGCGGAGAAGGATTGGCGCCGGGTCGCTACGTCATGATCGCTGTCACCGACACCGGGACCGGCATGCCGCCCGAGGTGTGCGCGCGCGCCTTCGAGCCGTTCTTCACGACCAAGGAAAGCGGCAAGGGCAGCGGCCTGGGCTTGAGCCTGGTCTACGGTTTCGTCAAGCAATCGGGCGGCCACATCCAGGTGCACAGCGAGCCGGGCAGCGGAACCAGCATCCGGCTCTACCTGCCGATCGATGACCAGTCCGTCACATCCGAGGGGGCAAGCCGCGCCGATCCGGCGTACCGCGGCGGCACGGAAACGGTTCTGGTGGTCGAGGACGATGAAGGCGTGCGTGAGGTGGTGGTGGCCTTCCTGCAACAACTCGGCTACCAGGTGCTGCAGGCCTCGGATGCTCCGCACGCTCTCGAACTGCTCGCCGGCGGGCGCGACATCGACCTGTTGTTCAGCGACGTCATCCTGCGCGGTGAGATCAATGGACCAACGCTGGCGCGCGAGGCGCTCGCGCTTCGCCCGTCGCTGCGTGTGCTGTTCACCTCGGGATTTGCCCCCGATGCACTGCCCTTGCCCGAGGTGCTCAATCGCCGCGTCGAACTGCTTGCCAAGCCCTACCGGATCGATCAACTGGCGCGCATGCTGCGCCGGGCGCTCGACGACTAGGATCAGGCGGCCTGGCGCTCGCGCCGCAATTCGCCGCGCCCGATGACGCCGCGCAAGTCTCCCATGGCGAGTATGTCGATCTCGCGATTGCGAACCAGGATCAGGCCCTCGCCCTGGAAGCGCGACAGGATCCGGCTCACCGTCTCGAGCTTCAGGCCGAGCAGGCTGCCGATCTCCTCGCGCGTCATGCGCAGGATGAAGCGCTGCGCGGAAAAGCCGCGCGCTGCCATGCGCTGCGACAGATCGATCAGGAAGGCGGCCAGGCGCTCCTCGGCGCGCATCGAACCCAGCAACAGCATCAGGGATCGCTTGTGCTGGATCTCCGAGGCCAGCATGCGGAACAGGCTGCGCTGCAAGCCGGGATCGCGGCCCGCCAGCGCGTCGAGTTCGCGAAACGGGATCTCGACCACCTCTCCGTCTTCGAGCGCCACCGCATCGCCGGCGTAGCTCTCGGCGCCGATCCCGTCTAGCCCGAGTACGTCGCCAGCCAGGTAGAAGCCGGTGATCTGCTCGCGACCGTCTTCGGTGAGCAGGACCGACTTGAACGAGCCGGCGCGAACGGCGTAGAGCGCCTGGAAGCTCGCGCCAACGCGGTACAGGAACTCGCCACGCCGCACACGTCGCGGCGTGCCACCGATGCGCGACAGCAGGATATCGGCGCCGCCGCGCGGCTCCGCCTCTCCTGCATCGTGCACCACGACCAGTGGTGGCATGTCCCGCGCACCAGCCGCGGCGCTCGGTGCAAGTTGGTTCGGCATGTCGGACTCCAGGCGTGAGGGCTTGCCGGCAAGCGGACCTTGCCGCGCGACCCTGCCCACACGGTACCCCGGCGGCCGATCCGGAAAATGGCCGCCCGGCCACAACCGGTAACGGTTTGTAACCTGCTACGATCGAACACGCCCATCCTGCAAGGAGAGTTCGAATGTTCAAGCACCTGCTGGTTCCTACCGACGGCTCGAAACTGTCGGGCGATGCGGTGGAACGCGCGATCAAGTTCGCCGGGGAAACCGGCGCACAACTCACCGCCCTGCACGTGATGCCGGAGTACATCCCGCCCGCGTTCGCCGAATTTCCGGCCGCCGGGGAAGGATCGTTCGCCGAGTTCATGAAGGTCACCGAGGAAACTGCCGCGAACGTGCTCGGTGCCGCACAGACGGCCGCTGTCGCCGCCGGCATAAAATGCGAGACGATATCGATCCGGCACACGCAGCCCTATCGTGCGATCATCGACGTGGCGCGCGAGAAAGGCTGCGACCTGATCTTCATGGCTTCCCACGGCCGGCGCGGGCTGAGCGCCATGGTCCTGGGCAGCGAGACCAACAAGGTGCTCACGCATTCGAGCATCCCGGTGCTGGTGTTTCGTTGAACGACGGCCGGCCTCATCCTTGCAGGAGAATGAATCATGGAATCGATCGAACGCGTGGAGGCAGCACGCCAGAAACTGGCCGAGGAAATGCGCGCGCTGGCCAGCGATGCCGAGGAAGTCCTGAAGGCAGCCACCCGGCAAGGCGGCGAACACCTCGGTGCCGCGCGCGAGCGTCTCGAGCGCAGCCTGAGCGCGGCAAAGGAAGGATTGGCCGATGCCGAACGCGCGGTGGTCGAGCGTGCGCGCCGCCACGCCCTCGAGACCGACGCATACGTGCATGAGCATCCCTGGACCGCAGTCGGCATCGCCGCCGGTGCCGGCCTGCTGATCGGCCTGTTGATCGCCCGGCGCTGAGAAGACCTGAACCGACCCGGCAAGCGCAGCCCGCTACGCGATGCACCCGCTCGACGAAGGCCTCTCCCTGGCGGCGCGCATGCGGGCTGTCCTGGCCAGCCTGCTCGCCATCGCCGAGACCCGGATCGAGTTGCTCGGCAATGACGTCGAGTTGCAGGGCGCGCGCTTGCGCAGGCTCACGCTGCTGCTGTTGGCGGGTTCCCTCATGCTCGCGCTGGCGCTGGTGTTCGCCTCGGTGCTGGTGATCGCGATTTTCTGGGAAAGCCACCGGCTGGCGGCTGTTGTCGCGGTCATGCTGGTTTACCTGCTCGCCGGCGGCGGCTGCCTGCTGGCGGCGCGCCGCGTGGTGCGCACCGGCCCCAGGCCCTTCGAGGCCACGCGCGCCGAACTTCAGCAGGACATCGCCCACCTGCGCCGATGAGCGGGTCATGAGCGAAACCGCGCCCAAGGCCGCGCCGCGCGAGAGCGCCGGGCAACGCCAGGCGCGCCTGCGCGAGCGCAGCGCGCGCCAGCGCGACGCGCTCCAAGGGCACTGGCGGCGCGTCGAACCAACACTGGATCGCATCGACAGCGCCGTTGCACGATTGCGGCGACTGGCCGAGCATCCGCTCACGCTGGCGCTGGGGGCCGTGGCCGCCACCGCCTTCGTCGCCAGCCGCCGCGGACGCCGCATGCTCGGCGGCGTGCGACTGGGCTGGCGCATGGCCACGCGGGGAGCCACCCTGCTGTCGTTCTGGCGCGCCCTGCACGCCCGCGGCACCTCGCGCTCGCGCACTCCTGCCCGCCACCAGTGAGGGCGAGCGCGCACCGCATCGGGTGCGCCGGTGCAATGGCACTGCTGGCGCTGCTGGCGCATGGCGCCAGCACGGCGGCGCCGGCGGGCGACCTCGCCACCATGCCCGGCACGACCGTCACCGCCAGCGCACGGGCGATGCCGCGCCTGCTCGATGCGCACGTGCTCGAGGTCTACGACGGCGACTCGCTGCTGGTGAGCGACGCCGGACAGCGCCGCTACGGCGTGCGCATTGCCGGCATCGATGCACCCGAACGTCACCAGGCCTATGCCGACGTGTCGAGGCTCGCCCTGCGGACCTTGCTGCACGAACGCGAAGTGCGCATCGAGGCCGTGAAGGTCGATGCCTTCGGGCGCATCGTGGGTCGTGTTTTCGTGGCGGGGCGCGACGTCGGCCTGGCACAATTGCGCGCCGGCCTGGCATGGCACTTCGCGCGCTACGATGCCGACCTCGCCGCCGGCGCCGCGCGTCGCTACGCACGCGCCGAGCGCCAGGCCCGGTTCGCCGGCATCGGACTGTGGCGAGACCCCGCGCCGCTGGCACCCTGGGTGTATCGTGCGCGGCTTCGCGCCGCGGGGACGGTGCCGTCTCAGCGCTGAAGGCGCTGGCGCACCGTTTCGTACAACACCACGCCGGCGGCGACCGACACGTTCAGGCTGTCGACCTCGCCGAGCATCGGGATGCGCACCAGCGCGTCGCAGCGTTCGCGCGTCAGGCGGCGCATGCCGCGGCCTTCGGCCCCAAGCACCCAGGCAAGCGAGGCCGGCAGCGCCTGCTCGTAGAGCATCACCGGCGCTGCATCGTCGCTGCCGATCAGCCAGATGTCGCGTTCGGCGATCTCGTCCATGGCGCGCGCGAGGTTGGTCACCATGATGTAGGGAACGCTCTCGGCCGCCCCGCTGGCCGTCTGCATGGCCACCTCGGTGAGCGCACAGGCGTGATCCTTCGGCGCGATCACTGCTGCCGCACCGGCGCCGTCGGCCACCCGCAGGCAGGCGCCCAGGTTGCGTGGATCGGTCACGCCATCGAGCAGCAGCAGCGTCGCCGATGCGCCCATGCCGTCGAGAAGCTCGTGCAGCGTGAGCGAGGGCGCGCTGGCCTCGGCAATCGCCACCACGCCCTGGTGACGTCGACCCGGGCACAGCCTGGCCAGGCGGGCGGCAGGCACGAAATGCGGGCGCACGCCGGCGTCCTGGGCCAGCTTGACCAGCTCGCGCACCCGCGCATCGTCGCGCGCGGCATCGATGTACAACTCGCCCACGCCCTCGGGCGCACGACGCAGGCGCGCCATCACCGAATGGAAGCCATGGAGCAGCACCCGGGACTCCCTCAATCGCGACGCTTGCGCCGCGCGCCGGCGGTCGCGCCGGGACTGCGGCGGGCGGCCAGGCGCTCCTCGCGGGCTCGGCGCACCGCAGCGGTCATCGGCTTGGCTGCCTTGCCTGCCGCCTTGCCCGCGGCCTTGCCGCTGCCGATTCGCCCTGGCGAGCCAGGCGCTGCGTCCGGCACCGCCGTCGCCGCCGTCGCCGTCGTCGCCGCGGTCGCCGGCGGCAGCCGGATATCCGGTTGCACGACGACGCCCGGCGCGGCGGCGCTGGCCGCCTGCTCGTCGCCGGCCTCGCGTTGGCGCATGCGCTTCAGTGCGCGAAAGTCGACCCGTTCGACCAGCCTGAACTCGATGCGCCGCGCCTCCAGGTCGACCCGCGACACCTGCACATCGATCGCGTCGGTGAGCCGGAAGCGACGCCCAGTGCGCTCGCCGCGCAACTCGTGAGTGGTTTCGTTGTACTGGAAGTATTCGCCGCCGAGTTCGGACACGTGCACCAGCCCTTCGACATACAAGTCGTCGAGGGTCACGAACACGCCGAACGGCGCAACCCCGGTGACATGGCCCGTAAACTGCTCGCCGACCCGCTCGCGCACATACATGCACTTGAGCCAGGCCTCGACGTCACGCGAGGCCTCGTCAGCGCGCCGCTCGTTGTTGGAGCAGACCACGCCGAGCATCTGCCAATTCTCGTGTTCGGCTTCGCGCGCCGCCCCCGGAGCGCCGCCCGCACCGTCGCCGAATTGCGGCACGTAGCGCTGGCCGCGCAGCAGCGCCTTGATCACCCGATGCGTCAGCAGGTCCGGGTAACGTCGAATCGGCGAGGTGAAGTGCGCATAGGCGGCGTAGGCCAGTCCGAAGTGGCCCGAATTGTCGGGTGTGTAGATCGCCTGCTGCATCGAGCGCAGCAGCATCGTGTGCAGCAGCATCGCGTCGGGGCGCGCACGGATCTGCGTGGCCAGTTCGGCATAGTCGGCCGGACCCGGATCCTCGCCCCCGCCCAGCGACAGGCCGACCGTGCGCAGGAACTCGCGCAACGCAAGAAGTCGTTCCGGAGTCGGTCCTTCGTGCACGCGATACAGGCCGGGATGGCCGCTGCGCTGCATGAAGTCGGCGGTGCACACGTTGGCCGCGAGCATGCACTCCTCGATCAGCTTGTGGGCATCGTTGCGCTGGCTGGGCACGATGCGTTCGATGCGACCGGCGGGGTCGCAGACGATGCGGGTTTCCACCGTCTCGATGTCGATGGCGCCACGCGCCGCGCGCGCCGCCGACAGCACGCGATACAACTCGTGCAGGTTGCGCAGATGCGGCAGCAGCGCCGCCCGGTTCGCAGACAAGGCAAGGCCCGCACCGCCCGAAAGCATCGACCACACCTCGTCGTAGGTGAGCCGCGCCGCCGAATGCATCACGGCTTCATAGAACTGATAGGCGCGAATCTGCCCGCGTCCATCGATCACCATGTCGCACACCAGCACCAGCCGGTCGACCTGCGGATTGAGCGAGCAC